>JBGQAU010000002.1:0-99533 GCA_041494445.1 Acidobacteriota bacterium | reverse complement strand
TGGTGACCAGCACCCGCTCGGAGCGCCCGACGCGCGCCCGGATCTCCCCGAGCAGGTCGTCCACCTGTCCCTCGACCGGCCGGACGAGCGCCTCGGGGTCGAGGAGGCCGGTCGGGCGGACGACCTGCTCCACCACCTCGCCGCCGGCGAGCGTGAGCTCGTACCGCGCGGGAGTGGCCGACACGTAGAGCGTCTGCCCCCGGCGCTCCTCGAACTCCTCGAAGGTCAGCGGCCGATTGTCCAGCGCGGAGGGGAGACGGAAGCCGTAATCGACCAGCGTCGTCTTGCGGGCTCGGTCCCCCTTGAACATCCCCTGGATCTGCGGCACGGTCGCGTGGCTCTCGTCGATCACCAGGAGCGCGTCCTTCGGCAGGTAGTCGATCAGGGTCGGGGGCGGCTGCCCCTCGTCGCGCCCCGTGAGGTGGCGCGAGTAGTTCTCGATCCCGTGACAGTACCCGACCTCTTGCATCATCTCGAGGTCGAAGAGGGTGCGTTGCTCGACCCGCTGGGCCTCGAGGAGCTTTCCCGCCCCCTCGAGGACGGCGAGACGACCCTTGAGCTCCGCGCGGATCGCGTCGATCGCCCGCAGCAGGTCCTCGCGAGGGGTCACGTAGTGGCTGTTGGGATACACCGGCGCGCGCTCCAGCGCCTCGACCGACCTGCCTCGGACGGGATCGATGCGCGAGAGCCGCTCGACCTCGTCTCCCCAGAACTCGATCCGGAGCGCGTCCTCCGCGTACGCCGGCCAGATCTCCAGGGTGTCGCCCCGGACGCGGAACGCGCCGCGCCTGAGGTCGGCGGGGGTCCGCTCGTACTGGATCTCCACCAGCTTCCGGATGGCGCGGTCGCGGTCGAGCCTCTCGCCGCGCGCGACGAGGAGCATCATCCCGTGGTAGGCCTCCGGCGACCCGAGCCCGTAGATGCACGAGACGCTGGCCACGATCAGCACGTCGCGCCGCTCGAAGAGCGCCCGGGTCGCCGAGTGGCGCATCCGGTCGATCTCCTCGTTGATCGTCGCCTCCTTCTCGATGTAGGTATCGGACTGCGGGACGTACGCCTCGGGCTGGTAGTAGTCGTAGTAGGAGACGAAGTACTCCACCGCGTTCCGCGGGAAGAGCCGCCGGAACTCCTGGTAGAGCTGGGCCGCGAGGGTCTTGTTGTGGGCCATGACGAGCGTCGGCCGGTTCGCGCGGGCGACGACGTTCGCCACCGTGAAGGTCTTCCCGGAGCCGGTCACCCCCAGGAGCACCTGATCGCGGCGCCCTGCCCCGAGGCCCCGCAGGAGCCCTTCGATCGCCGCCGGCTGGTCCCCCGTCGGCTTGAAGTCCGATACGATCTCGAATGACGCCACGGCCGCCCCGCTCCCGCGACGATTGTACCTTCCACTCGCCGCCGCCGTCAGGGCAGTGGCCCCAGCGAGGATTCCCGGGTTGGCCGTTCCGGTCCCTCCTGCTACCCTCTCGGGGGAGATGATCGTCGTGCCCGGAAACGCGACCTCGCGCCGCCGACTCTGGCCGCTCCTGTTCGTCGGCTTGGTGACGGTCCCCGCCGTCGTCACCGGGGTCACACTGGGCTACGGTCTCAAGTTCGACCTGCCGGACGTCAAGAAGCTCGAGAACTACGCGCCGCCTCTGAGCACGAGGGTCCTCGCTCGGGACGGCACGCCGCTGGCGAGCTTCGGCGAGCAGCGCCGCACGCTGGTCCCGTACAAGGACATCCCCAGGGTGTTCGAGCAGGCGCTGATCGCGGTGGAGGACTCGAACTTCTACCATCACAGCGGGATCGACTTCCGGGGGATCCTCCGCGCGGCCTGGCACGACCTGACGAACCTGACCCTCGAGCAGGGCGCGAGCACGCTGACGCAGCAGCTCGCGCGGAACCTCTTCCCCGACGTCCTGAAGCCCGAGAAGACGGCCCACCGCAAGTTCCAGGAGATGCTCCTGGCGTTCGAGATCGAGCGCCGCTACACGAAGCAGGAGATCCTCCGCCTCTACTGCAACCAGGTCTACATGGGGCATGGGCGGTACGGGATCGAGGCGGCCTCGCGCTTCTACTTCGGCAAGCCCGCCAAGGAGATGACCCTGCCGGAGGCCGCGCTGCTCGCGGGGTTGGTCCAGAGGCCCGAGGGTCTCTCCCCGTTCCGCCACCCGGAACGCGCGCAGAAGCGGCGGAACCACGTGCTCGACAGGATGGCGGAGGAGCGGTTCATCCGGCCGGCCACGGCGAGGGACGCGCAGCGCGAGCCGCTCCGGCTCTCGACGCTCCGGGAAAGCGCCGATTTCGCCCCCTACTTCGTCGAAGAGGTCCGGCGGCTCATGCAGGCGAAGTTCGGCGACGAGAACCTGTACCAGTCGGGTCTCGAGGTGCGGACGACGCTCGACCCGCGACTCCAGGGCCTGGCGAACGCCGCCATGGATCTCGGCCTGCGCGAGCTGGACAAGCGGCAGGGGTGGCGGGGGGTCAAGGTCCGCGTCCCGCCCGGCCAGTCGCCCGAGACGTGGGACCCGCCGTCCTGGCGCGACGGGGTCAAGCCGGGCGACGTCACCGACGCGGTGGTGGTGTCCGTCTCGGAGGCGCACGCCCGCGTGCGGGCCGGCCCGTATCGCGGAACGCTCGGGCCCGACGAGATCGCGTGGACGGGACGCACCTACGCCTCGTCTCTTCTGAAGCCCGGGGACGTGGTCCGCGTGCGCATCGAGCCCGGCGAGCGAGGCGGCGCCCCCGCCTTCCTCCTGGAGCAGGACCCGCGCGTCGAAGCCGCCCTCGTCGCCCTCGATCCCGCGAGCGGTGCGGTCCGCGCGCTCCTCGGCGGCTTCGACTTCCGGCGAAGCGAGTTCGACCGCGCGATCCAGGCCCGGCGGCAGTGCGGGTCCGCGTTCAAGCCGTTCGTCTACGCGGCGGCGCTCGACCAGGGGATGACGCCTGCCGAGACGGTCCTCGACGAGCCGACGGTGTTCATCGACCCCGAGACGTTCGTCCCCTACGAGCCCGAGAACTACGGGGACAAGTACTACGGGACCCTGACGCTGCGCCACGCCCTGGAGAAATCCGTCAACATCGCCACCGTGAAGCTCCTGAGCCGGGTCGGCTTCGCGCCGGTGATCGACATGGCCCGCCGGCTCGGGATCGGTACCGAGATGAAACCCTATCCTTCGCTCGCGCTCGGCGCGTTCGAGGTGAGCCTCCTCGACCTGACCAGCGCCTACGGCGCGTTCGCGAACCAGGGGGTCCACGTCGAGCCGCACCTCGTGGACGAGGTCCGCTCGAGCGAAGGCGCCACGCTGGAGCGCGCCAAGCCCGCGGTCCGCGATGCGGTGAGCCCGCAGATCGCCTACCTCATGAACCGTCTCCTCGAGGGGGTCGTCACGGACGGCACCGGCGCGGCGGCGGCGGAGCTGGGGAGGCCGCTCGCCGGCAAGACCGGCACCACGAACGACTTCACGGACGCCTGGTTCATCGGGTACGCGCCGGACCTCGTCGTCGGGGTCTGGGTCGGGTTCGACGAGAAGAAGAGCCTCGGCAACCGGGTGACCGGCGCGCAGGCGGCGTTGCCCATCTGGAAGAAGTTCATGGAGACGGCCTACGAGGGGCGTGCCGCCGAGGACTTCCCGATCCCCCCGGGCGTGTCCATCGCGTCGATCGACGCGACGACGGGCCTCAAGGCGAGCGACGCGGCGCGCTGCGCGCCGGTGATCTCGGAGGCCTTCCTCGCCGGGACCGAGCCGACGTCGTACTGCTCCGAGGCGGAGCACCAGCGACTGCGGCTGCCCTATCCGTTCCAGCGCTACGCCCTCGACGAGGACGGAGCGCTCGCGATCCCGTCCGGCGACCTCAACCGCCTGCTCCTGACCGAGCCCACCGTTCGCCTCTCGTCGGGGGGGCGCCGCCTCGAGGCCGAGACTGCGGACGGCAGGGTGTCGCTCCCGGTCCGGCGCCTCGCCGGCCGCGAGACCGACGCGATTCCGCAAGAGGCGCGCGGGAAGATCGACCCCTCGCGCCTCATCGGCAAGGACGGTAGGCGCGCCTCCGCCGTGATGATCCGCCGATAGCCGCCGGGACTTCCGCGGCTGCCACCCGATGGGATCCTCGCCGGGCACGCTCGCCGGATCGCGATTCCTCCGCGCCGGCTCGCTCGGCTTTCGTCGCGCCTGCGAAGGGAAGAGCAGGCGCGCCGAAAGACGGCCCGGCGAGGATCCCATCGGGTGCCAGCGGGCGGTCAGCCGGCCGGCTCGCGGCCCTCGAGGTTCCACGCGTCGGTCGAGTACTTGGAGGCGCTGAGGGATGCGGCGCGCGCGGCCTCGGCCGGCGTCAACGAGCCCGGGGACGTCCCGCCAAGGGTCCGCGCGAACGCCTCGACGATCGCCGCGTCGATTTCCGAGACGTCCGGAGCGCGCCCGAGCGCTGCCTTTAGGTCCACGAACCGCGAGGCGTCCGCCGGCACTCCGATCGCCCTCGACAGCCGTTCCGGATCCGCGCGGAGCAGGAGGGATCCGTGCTGGAGGAACGCGCCGTGGCGCCTGAGCTGGGCGGACCCGACCAGCTTCCGGCCGCGGACGGTGATCTCGTGCGCACCGGCGCGGTCGAAGCAGACCGGCGGGCCGAGCGGTCCTACGTCCCTCGGACCGGCGCGGGCGGGCTCCTCTCCTTCGGCGGCGACGCCGAGAAGGCGCAGCGCCTCGACGAGCGCGGCGGAAATGCGCCGGTACGTGTCGAGCACGCCCCCGTCGAAGGGAGGGCACCCCAGGCTCCCGATCACCGCGTACGTCCGCTCGTACTCGTGGAGCACCGCTCGCCCGCCCGTGGGTCGGCGGACCAGGTCGATGCCCTCCGCGCGGAGATAGGCCGCGTCGTGCGCGCCCGCCGCCGGCTGCCGGCGGCCGAGGGAAACGGCGGGCGGGCTCCACGAGTAGAGCCGCAGCGTCGGCGCGGGAGGAGACGGCGAGGCCGCGTAGGAACCCAGCACCGCCTCGTCGACGGCCATGTTGAACGCGCCGTCGAGGCTTCCGTCGAGGAGGAGCCGGAAGGGGACGCTCACGGCCGCGCCGTCAGTCGAGGGTGCGGTCGCCGCCTGAGCCCCGGAACTCGGACGAGCGGAGGTCGTACTTCCTCAGCAGCCGCTGCAGCGCCGAGCGCAGCATGCCCGCGTGATGGGCCGCGGCGGTCACGTTCCCCCGGTGCCGCGCGAGGAGGTCCGCGAGGTACCGCTTTTCGAAGGACTCGACGACGAGGCGTTTCGCCTCCCGAAACCGAGCCGCGGCGCTCTCTCCCCCGTCCCCGGGCTCGGCGGCGACGCGCACGGCCTCCGGGAGGTCGCGGGGACGTATCGTGCCGTCGACGGCGAGGACCACCGCGTGCTCGATCGCGTCGCGCAGATCCCGGACGTTCCCCGGCCAGGCGTTCCGGCGCAGGGCCTCCAGCGCATCGGGGGTGATCCGGATCGGCGGAAGGTCGTTGATCGAGCGGATCTCCTCGACGAAGTGCCAGGCGAGCAGCCCGACGTCCTCCGGCCGCTCCCTCAGCGCCGGGAGAGCGACGGTCTCCGCCGCCAGGGCGCGACGCAGGTCGTCGCGAAAGCGATCCTCGGCGGCGAGCCGCTTGAGGTCGGACCGCGTGGCGGCGAGAACCCTCGCGTGGAACGGTATCCTCTCGTTCCCGCCGACGCGCTCCACGGTCCCTTCGAGGAGCGTGGCGAGGAGTCGGTCCTGGAGATCGAGCGGCAGGGCTTCCACGTCGTTCAGAAGGACGGTGCCGCCGTCCGCGCTTTCCAGGACGCCGGCCCCCCGGCTCGCGCGGTCCCGAAGCGCCCCCGGCTCCCAGCCGAACAGCTCCGCCTCGAGCGCCTCGGACTTCGACGCGCAATCCACCTGGGCGAAGGGGCGGTCGCGCCCAGGCGACCTCGCGTGCAGCAGGCGGGCGGCGAGTTTCTTGCCGCTCCCCGCCTCCCCCGTGAAGAGGACGCGCTCCTCCCCCGGCGCCAGACCGTCGAGGCGCTTGCGGAGCCGCTCCGCCGCGTCGCTCCGACCGACGATCCGCTGGCAGGCCGCCCGGCTCCCGACCTGGCTCCCGAGCCGCCGGCGTTCCTCGAGCAGATCGTGCAGCCCCAGCGCCCGATCGACGACGAGCCGGAGGCGCTCGGGGTCCGGCGGCCTCGACAACAGATCGAAGGCGCCGATTCGAAACGCTTCGGACTCCTCGGCATGAGACGGACGGTCGACGAGCACGACCGTCACGATCGAGGGCCGGAGCAGGGTCGCCCTCTCCAGAAAGCCGCGGCGCTCGGCGGACGACGAAGCGGACGACAGGAGCAGGACGCGCACGGGCCGGGTCCTCAGCGCCTCGAGGCCTTCGCCGTCCGTCGCCGCCCCGAGGGCCTCGACCCCACTCCCGACGAGCGCGTTCCGGACCTGGGCACGAACATCGGCGCTTTCGTCCACCACGAGGGCGAGCGGACGCTCCATGGCCTCCTCCTCCCGAGTCCCGATCGCCTCCCGGCCGGCCGCTCCGACCCTGACGTCCCTCCGGCCGGCACACGGCGGGTTCTGGAGAAGAGTATACGGGCCCGCCCCTGCGAAAGGAACGGGAATCTCGGAAGTTCGTGCGGGTCAGGGGATCAGTGGCCGCGATTCTCGATTTCCGAGATCCTCTGCCCCACCTCGCGATAGGACGGATCCTCGCGGTCAATGGAGCGGAAGAGATCCAAGGCGGCCTGCGTGTCGCCGCACTGATCGAGCACCTCGGCGAGATCGAAGCGGAGCCCCCGCAGCGCCTCTTCGTCGTCGCCGGGGGCGTCAAGGGCCTGCCGGTACCAACGAGCCGCCTCCCGGACCTCGCCCTTCTCCCGGTAGCACATCGCGATCATGCTGCAGGCGTCGCGGAAGAGTTCGGGAGCGCGCGACGCGGTCTCGAACTCCGCCACGGCGTCGTCCAGGAGACTCATCTCCTTGTACGCGATCCCCAGATCGTAGTGGGTCCGGTAGTCCTCGCGGCCGATTTGCTGATTCACGTGCTGCTTGAAGAGCTCGAAGACCGCCTCGACGCTCTGCTCCTCGAACACCACGGGCGCCGTCGCGGTCACCTCGGCGGACGCTCCCAGCGCCTCCGAGAGGGACGCCAGCGCCTCGTCGTCCAGGATCGTTTCCGACCCGACCGCGGCCCGGTCCACGGTCTCCACCAGCACGTCCTCCTCGGTGGAAGGAGCCGCGGTGACGGCCGCGCGGGCCTCGAGAGCGTCCAGCGCCGCGCCGCCGATCCCACGGGTGCGCAGCACGACGATTCGATGCCGCGCGTCCTCGACCATCCCCTGGTCGAGGTAGAACGCGATCTCCTCGAGGTCGTCCGGTGCGGGCGGCGTCGGCGCGGCCGACTCCGGGGCCGGGACGGCCTCGGGGTGGACGGCCGACTCTTCCTCGAGATCGATGACGATCTCGTCCTCGCCCGGACGCGCGGGCGACGGCGTCGCTCGCCGTGGGACGGCGGGCGCCGGCGCGCCTGCCGAAGCGCCCGGCGCCGAGACCGTTGCCTTCTCGGTCGGCGCCGGCGGCGCCTCCGGGGATTCCGGCGCCGCCCGCCCCTCGATTTCGAGCAGCGAGAGGCGCTCGAGCAACGCCCTCGTGCCGGGGTCGAGCGGCCACGCGCGCGCCGCCTCGTCCGCGATCCCCCGCGCGCGATCGTGCTCGCCGGATGCCCGGTACGCGATCGCGAGTCCCACGAGCGCGTCGCGCAGGGCCGGGCCATCACCTCGCGCGCGAAGCAGCCCCGCCAGCCGCTGTTGCGCGCTCGCCAGGCCGGGGAATCGCCTCGTGACCTCCCGCAGCTGCTCGATCGCCTGCTCGTACAGGCCGTACTTCTCGAAGATCTCCGCCTGGGTGAGGCGCCCGGCGACGACCTCGTCGTCCGCCGGCCCGTGCGGAATCGCAGGTGTCTCGATCCCGGCCGGAATCGGCGCCGTGGCGGCGTCCGCCGGGCCCGAGGCCTCCTCCGCGGCGGTCGCCGGACCCGATCCCGGGACCGGCCTTGCTGCCGCCGCATCGCGAGCTTCCCCCGTCGCCGCCGGCCGCGGCGCGGTGCGGGCAGCCGGAGCGATCTCGCGGAGCCGCTCCACGACACGCGCGGCTTCCTCGTCCATCGAGCGCGCGCGGTACGCGCGCTCCAGGGCCTCGAGCGTCCTCGCGACGCCCATGCCGTCCGCGCGCCCTCGCTGCAGATCGTGGAGCCGCTGCAGCGCGGGAAGGTGGCCGTCGGGCTCGACCCGGGCCAACCGGTCGAGGAGTCGGGCCAACCGGTCGGGCGCCTCGTGCGTCCACCTCGCGACGAGCGGGTCGAGCGCGGACCAGGCGGCCTCGCTCTTCCGGCGCTCGACGAACGACCGCACCACCCGCTCGAACGCGTCGTCGGGAATCCCGTCGGCGAACGGCCCGGTCAGGACGCGGAGCACCTCGTCGTCCCGGCCCGCCTGTTCCTCGATCGAGAGCAGTGCGACCACGAGGCCCACTTCGCGCCGCGACTCGAGCGCTCGGCCGAGCAGGGCCGCGGCCTCGGACGCCTTCCCCTGCGCGGCGAGGCAGTGCGCGAACCCCGCGAGCGCCTCCGTTCCCCCCGGGACCAGCTCGAGCGCTCTCCGGAAGATCTTCTCCGCCTCGGCGGGCCGACCGGCGCTCCGGGCGCTCTCCGCCACCGCGACGAGGGACGCGCTTGCGCCGGCCCCGTCGCCGCCGGCGGCCAGCGTTTCCGCCAGACGAAGACGGTGCAGCGGATCGCCGGGCTCCGCCTCGACGAGCTTGAGATAGACCTCGTACGCCCGGGGGAACGCGCGCGCCGCCACGAAGCGTTCGCCGGCTTGCAGCAGGTAACTCCGCGCCTCGCCGGGGAGCTTCTGCCTCAGGTAGAGGTCGCCGACGCGCAGCAACACGTCCGCCCGCCCGGGCTCGTTCCGCAGGACCTTCTTCAGGATCGCGATCGCCTTGAGGAAGAAGCCGCTCTGGGCGTATTCCTCCGCGATCCTTTCGTAGTAGGCGGCCGCGTCGCGGTGCCGGCCCACCCGGCTCAGCAGATCGCCCACCAGGTTGAGGAGCGGAAGATCCCGCGGGGTCTCCTCCGCGAGACGCTGGTATTCCTCGAGCGCGGCCTGAACCCGCCCCTGCTTGAGGAACCGCTCCGCGTTCCTGCGCGTCTGTTCGAAATCGAGCGCCATCGTCCGCGCGGCACCTTGGGGTCTAACGGATCCGCTTTTCCTGGATCCGGGCCTTCTTTCCGGCACGGCTCCTTAGATACGTCAGTTTCGCCCTGCGCACCTTCCCCTGGCGGATGCGCTCGATCTTCTCCACGATCGGGGAGTGCAGCGGGAAGATTCTCTCGACGCCCACGCCCCCGGAAATCTTCCGGACGGTGAACGTGGCGCGTGCGCTCGCGGCACCGCCCCGTCGCGAGATCACGTCTCCCTCGAAGACCTGGATCCTCGACTTGTCCCCCTCCACCACGCGCACGTGCACCTTGATCCGGTCCCCGGGCCGGAACTCGGTGACCTCCTTCTTCAGCCCCTCAGCCTCCACGCTGTGCAGAACGTCCATGACACCCTCATTCGCGCCCGAGAGGCGCCGTGCTTTCAGGAAACTCCTCGATCAGGTCCGGACGCTTCGTCCGGGTCGCATCCGCCGCGCTCGCCGCCCGCCACCGTTCCACCGCCCCGTGGTCGCCGGAGAGCAGCACCTCCGGGACCCCGAGGCCGCGGAACCGCGCCGGTCTCGTGTACTGGGGATACTCCAGGCCGCCCTCCGAGAACGAATCCCTCTCGGCGGCCTCGGAGCGCCCCAGCACCCCCGGCAGGAACCGCGCCACCGCGTCCATCACCATGAGCGCCGGAAGCTCGCCCCCGGTGAGCACGACGTCGCCGACGCTCATCTCCTCGTCCGCCAGCGCCCTCCGGACCCTCTCGTCCACCCCCTCGTAACGGCCGCAGAGCAGCACCAGCCGATCGAGCCGTGCCAGGCGCTTCGCCACGTGATGCCCGAGTCGCGTCCCCTGCGGCGACAGCAGGAGCACGCGGTCCGGCGACGCCGGGAACCGCTCGCGTATCCACTCCACCGCGGCGAAGAGCGGCTCCGGCCTCAGGACCATCCCCCCCCCGCCGCCGTACGTCGCGTCGTCCACCTGCCGGTGCGGCCCCACGCCCCACCGGCGAAGGTCGTGCAGACGCACGCCGACCCGCCCCGCCTTTCGCGCCCGGGCCAATATGCCATGCGCGAGGGGCCCGGCGAACATCCCCGGGAACACGGTCACCACATCGAAAGTCACCGCCGCTCCCCCCTGCGGGGCTCCTCGGGTCCGAGCCCCTCGGGAAGGCGCACCGTCACGCGTCCCGCCGACTCATCGATCCCGATCACGATGCTCTCGGCCAGCGGGACCAGGATCTCTCCGCCCCGGGGCTCCCGGACCACCAGCAGATCCACGCCTCCGGTCGGAGCCACGTCCTCGACCCTGCCCAACAGCCCCCGACGCTCGTCGACCACCTCGAGTCCCACGAGGCGCTCGACCCAGTACACGCCCGGCGGCAGCGCGGGGACCTGCTCCACCGGAGCGAGGACCCACCGCCCCTTGAGGGCATCCGCCCTCGTCGGATCGTCCACCCCCTTGAGCTTCAGCACGAGCCGGTCGCGGTACGCGCGGCTCCGCTCGACGTCGAAGCGGGCCGGTGGGTCCGGAGCAGCCCCGTCGGGCCCGCGGACCCATACTGCGGTCAGCCCCGTCCACCTGCCGGCCTCGCCCGAGGAGACCTTGACGGTCAGCTCGCCGGCGAGCCCGCGGAAGCCGGAGACCCTCCCCACGGGAAGGGGCCGGTCCACGGGGCTACTCGAGGATCTCGAGGACGACCCGCTTCCGCAGCTTCATCCCCGCCGCGGCCAGGATCGTCCGGATGGAGCGCGCGGTCCGCCCCTGCTTGCCGATGACCTTCCCCAGGTCTTCCTGCGCCACGCGCAGCTCCAGGACCGTCGTCTGCTCGCCCTCGATCTCCGTCACCATGACATCGTCCGGCTGGTCCACCAGCGCCTTCGCGATCAGTTCCAGCAGTTCCTTCATGGACGCTCCCTCCGCCGAACGGTTTCCGCGGGTCCGGCCCACGGTCAGCGACGTGTCACGCCACAGAACCCTTCGCCCGTTCGATGAGGCTCTTCACCGTCTCGGAGGGATGGGCTCCCTTACGGATCCAGTCCTCCGTCCGCGCCAGGTCGAGCTTCACGGTGGGGGGATCGGTCGACGGATCGTAGGTCCCCAGGGTGTCCGCCGACCGGCTCACCGGGGTCTGCCGGGAGTCGGAAACGACTACCCGGTACTGGGGTTCCTGCCTGGCTCCCATCCTTCGCAGTCGAATCTTCAGCACACCTGCCTCCCAGAGGCCCCTCGGCGCTCAAATTGAGTAATATAGCCTATCGCCCGAAAAAGGGCAGCCGGGCGCTCTTCTTGCCGCGGGCGGTCTGCAACGTCCGCATCATCCGCCGGATCTGCGCGAATTGCTTGAGGAGCCGGTTGATCTCCGGAACGCCCCGGCCGCTCCCTCGGGCGACCCGGCGCTTGCGGCTCCCGTTCAGGATCTGCGGATTGGCCCGCTCCGAAGAGGTCATCGAGTCGATGATCGCGATGACGCGGCCGACCGCCTCGGGGTCCAGATCCGCCTCGCGGACCGCCCCCATGCCGGGCAGCATCCCCGCGAGGCTCTGCAGGGGGCCCATCTTGCGCAGCATCCGGAGCTGGTCGCCGAACTCGGCAAGGGTGAACTGGTTCTTGCGGATCTTCTTCTCGAGCTCCCGGGCGCGCTCCTCGTCGAACGCCTCCTCCGCCTTCTCGATCAGGCCGAGGATGTCCCCCATACCCAGGATCCGGCCCACCATCCGGTCCGGATGAAACGCCTCGAACTCCGACGGGCGCTCGCCGGTCCCCACGAACTTGATCGGGACCCCGGTCACGTGACGGATCGAGAGCGCCGCGCCCCCACGCGCGTCGCCGTCCAGCTTCGTCAGGATCACGCCGGTCAGGCCGAGGGCGCGATGGAATTCCCCGGCGGAGCGGACGGCGTCCTGGCCGGTCATCGCGTCGGCCACGAACAGGATCTCCGAAGGGCTCAAAGCCTCCTTGAGCGACCGGAGCTCGTTCATCAGGGCGTCGTCGATGTGCAGCCGTCCGGCGGTGTCCACCAGGACCGTGTCGTACCCCGAGCGCCGCGCCTCGAGCGTCCCGTCGCGGGAGATCTCCACGGGGCCGCGGGTCCCGTCGTGCTCGTAGACCTTGAGCCCGACGGAGCGGCCGACGCGCAGGAGCTGCTCGATGGCAGCGGGACGCTGGACGTCCGCGGGGACCAGCATCGGGTAACGGCCCCCGTTCTTCAGCCACAGCCCGAGCTTCGCGGCCGTCGTGGTCTTGCCCGAGCCCTGGAGCCCGACCATGAGGACGACCGACGGCGGCTTCGGCGCGAACTTGAGGCGGCCGGGCTCGGACTCGCCCAGGAGCGCCTCGAGTTCGTCCCGAAGGATCTTGATCACCTGCTGCGCCGGGCTCAGGCTCCTCAAGACCTCCTCGCCGAGCGCTTTCCCCCTCACCGCGTCGAGCAGCGCGCGCACGACGCCGACGTGGACGTCCGCTTCGAGGAGCGCCAGGCGGATCTCCCGGAGGCTGTCGTTCAGAACCGACTCGTTCACGCGGGCCTGTCCGCGGAGGGTTCTGAAGATCCCCTGCATGCGATCCGAGAGGCTGTCGAACACGGATCCCTCTGAGCCGGCCGGAAGGGAGCGCTGTGTGAAAGTCCGCAGTATAGCGGCGCGGCCGGGGGACCGTCCAGGGAACGAAGGCGCTTCGGATCAGACCGATTCGAGAAGGTGTCCCAGCTTGAGCTTCTTCGTCCGCAGGTACTCGATGTTGTCCCGGAGCGGCGGCAGCTCGAGCGGGACCCGCTCCACCAGCTCGAGCCCGTACCCCTCGAGGGCGACGTACTTCCCGGGATTGTTCGTCAGGAGCCGCAGCCTGCGGATTCCCAGCTCGTACAGGATCTGCGCCCCCACACCGTAGTCCCGGTGGTCCGCCTCGAACCCGAGCAGGAGGTTCGCCTCCACCGTGTCCTTGTGATGGCGGTCTTGCAGCTCGTACGCGCGCAGCTTGTTGGCGAGCCCGATCCCGCGCCCCTCCTGGCGGAGGTACAGGAGCGCTCCCTTCCCTTCCGCCGCGATCAGGTCCATCGCCCGGTGGAGCTGCGCGCCGCAGTCGCAGCGCGTCGCGCCGAACACGTCGCCGGTCAGGCACTCGGAGTGCACGCGGACGAGCACGGCCTCCTCCGGCTGCGGATCTCCCATCACCAGCGCCACGTGGGTCTGGTCCTCGAGATCGTAATGGAACGCGTGGATCCTGAACGGCCCGCGCTCGGTGGGAAGGTCCGGCGACGCGACCCTCGTGACCAGACGCTCGGTTCGCATGCGGTGGCGGATCAGGTCGGCGATGGTGAGCATCCTCAGGCCGTGTCGCTTCGAGAACTCGCGGAGTTGCGGAAGCCGGGCCATGCTCCCGTCCGGGTTCATGACCTCGCAGATCACGGCCGCCGGCCGCAGGCCGGCCATGCGGCACAGATCCACCGACGCCTCGGTCTGCCCCGCGCGCTTCAGGACTCCCCCCGGGTGCGCGCGCAGCGGGAAGACGTGGCCCGGGCGGACGAGGTCCTCGGCCCGCGTCCGGGGATCGACGGCGACGCGGATCGTCCTGGCGCGGTCGGCCGCGGAGATCCCGGTGGTCACGTCGTGCCGTGCCTCGACGGAGACGCAGAACGCCGTGCCGTACCGCGAGGTGTTCTCTTCCACCATCAGCGGGATCTTCAGCTCGTCGAGGCGCTCGACGGTCATGGGCAGACAGATCAGGCCGCGCCCGTGGGTCGCCATGAAGTTGACGATCTCCGGCGTGACGAACTCCGCCGCGCAGGCGAGGTCGCCCTCGTTCTCGCGGTCCTCGTCGTCGAGGATGATGACCAACCTGCCGCGACGCAGGTCCTCGATCGCCTCGTCGACGGTCGCGAACTCGCGCGCCGCCGGGTCGCCCGATTCCGTCATCTTCCGCCGATCCCTCCGCGGCGCCACCGCGCCGGCCTCCGGAATCCGCCCGGGGAGCCGGCTCCTGCGGAGCCGTGCTCCATCAGCCTCTCAAGATACCGCGCCAGAACGTCCACCTCCACATGCGCCTCGTCCCCCGACGCGAGCGCCCCCAGCGTGGTCCGGGAAACCGTCTCCGGGACGAGCGCGACCTCGAAGCTCCCCGCGGCCACCCCCGCCACCGTGAGCGACACCCCCTGGACCGCGATCGAACCCTTCTCGGCGACGTAGCGCGTCAGCGGAGCGGCGAGGTCGAGACGGACGCGCCAGTCGCCCGCGCGCCGGTCCACCCTCAGCACCCGCGACGTGCCGTCCACGTGTCCCTGGACCACGTGCCCCCCGAGCCGGTCACCGAGCCTGAGCGCCCTCTCGAGGTTCACGCGACGGCCGGCCCGGGCCCTCCCGAGGGTGGTCCGCGAGACCGTCTCCGCGACCACGTCGAACGAGAGGAGGCGCCCCTCGGCGGCGCTCACGGTCAGACAGACTCCATCCACCGCGATGCTGTCGCCGCGACTCACTTCTCCCGCCGGGAGGTCGGACTCGACGGCCAGACGCATCGAGCCGGAGCGGGGGATCGCCGCGGTCACGGTGCCGATCGCCTCCACGAGTCCGGTGAACATCGTTCCCTCCTCGCTCCTCGCCGCCGTTCCGCGCCCCGCGCGCTGTCGCCGCGGGACGCCCACGGCGACACCTACCCCGGCGCGCCGCGAATCGTGCCGAGCAGCAGAACGTCCTCTCCGAGCGGGATCCGGTGCTCCGGCTCGATTCGGATCGCCGCGCCGGGCGACGCGGGGGCGCGGAGGTCGAGCAACGGCGTCGCGCCTCGCGCCCCGAGCAGGATGGGGGCGGTGAAGAGTGCCACCCGGTCGGCGAGCCCGGCCTCGACGAATCCTGCCATCGTCCTGGCGCCCCCCTCCACGAGCAGCGAGAGCACACCGAGCCGGACGAGATCGTCGAGCACGGCGGCGAGATCGAGCCGGCCGCCCGGCGCCGGCACGGCCACCACGCTCGCCCGTCCCGTAAGGCGCGCCAGGCGGTCGGACGGAGGATCGGGCGCGGCGTAGATCCGCACCGGGCCGCCGCCTCGCATCATCCGTGCCCCGTGGTCGAGGTCGAGGTCCGGCGCGAGGACCGCGCGCAGCCGTTCCGCGCGCACGCCCCCGAGCCTCACGGTCAGCTCGGGATCGTCCCGTCGCACGGTCCCCGCGCCGACGAGGATCGCGTCGTGCCGCCACCGGATACGATGCGCGAAGGTTCTCGCCCAGGCACCCGTGATCCAGCGCGACGCTCCGTCGAGCGCCGCGATCATCCCGTCGGCGCTCGCCGCCGCCTTCAGGGTAACGAGCGGCCGGCCGACGGCCTGCACGTGGAGGAAGGGCGCGTTGATCCGGCGCGCCTCGAGGTCGAGCAATCCGACCTCGACCTCGATCCCGGCCTGCCGGAGAAGGGCGAACCCGCGCCCGTTCACCTCCGGGTTCGGGTCGGTGATCGAGGCCACCACCCGCCGGACCCCGGCGCGGACCAGGAGGTCGGCGCACGGCGGCGTCCGGCCGTGGTGGCTGCACGGCTCGAGATTCACGTAGGCGGTGGCGCCACGGGCCGACTCGCCGGCCTCGGCCACGGCGTCCGCTTCCGCGTGGGGCTCACCGGCCGCCCGGTGGAAGCCTCGTCCGACGGCGATCCCGTCCCGGACCAGGAGGCAGCCCACGCGCGGGTTCGGGCTCGTGGATCCCTCCCCGAGCGCCGCCAGAGCCAGCGCCTGCTCCATGTGGCGCCGGTCTTCCGCGCCCCCGACGGAGAGCGTCACGCGCCCGCCTCCGCACCGAGGAGCCCGTCCACGTAGGCGTCGGGCTCGAAGTCGAGCAGGTCGTCCACGGCCTCTCCCACGCCGACGTACCGGATCGGGACGCCGAGCTGGCGGTGAATGGACAGCGCGACCCCTCCCTTGGCGGTCCCGTCGAGCTTCGTGAGAATCACCCCCGTGATCGGCACCGCGCGCGTGAACTCCTGCGCCTGGCTCAAGCCGTTCTGCCCCGTGGTCGCGTCCACGACCAGGAGGACCTCGTGGGGCGCGCCCTCGACCTCGCGCGCGGCGACCCGCGCCATCTTCGACAGCTCCGCCATCAGGTTCGACTTGGTGTGCAGGCGCCCGGCGGTGTCCACCAGCACGGAGTCCACCTCGCGGGGACGCGCCGACCGGAGCGCGTCGAACACGACGGCCGACGGGTCGGATCCCTCCTTCTGCCTCGCCAGCTCGGCGCCCGCCCTCTCGACCCACCGCTCGAGCTGGTCGATCGCCGCGGCCCGGAAGGTGTCGGCGGCGACCACGACCACCTTGCGCCCGCGGGCCCGGTCGCGAGCGGCGAGCTTCCCGACCGTCGTGGTCTTGCCCCCCCCGTTCACCCCCACCACGAACACGACGTGCGGTCGCGGCCCGCCGTCCCCGATGGCCGCCTGGGCGGGGAGCAGCGCCCGAAGCGCCTCGCGCACCGCGGCACGGAGGCCGTCTCCGTCGAGCGCCTCCCGGCGCGCCCTCTCTCTGACCGAGCGCATCACGTCCGCCGTCAGCGACGGGCCCAGATCCGCGGCCAGCAGTCCCGTCTCGAGACCATCGAGAACTTCCTCGTCCACGGGCCGGCTCCCGACCACCGACTGGAGCGTCGAAGCCAGCCCCTCCCGCGTCCGGGCGAGCCCCTCGAAGAGCTTCTTGAAAACCGAGAACGCCATCAGCGGATCACCTTCAGGAGATCGTCGGATTTCGCGGCGGCCTCGCTCCCCGGGGAGACTTCGATCGCACGCAAGAGTTTTTCGCGCGCCTTCGACCGGTCGCCGAGGCGGAAGTACCCGAAGCCCAAGCGGTAGAAGTAGTCGCCGGAGGACGGGTAGCCCGGCGCGGCGACCTCGTACTCGCGCACCGCCTCGTCCAGCCGGCCGGTCCGGTCGAGCAGCGCGGCCAATTCGAAGTGCGCCTGGTAGTACTTCGGGTCGATCTCCACGGCCTTGCGGTACTCGTGGATCGCGTTCTCGTCCCGCCCTTGCGAGGCGTACAGGAGCCCGAGGTTCAGATAGGTTTTCGCCGGCGTCGGGTACGCGGGAGCCGCGAGCGCCAGGCGGTATTCCCGCTCCGCCTCGTCCTTCCGTCCGGACCGGTCGTAGAGCGCGCCGAGGTTGTTGTGCGCGTCGGCCATGTCCGGATCGAGCTCCAGGGCCTTGCGAAACGCCGCTTCGGCCGCGTCGTCGCGGCCGGCCATGAAACAGACCTGGCCGAGGAAGTTCCGGAGGCCGGCGTTGAGCGGCTCGGCTCGCACCCCCAAGTCGAGGATGTCCAGCGCCTCCTTGCTCCGCCCGGCCTGCAGGTACGCCTGCGCCATGCGGATCCGATTGGCGGTCTCGACCTCCGGATCTCGCTTCGGCGGGACCCGCGCGCCGCAGCCCGAGAGCGCGGCCCAGAGCACGACGACCACCGCACCCCACCCCACCCGGTTCGCCCACCCCTTCATGACGCCTCCGCTTCCGGCCGCCACGGTCCGTTCCCTCGCCGCCGCGGCGGGCCCGGGACAAAAACAGTATCAGATCGCCTCTTCCCGGCGGAACCAGCGGGACAGCAGCGACCGCTTCGGCGCCGGGGGCTCCGGGGCGGGTTGCGTTTCCGGCTCCCGTCCCTCGAGGAGCGCGCGGGGCCGGTCGCTCACCATCCTGCGCGCCTCGTCCTCTCCGACGATCGCGGTCACCGCTTCGAGCGCACGGCTCAGGACCGGCGGCCTGCCGCGGAGGCCGTGGGCGTCCGAGGCCAGCACGTGCGCGAGCCCGCGGCGCAGGAGGACCTCGGTGAAATCCTGCGCGTCCTCGCCGAAGGTCCCCAGGACGCTCCCGGTGGTGATCTGGCCGAACGCCCCGAGCCGGACCATCTCCTCCCAGCGCCTGACGTCCTCCTGGAAGTAACGGATCCTCTCCGGATGCGCGAAGAGGACGACGAGGCCGGCGAGCCTCAGGCCGAAGACCAGGTTCTGCAGGTCGACCGGGTACTGCGCGAGCGACAGCTCGAGGAGCACCGTCTTCCCGTTGTCGGCGAGCGTCGGGGCGCGCCCGTCCTTCACCCTCTCCACGAGGTCGGGCGCGAGGTACACCTCCCCGCCGGGCAGCAGCGTGAGGCCGACTCCCGCCTCGCTCAGCCGGGACCTCAGGCGATCCACGGCCGCGAGCACTTCCGGGCGGTGGTTCTCGAAGAAGCCGTCCTTGCAGTGCGGGGTCGCGACCAGCGTCTCGATTCCGTCCGCCGCCGCCATCCGGGCGAACTCCACCGCCTCGTCCTCGGTCTTGAGGCCGTCGTCCATCCCGGGGAGGATGTGAGTGTGCAGATCGATCAACGCGCGGGCTCCTTCCTCGTGCCGTCTTCCGACGTGAGCGGTCGGCTCATGAGTCGGCCCACCGCGTCCGCTGGGGACCCGTTCTCGAACAGGAGGCGGTGGACCTCCTCCACGATCGGCATCTCCACCCCGGTCCGCCTGCCGAGGGCGCGCGCCGCCGGCGTGGTCCTTACCCCCTCGGCCACCGACGGGCTCCGGGCGAGCACGTCCTCGAGACGCTCGCCCCGGCCGATCGCCTGCCCGACCCGCCGGTTGCGCGAGAGGTCCCCCGTGCAGGTGAGCACCAGGTCGCCGAGACCCGCGAGGCCGAAGAACGTGGCGGGATCGGCGCCGAGGGCGACGCCGAGCCTCGAGATCTCCCTTAGCCCCCGGGTGACCAGCGCCGCGAGGGTATTGTGGCCGAGCCCGAGCCCGTCGAGCACGCCCGCGGCGATCGCGATGACGTTCTTGAGCGCGCCCGCGAGCTGGACCCCTCGAGCGTCCGGGCTCGCGTAGAACCTGAGCGCGGGGCTCGAGAGAAGATCGCGAAGGCGGACCGCGAGATCGAGGTCCTCCGAGGCGACCACCACCGCCGTCGGCACGCCCCGCGCGACCTCCGCGGCGAACGAGGGCCCCGACAGGACCGCCGCCGGCCGCGCCGTCCCCAGCTCCTGCGACGCGACCTCCGACGGCAGCGCGAGGCTCGTCTCCTCGATCCCCTTGGCGGCGAGCAGCACCGGCACTCCGGCAGCCAGGGACGGAGCGAGCCTCCGGTACACGGTGCGCGCGTGCGGCGTCGGGACCACCGCCACCACAAGCGACGCGCCGCGGACCGCCTCGTCGAGATCGGTCGTCGGCACGACCCCCTCGGGAACGGACACGCCCGGGAGATGAAGCGGGTTGTCTCGGCGCCGCGCCATGCGCGCGACGAGATCGGGCTCGCGCATCCAAAGGCCTACCGGATGGCCCAGGCGCGCGGCGTGAACGGCGAGGGCGGTCCCCCACGCTCCGCCGCCGACCACCGCGACCCGCGCGCCCGGGTTCAAGGTCTCTCCCCGCGGGATCCGCCCAGGCCGATCTTCGGCTCCCGCCGGGACAGGAAGCGGGCCAGGTTGGCCCGGTGGCTGAACAGGAGCAGCACGGCCACGGCCACGCCGGTCGCGACGGTTGCGAGCCCCGCTCCGAGCACGGCGGCCCAGGCCGGGAATGCCGCCGCGGCGGCGAGAGAGCCCGCCGAGACGCGGCGCGTCACGCCCACCACCGCTCCGAACACCGCGAGCGATGCCGCCAGCGGAATCGGCGCGAGCACCGCGAGCGCCCCCGCGCCGGTCGCCGCGCCCTTCCCGCCGCGGAATCCCAGCCACGGCGTGAAGACGTGGCCCGCGATCGCCCCGAGGCACCCCGCCTGGCCGGAGATCCCGTCGCCGGATCCGATCGCGCCGGCCAGGACCACCGCCGCGGCCCCCTTCGCCGCGTCGAGCAGGAGCGTGACCGCCGCGGGGCCCGGGCCGGCGACGCGAAGCACGTTCGTCGCCCCGATGTTCCCGCTCCCCGCCCTCCGGACGTCGCGGCGCGCGATGCGGAGAGCCAGGAGCCAGCCGAACGGGATGCTCCCGAGCGCGAAACCGGCGGCGGCGGACAGGAGCGGCGCGGCGCTCACGGCACCCCGCCGAGGGGGAACGCCTCGAGCCGGCTGTAGCGCGCTCCGCCGGGGCCGAGCTCGCTCCGGAACAGAACGACCTCCTCCGCGAGCACGTCCGTCGCAATCGCGGCAACCCCAGGCGGCGGGGCGACCGGACGAGCCTCGATCGCCGCCCGTGCGAGGGTGAGGTGCGCGCGGAACGGACGCTCCTCCGCCTCGAACCCGAGGTCCCGCGCGGCGCTCTCGAGCGCGGCCGCGAGGGGCGCCAGCACCCGTGACGCCGACGTTTCCTCCAACCCCACCCAGAGGACCTTCGGCCGCGTGCCGCCGGGGAATACGCCGAGACCGCCGACGTGGAACCGGAAGCAGGGATGGGCCGCGACCGCGCGGCGCCAGGTCTCTCGCTGCCGGGCATCGTCCGCCGGGGCGACCTCGCCGAGGAATCGGAGGGTGAGGTGGATCCCCTCGGGGCGGACCCAGCGCCAGCCCGGGCAGTTTCCGCGGAGCCGCTCCCCGACCTCCGCGACGGCACTTCTCACCGGCGCGGGAAGGTCGATCGCCAGGAACAGCCTCATGAGCGCCCTTCCTCCGCTTCGTCGAGGGCCAGCCTCGTCCGCCGCATCAGATCGTCCACGGCCTCCGTTCCTCCGAGCCCGGTCGGCGGGTCGAGCGGGGCGTGGAACCGCACCCTGACCCTCGCGGGCGCCGGCCAATTTCTCCCGTGCGGCCAGGCCCGAGCCGAACCGTGGATCGCCGCGGGGATCACCGGTGCCCCGCAGCGCACCGCGAGATACGCCACGCCGCGATACAACGCCGTCCGGGAGCCCTTTCCGCCGATCCCTCCCTCGGGGAAGATCCCGAGGACCGCCCCTTCCTCCAGGCACTGAACCGCCGCCTTCAGTGCCGCGACGGAGGGCGTCCCCCCCACCGGGACCGGTATGGCTCCCATGCGACGGTAGAACCATCGGCCCCACGGCTTATGGTACACGTCCCTTTGCATCAGGAAGTAGACGGGGCGGGGACACGCCCCGCCGACGCACGCGGGGTCGAGCCAGGATCGGTGCAGCGCGGCCACGATCGCGGGGCCCGTCGCGGGGATCCGCTCGGCCCCTTCGACGCTGAAGCGGAACAGGGGGAGCGCGAGGACGCGGAACGTGGCGCGCGCCACGCGATAGAACGGGCTCCCTCTCACGGCGGCGACGCGGCGGCTCGGGCCTTGGGAGTTCGGTGGGCGCCGAGATCCTCGGGGCTCACGATCCCCCCCGACACGATGAGCTTGAGCCCCTGCTCGATCGTCAGGTCGAGGTCCACGAGATCCACCTCGCGAACGAAGAGCACCCAGCCGGAAGTGGGATTCGGCGCGGTCGGGACGAACACCGGCACCGCGTCCTCGTCTCCCCGCGGGCCGCCGATCCCGTGCACGCGCTCCTGGGTGACGAAACCGACGGTCCAGATTCCCGCCCTGGGGAACTCCACCAGGACGACGCGCGAGAACGGGCGCTTGCCGGTGAGGCTCACGGCGTCCAGCAGCTGGCGCGCGGCGCCGTAGATCCCCTTGACCAGCGGGATGCGGAGCATGGCCGACTCGAAGATCGCAAGGACGCGCCGGCCGACGAGGTTCCCGGTCAGGAGCCCCGCGAGGTAGATGAGGACGGCGGTGAGGACCACACCGATCAGCGGGACCAAGGCCCGGGCGGGCCACAGCTCGAGGCCGGGAGTCCGCGCCGCCCGGAGCGCCGCGAGCACCCACGGGGTCACCCGCGTGTTGATCAGGTTGAAGAGAATGCTCAGGAGCCAGATGGTGATCAGCAGCGGCAACACGATGAGCAGGCCGCTGCCGATCCGGTCTCTCACGTGCGCCACGGCGCGCCCGATCATGGCCGGGCCTCGAGGTCGAACCGGCGAGCGAACCTCACGAAGTAGTCCACGGCCGACACGAGCGCCACGGCCATCGCCACCCACAGCGCCGCGACGCCGACGAAGCCGAACCGCCCCCATCGCTCGAGGGTGCTGGTCAGGATGATCAGCGTGATCGCCACGACTTGGCTCCCGGTCTTGAACTTCCCCCACGGCGACGCCGCGATGACCAGTCCATGCGCCGCGGCGACGCTCCTGAGCCCTGTGACCGCGAACTCGCGCCCGATGATCACGACCACGATCCACGCCGGCGCCAGCTGGAGCTCGACCAGGGAGATGAACGCGGACCCGGTGAGCAGCTTGTCGGCGATCGGATCCAGGAGCTGGCCGAGGGTCGTGACCTCGTCGCGGCGCCTCGCCAGGTAGCCGTCGAGCCAGTCCGTGGCGGCCGCCGTGAGGAAGATGACCACGCCGACCACCTCGCGCCAGTCCGACAGCCAACTGGCGAGGTGGCCGATCCAGGCGGCGTAATCCACGTCCTGCAGCTTGGATTTCACCCAGGCGGTGGCCCACGGCGGCGTGAGCAGCACCACCACGAGCAACGGGACCAGGAAAATCCTGGTGACCGTCAGGCTGTTCGGCAGGTTGAGACGCATCGGCGCCCTCGCGCCGGCGAAAGGTAGCACGCGCGGGACCTACGATCCATCCCCGAGAGGTTCGGCCGGACCGCACCGCCCGTGCGGCCGGGAGAGTAGGAAAGGCGGACGGCTCAGTAACCCGGGTTGCTCGGGGGCAGCTGAAACCCGGGCGTCCCGCCGTTGAGCCGAGCCATCGGGTCGATGTCGTCGGTGATCGACATCGGCCGGATGAAGGTCACGAAGCGGACGACGTGTCCCGCCGGGGTGTCGTAGTCCACCTGGATCCGCCCGTCGTCGAGGAGCGTGATCCCCGGCAGCCGGCTGTCCACCCCGCCGTCGGAGACGGGATACGCCGGCATCCAGCGGCTGACCAGGAAGATGCTGAGGTAGACGCGGCCCACCCCGCCCTCGTTCCGCCACCACACCAGGTACGGCCGGCCCTCCGAGCCGAACGCGACGCGGGGATCGACGTCGTCGCCCACGCTCGCTTCGACCGGGTCCTCCACCCAGGCCGGACGCGTCCATCCGGTCGGCAGCCAGCGGGCCCATGCGAGGTCGTAGCCCGTCCGCGTGTTGCGGCTCCAGACCACCCACGGATGGTTGGCCTCGTGCGGGTTCTCGGCGATGACCGGCCACAGGTCGCCGTTCAGGTCGCCCTCGGGATTCAGGGGATAGGAGAGCGCGCGCGGCCGCTGAACCGACCAGATCTTCGGCTTCTTGGCCGAGGCGCCGACGAGGACCTCGGTGCGGAAGTAGTTGCCGGTGACGTCCGTCTCCGCCACGACCTCGGCGCGCGCCTCGAAAGCGTACCCTGCGGTGGCGAGGAAGACGACCGCAGCGACGAAACTACGGTGTGTGCGCATGGGTTCTCCCGATCCGCTCGATATGCCGGTCGAACTCATTTACCTCCGGGAACTTCCGCTCGAGCGTGGAGCGGAGATGGCGCAGGCGGCCGAACGCGATCTTCTCGCGCGTCGGGTTCCCCTCGTGGCGGGCCATCTGCCAGCGGTGGTAAGCGTTGAGGAACATGATGTCCTGGTAGGCCTCGTCGGGCCGGGACGCGAGAGCGTCCGACTCACCGAGGGCCTCGAGGGCCCGATCGCGCTCTCCTCGTCGCATGAAGGCCTCGGAGAGCCGGGTCAGCGACAGCGCGGCGACCCGTCTAAAGCCCATCTCGCGGGCCTTCGCGTGCGCCTCACGGAGCCGTCCGATCCCTTCGTCGAACCGGCCGAGCTCCACGAGGCATCCGCCGAGGTTCGTCGTCACCGTGCTCCGGAGCTTCTCGTGCCCGCCGAGGGCATCGAGGATCGTGAGCGACCGCTGGTAGAACCCGAGCGCGCGATCGGCGTCTCCCTCGTCGTGGTGAATGTTCCCGAGCGTGTTGAGGACGCCCGCCTGCGTCTTCACGTCTCCCTGCCCGAGGGCGAGTTCGAGCGCCTCCCGGGCCAGAACTCCGGCGAGGTACAGGTCGCCCAGCTCGCGAAGGACGTAGCTCAGCTCGAGCACCGTGCGGGTCCGCGTGACCCCGCTCAGCTTCGATCGCGCTTTCAGGATTTCGCGCAACTCGCGCTCGGTCATCGCCAGTTTGCCCAGGGCCCGGAGCGACGTGATCATGCTCCAGTGCGCCTGCGCTTCGCGTTCCGCCGCCAGGGCCGTCTCGGGCTCCTCGAGCGCGACGCCCAGGGCGCGTTCGAAGGTCACGAACGCCTTGCCGTGCTCGCCCGACGCGAACAGGCCCGTCGCCTCCCGGATCAGATCGTCGAACCCGTGGGACGCGGGCTCGAAGGCCTCGTACGCCTCGAGGTCGAGGACGTCCGAGAAGGTCTGGACCGACACGTTGAAGATCCTGGCGAGGGCGCGGAGCTTGTCGAAGGAAGGGATCGCCTTTCCCTTCTCGAAACGGCTGAGTTGCGAGTTGTCGATGACCTCGCCGAGCACCATCGCGGCCTCTTCCACCCTGCGGAGCGTGTAGCCGTACCCCTCCCTCAGGCGACGCAAGTACGACCCGAGCCGAGCGGACGACGGTTGTTCCGGGCCCCGCTCCTCCTCGCGCGCCGGTTTCGAAGGCAGGAGATCCTCGCCCCTCGCTGCCGCATTCCTGGCTAGGCGGCTCATCCTTACCCCCCCCCGAGCCCTCGAGCCTGTCTGACGGCGGCTTCTCGTCTCTCATCTATTACGGTCAAGCGGATTTGTCAACAAGTGCTTCGGATCGGCTTACGCGCCTGCGGACTCGGGGTCCGCACCCGTCTCGGCCCCTCGCGGTGCATATCCTCTCCTCTCCGCAGGACCGCCTCGCGCCGATCGGACACCGGGCCGTCATCGGTCGGTTCAGCGCTCAAATCCAACTTTTGTCTTACATCCGTGCTTTTTCTTGCCGGGCATGGGTGGCCCCCGGCTGCGCCGGCCGGTCGGCACCTCGGTCGCGCTTCGAATCGGTGTCGCCCCCCATCGTTCGCACCGAGCCGCCGCGTCAGTTGACGAGGATCACCGATCCGTCCGCCGTCACGCGGAGCGTTACCGCGAGCGCGAGGGAATCCGGCCTTCGAGCGGGGACACGTCGCCGGGGGCAAGCATCCAGCTTCTTCTGGACGCGAGTCACGTAGGCGCGCGTCTCGGCGTAGGCGGGCACGCCGCCGTACCGTCGGACCGCGCCCGCGCCGGCGTTGTAGGCGGCGAGGGCCAGCGTGACGTCGCCTCCGAATTCGTCCAGAAGATCGCGCAGGTGTCTGGCGCCGGCCCTCAGGCTCTGGTACGGGTCGTGGAGGTCGGTGACCCCGTAGCGCTTCGCGGTGGCGGGCAGCAGCTGCATGATCCCCCGCGCCCCCTTGGACGAGACCGCGCGGGGCTCGAAGCCGGACTCCACGAGGGCCACGGCTTTGATGAGCGACGGGTCCAGGCCGTTCTCGCGGGCGACCCGGTCGATGAAGACGTCGTAGGAGGTCGCGGGAAGGGCGGCACCGGAGAACCGCCGCGTCGACTCGAAGCCGGGAACCGGACGGGCGTCTCGTCGGTCGGAGACGTTCGTGACGACGATCGCCCCGTCCTTGACGTAGTACAGAAGCTCCTCCGCGGAAGTGGGAAGGGCGGCGGCCAGGAACGCGATGATCGCGGCGGCCGCCGTCATCCCCCCGAGGAGCTTCCGTGTCATGTTGGCGGTTTCCTCTCCCGAATCGCCTTGAAGGCGCGCGAGAGCGACTCGATACCCAGCGCCTCGTCGAGCCTCGAGGGGTCCTTCCCTCCCGCCTCGGCGAGGTCCTTCTTGCCTCCGCCTCCGCCGCCGACGACCTTCGCCAGCTCGCGAACCACGTCGCCCGCGGGGAGCGTGTCCTCCAGGTCGCGCGTCACCGTGACCAGGAGGTACGCCTTGGCCCCGTCCGAGCGGCCGATCACCACGCAGCCGGAGCCGAGCTTCTGTCGTAGCCCGTCGGCGAGAACCCTCGCCTCCTGCGGCGAGAGGGCGTCGGCGCGTGCGGCCACGACCTTCACTCCCTCTACAATGTGGGGATCGGAGGCCTCCCGGGCAAGCTCGAGGCGCGCGGACCGGATCCGCTGCTGTTCCAGCTCGCGTTGGAGCGCTTTCATGTGCTCGATACGCTTCTGTAATTCGGCGACCACGGCGTCCTTCGGGACCGCGAGCAGCTCCTCCAGCGCCTTCACCACGTGGTGGTCCTCGCGGAATCGTGCGAGGGAGCCCTCGCCGGTGACCGCCTCGATCCGCCGCGTGCCCGCGGCGATCCCCCGCTCCTGCACGACCTTCACGAGCCCGATCTCGCCGGATCGCGCGCAATGCGTTCCGCCGCAGAGCTCCGTGGAGAAGTCCCCCACGCGAATCACCCGCACGCGGTCGCCGTACCTCTCCCCGAACAACGCCATCGCTCCGGTGCGGAGGGCGTCGGACAGCGCCATCTCCTCGGCGCCCACCGGGAGGTCCTGGAGAACCTTGCGGTTCATCAGGGACTCGATGTCCGCCAGCGCGCGGTCACTCAGGGCCGCGAAGTGGCTGAAGTCGAACCGCAGCCGATCCTGCGCCACGAGGGAGCCGGCCTGCTTGACGTGGGTGCCGACCACCTCCCGCAGCGCCGCGTGCAGGAGATGCGTCGCGGTGTGGTTCCGGCGAATCGCCTCGCGACGCGCCTCGTCCACCTCCGCCCGCACGGTGTCCCCCTCGGCGATCCGCCCCGCCTCCACCCGCACGCGGTGCGCGACGATCCCGTCCGCCGGACGATACGCGTCCAGCACCCGCGCGCGCCCCGAGGCGGAGATCAGCCAGCCGGTGTCGCCGACCTGGCCACCGGCCTCGCCGTAGAACGGCGTGCTCTCGAGCAGGATCTCCCCCTCTTCCCCTGCCGCGATCGGCCCCTCGCCGCCGGCCGGGGCGCGTACCGCGACGACGGGGACGCCGTCCGCCTTCGTGGTCTCGTACCCGAGGAAGCGCGTCCGCACCTTCCCCGCGAGCGATCCCCAGAGCTGAGCCGCCTCCCCGCGGTCGCGCCCCTTCCATGACGCCTGCGCGCGCGCGCGCTGCCGCGCCATCTCACGCTCGAAGCCGTCCGAATCGAGGGCGACTCCTCGCTCCTCCGCGATGTCCTGCGCCAGGTCCAGCGGGAGCCCGAAGGTGTCGTAGAGACGGAACAGCTCGGAGCCCGGGAGCGTCCTCGATCCGTCTTTAAGGCCCGACATCGAGCGCTCGAGGAGGCCGATCCCCGCCGAGATCGTCTCCGCGAAGCGCTCCTCCTCGCGGCGCGCAACCTCGAGGATCGCGTCCGACGCGGCGAGGAGCTCGGGGTACACGGCGGAGAGAGAGTGGAGGACCGCCGGGGCGACTTCGTGCAGGAAAGGCTCCCGTATGCCCAGCTTCAGCCCGTGACGGATCGCCCTCCGCAGGACCCGCCGCAGCACGTAGCCTCGCTTGTCGTTGGACGGCACGACACCGTCGGCGACGAGGAAACAGAGGGCCCGCGCGTGGTCCGCGACGACGCGAAGGGAGAAGTCCGTCTCGCCGCCACCGCCGTAACGGGTCCCCGCGCGAGCCGCGGCCGCCTCGAGGATCGGCGTGAACAAGTCGGTGTCGTAGTTGCTGCGCTTCTCCTGGACCACCGCCGTGATCCGCTCGAGCCCCATCCCGGTGTCGATGCTCGGGGCGGGAAGCGGCGAGTAACTCCCGTCGTCGCGCTGCTCGAACTGCATGAACACGAGGTTCCAGATCTCGACGTAGCGGTGCTCGTCGGTGGCGGGATTCGACTCGCCCCGGACGGACGTCAGGTCCTCTCCCAGATCGAAGTGGATCTCGCTGCACGGCCCGCAGGGACCCGTGTCCCCCATGCGCCAGAAGTTGTCCTTCTCGCCGAGGCGCAGGATCCGGTCCGGCCTGACGCCGACGCGGTCGCGCCACAGCGCCAGCGCCTCGTCGTCTCCCGGCACCGCCTCCGAGCCGCCGAACACGGTGACCCAGAGCCGGTCCTCCGGGATGCCGTACACCCGGGTGACGAGGTCCCACGCGAGAGCCACGGCGTCCGCCTTGAAGTAGTCCCCGAACGAGAAATTCCCGAGCATCTCGAAGAAGGTGTGGTGGCGAGGCGTCCTGCCGACCTGCTCGAGATCGTTGTGCTTGCCCGACACGCGCAGGCACTTCTGCGACGAGGCGGCGCGGGTATAGTCGCGCTTCTCCCTCCCGGTGAACACGTTCTTGAACTGGTTCATCCCCGCGTTGGCGAACAGCAGCGTCGGGTCGTCCGGGAGGACCAGAGGGGAGCTGGGCACGATGCGGTGCCCGCGGGAGGCGAAGAACTCCAGGAACGCGCGTCGGGTCTCGGCCGAGGTCATGGTGATCGGTCCCCTTGGTGGTTCGGAAGGGCCCGCCCGGTGCCGGCCCGGGTGGGTCGAGGGTCAGCTCTCGATGTCGGCGCGGTACCGCTCGAGCGCCGCTGCGACGGCCCCGGGGTCGAAGCCGGCGCGGAGCAGCGCATTATACACGCGGGCGTACCGCTTCCGGTCGAGCACGCCGCCTTGGGCGGCCACGCGGCGCTCCGCTTCGCGGGCGAGCTGGGCGCCGGGGTCGAGGTCGCCGGTCCCGACGACCGCCACCCAGGCGCTCTCGGCGACCTCGGGGTCGACGCCGCGGCTCAGGAGATCCCTCAGCAGCCGCTCGCGCCCGTGCCCGAGCCGCTCCGATCGCGTGAGGAGGTAATGCGAGGCCAGCCGTGAGTCGTCCAGGACGCCCGAAGCCGCGAGACGGTCCACCGCCGCGCCCGCGTCGGACGGATCGTACCCCTCGGCGACGAGCTTGAGGCGGACCTCGGCCCGGGTCAGGGGCCGGCGCGACACGAGATCGAGCGCCCGGTCGAGCGCCCCTTTGCCGGAACCCTCCGCCGCCATGCCGCGGATTCTAGCTCTTCGAGTACTCGAACGGCGAATCCAACGTGCCTTCTCCCGACGGTCCCGGAGAGTGGATCGTCCGCTCCATCTCCTCGTGGGACAGGTCGGACGTGGACTGGATCCCCGCGACCTTGAGCTTGAACTCGTCGGGGTTCGACGCCTGGCGGAGGGCCTCCTCCAGCGAGATCAGGTCGTTCTTGTACAGCCGGTAGAGCGACTGGTCGAAGGTCTGCATCCCGTACTGCGAGGTCCCCGCCGCGATGGCGTCGTGGATGAGCTTGGTCTTCTCCTTGTTCTCGACGCAGTCGCGAATGTAGGCGGTGGAGCGCAGCACCTCGACGGCGGGCACCCGGCCCTGCCCGTCGGCCCGCGGCACCAGCCGCATCGAGACGACGGCCTTCAGGACCGCCGCGAGCTGCAGCCGGATCTGCTTCTGCTGATGGGGAGGGAAAACGGAGATGATACGGTTCACGGTCTCCGTGGCGTCGAGGGTGTGCAGCGTGGACAGAACCAGGTGGCCGGTCTCGGCGGCCGTGAGCGCCGTCTCGATGGTCTCGTAGTCCCGCATCTCGCCGACCAGGACCACGTCCGGATCCTGCCGCAGCGCGGAGCGGAGTGCGGTGGCGAAGGACCGGGTGTCCACCTCGACCTCGCGCTGGTTCACGAGGCTCTTCTTGTCCCGATGCAGGAACTCGATCGGGTCCTCGATCGTCATGATGTGCTCGGTGCGCGTCGAGTTGATGTAGTCGATCAACGCCGCGAGCGTCGTGGATTTTCCCGATCCGGTCGTTCCCGTGACGAGGACGAGGCCGCGCCGCTCCAACCCGATCTGCTCGACGACCTGCGGCAGCAGCAGATCGCGGATGGTGAGAATCCGGACGGGGATGACCCGGAGCACGACTCCCACGGTCCCCCGTTGCTGGAAGACGCTGCAGCGGAAGCGGCCGAGCCCGGGGACGGAGTACGCCATGTCGATCTCGAAGTTGTCCTTGAACTTCTGCTTCTGACGCGCGCTCATGATGCTGAAGGCCATCGCGATGGTGTCCTCCTGCATGAGGCGCTTCTGGTCCGTCAGCGGGATCAACCTTCCGTCGACGCGGATCACGGGGTGGCTGCCGACCTTGAGGTGGAGGTCGGACGCTCCGTGGTCGGTGGCGATCTTGAGCAGGTCGTTGATGTGCACGGCGACTCCTCACTGCCGCGCGGGCAGTCGGCGGGCGGGAACCGGCCCGCCCCGAGGGTTGAATCTAGGGACGCCTCCGCCGGGAGTCAAATCGGCCTGCGGCAAGGCAGAGGGGCGCTCAAACCGGCACGAGCCAGCCGTGCCTGTCCTCGACCTCGCCGGAGAGGATCGAGCGGAACGCCGCATCGAGCCGGCGGGTGATCGGCCCCGGCCGGCCCGACCCGACCTCGATCCGGTCGACGCTCCGCACCGGCGTGATCTCCGCCGCGGTCCCGGTGAAGAACAGCTCGTCGGCGAGGTAGAGCGCCTCCCGGGGAATCCGCTGTTCCTCGACCTCGAGCCCCTGCTCCCGGGCCAGGAGGATCACGCTCGCGCGTGTGATTCCGGGGAGGATGGACGCTCCGAGCGGCGGGGTGACGAGCCTTCCGTCGCGCGCCAGGAAGATGTTCTCGCCCGATCCCTCGCTCACGTACCCCTCGCGGTCGAGGGCGATCCCCTCGGCGTAACCGTTGGCGATCGCCTCCATCTTGATCAGCTGCGAGTTGGCATAGTTGGCCCCGGCTTTCGCCATGGCGGGCAGCGTGTTGGGAGCCAGCCGCGTCCAGGAGGAGACCTGCACCTCCACCCCGCGCTCGAGCGCCTCCGCGCCCAGGTAGGCCCCCCATGCCCACGTGGCGATCACGAGGTCCACGGGACAGCCGTGCGGGTTCACGCCCACGTCGCCGTACCCTCGGTACGCCACCGGGCGGATGTAGCACGCTCGGAACCCGTTGGCCTTCACCGTCTCGAGGCACGCCGCCGATGTCTGCTCCGGCGTGTAGGGGATCGGCATCCGGTAGATCCGCGCGGAGTCGAACATCCGCGCGACGTGCTCGCGCAGCCGGAAGACGGCCGGGCCTCGCTTCGTGTCGTAGCACCGAATCCCCTCGAACACGGAGGACCCGTAGTGGACGACGTGGGACAGGACGTGGATGCGCGCCTCGTCCCAGGGCACGAGTTTCCCGTTCATCCAGATGAGCTTGCTGGGGGTGAAGGACATCGGGCCTCCGAAGCCGGGCCGGCCGGCGAGAGGGACGGCTGAAGCTAAGGCGCGTGAGAGGGGATTATAGGGAAGCGCGGCCCAGCGCTTCAACCGACGCTCCGCCCCGACCCGAGGTCCCCCCAGGCGTAAAGCACGAGGGCGGCGGCGACGACGCCCGCCGTCTCCGTGCGGAGCGTCCTCGGCCCGATGCTGGCACGCCGCCATCCCGACGCCTCGAGCGACGCCGCCTCCTCCGGCTCGAATCCGCCTTCCGGACCGACCGCGAGCCACACCTCGGCGGGCTCCGGAGCCGCGATCCATTCGGCGAGCGGCCGCGCGCCGGGCCCCGCATCCAGCAGCAACGCGCGGGTCCCCTCGGGAGGCGGCGGCACGGCCACGACCGGCTCGGCGACCTCGGGAACCGCACGCCGGCCGCTCTGTTTTGCCGCCTCGAGGGCCACCCTCCTGTAACGGCGGAGCCGGCCGCCGGACGGATCCCCGGCCTCGGAGCGGCGGGCCGAGAACGGGCGGATCGCGGCGAGACCGACCTCCGTCCCCTTCTGGATCAGCCACTCCATGCGCTCCGGGCGGCACAGGGCCTGGAAGAGCGTGACCGCGAGCACCGGATCCACCCGGCCGGGCAGCTCGGAAACGGTCCGCACCGCCGCCGAAGCGCGGTCGGCGGAGAGCAGCACCGCCTCCCACTCGCGCCCCTTGCCGTCGAAAACCGAGAGCGGATCGCCCGGGCGGAGCCTCAGCACACGAACCGCGTGATGCGTCTCCTCCGGGTCGAGCACGATCACCGAGCCCGTCCCGGGCACGTCGGAGTGGTGGACCCTGCGGATCCGCTCCATCAGGTCGCCGTCCCGCGCCGCGCGACGAGGAGACACCAGGGTCCCTCGTCCCGACGCTCGACCGTCCGGAGCCCCGCGGAATCCAGGGCCCGGGACACGTCGGCCGCGTCGTCGCCGAGCAGCCCCGAGCACAGGAGGACGCCCGCCGGTCTCAGGACCGCCGCGACCTCCGGGGCATGATCGAGGAAATACCGCGTCGCGACGTTGGCGACGCACCCGTCGAGGCGGCTTCCCGCGAGGGCAACCGCGGATCCGTGCCGGACCCGCACCTGCGCGGCTGCACCGTTGGCCTCGACGACCGCGACGGCCACTTCGACCGCCTCCCCGTCCTCGTCCACGGCCTCGACGAAGCCGGCGCCGCACCGCGCGGCCACCACCGCGAGGATCCCGCTCCCGGTCCCGAGATCGAGCCATCGGCTCCCCGGACGCACCCGGCGCTCCAGCGCCGCGGCGCAGAGTCGGGTCGTCGGGTGCTCGCCCGTGCCGAAGGCCCGACCGGGAACCAGGAGAATCGGGTCCCTCCCGCTCCCGGACGGCGCGTTCCCGCCCGGAACCACGACGAACCGGTCCCCGAGCGGCAACGGTCGGAGCGCGGCCTGGTACCGCTCCACCCACCGCCCGTCCTCCACCGCCTCGACGCCGAGGCCACAGGCGATCGGATCGAGCCCTTGGCCCCGGAGTGCGCCGGCCGCCTCGTCGAGGTCCGCACGGGAATCACGCCCCCCGGGCAGGTAGACGCGCAGGCGGACGGCGCCGGGAGCCGCCGGCACCGTCTCGACTCCGAGGCTCGAGGAGCCGAGGGCCGCGGCGACCTCTTCCTCCAGATCCGACGGGATCTCGAGGACGACCGCGATCCACGAGGTGTCCTGCGGCATGAGGGGTGATCCGTGTCGCGCGCGGGCGTCGCTCGCGCGGGCGCTAGTTGAAGATGTCCTTCACACGGTCGAACAGGCCCCGGCCGGTGGCCTCCTCGCCTTCGAGCTCCGCGAGACGTTCGAACAGCTCGCGCGTCTCCGCGGTGAGGCGGCTCGGCGTCCGGAGCATCACCGAAACGTACTGGTCGCCACGGCGGCCGCCGTCCAGCGCGGGAATCCCCTTGCCCTGGAGCCTGAACACGGTTCCGGACTGGGTCCCCGGCGGGATCTCGAACTCCTCCTCGCCGTCGAGCGTCTCGATGGTGATTTTCGAGCCCAGCGCGGCCTGCGCGAAGCCGATCGGCACCTCGCAGTGGAGATGGTCGCCGTCGCGGCGGAAGAACGGGTGCGCGGCGACGTGGACCACCACGTAGAGGTCCCCGGGAGGCCCGTCGTCGGGGCTCGCCTCTCCCTCGCCGGCGAGCCGCAGGTGCATCCCCTCGTCCACGCCGGTGGGGATCCGCACCGTCAGCGTGCGCTCCCGGCGCACTTTCCCTTTTCCCTCGCACTGAGGGCAGGGCGCGGTGATGACGCGCCCCGCTCCGCGGCAGCGGCCGCAGGGCCGCGTCAGGGTGAAGAACCCCTGTCGGAAGGCGACCTGCCCGCGCCCGCCGCACTGCGGGCACGTCTTGATGCCGTCGGCGGTCTTCGCTCCGCGGCCGCCGCAATCGGCGCATTTCTCGGTGCGAGGCACCTTGATCCTGGTCTCGAGGCCGCGCACGGCCTCGTCGAACTCCAGCTCGAGGTCGTAGCGGAGATCGTCTCCCGGCCGGCGGGCGGCGCGCCGGCGCCCTCCCCCGAACAGGCTCCCGAACCCGAAGAAGTCGCCCAGGACATCCGCGAAGTCCGCGAAGATCTCCTGATCGAACCCGCGGAAACCGTCCTGCGCGCCGAGGCCCGCCCGCCCGAACCGGTCGTACCGCTCCCGCTTCTCCGGATCCGAGAGGACGGCATACGCCTCGGCCGCCTCCTTGAACTTCTCCTCGGCGTCCTTGTTCCCCTGGTTCTTGTCCGGGTGGTGCTTCACCGCGAGGCGCCGGTAGGCCTTCTTGATGTCGGCGGCAGAAGCACCCCGGGTCACCCCGAGAATCTCGTAGTAGTCCCGATCGGACACCCTGCTCCTCCACGGCGACCCGGGCCGCCGCCCCACTCGCTCTTACAGCTCCTCCACCGAATCGTCCCCCGCGCTCTCCTTCTTGGCCTCCAACGCGCCAGGATCGTAGAGAATCACCTCGGAGAGGATCCGCCCCACCTCGGCGATCCTCTCCAGCGACTGGGTGCACTCGGCGGCGCTCCCGCCCTGGAGCGCCTTCCGCGCCCCATCCAGGATCCTGCGCACGTTCCCCTGATGGTCCGGGCTCAGCATCGAGCCGAACTCCGCGAACGTCTTCTGGTTGCTGTCGACCAGACCTTCGAGGCGGCTCTTGACGCGGATCAGCTCGGCCCGCCGCCGGTCCTCCTCGCCGTGGCGAGCGGCGTCCTCGATGATCCTCTGGATATCCTCCTCGGTGAGGCCGCCGGAAGGCGTCACGACGATCTTCTGCTCGCGGCTCGTTGCGGTGTCCTTGGCCTCGACGTTGACGATTCCGTTGGAGTCGATGTCGAACGTCACCTCGATCTGCGGCACGCCCTTGGGCGCCGGAGGAATGCCGACCAGCTCGAAACGCCCGAGGGACTTGTTGTGCGCTACGATCTCGCGCTCGCCTTGCAGGACGTGGACCTCGACCTTCGCCTGGTTGTCGGTGACCGTGGTGAAAACCCGGCACTTCCGGGTGGGAATCGTGGAGTTCCGCTCGATGATCTTCGTGAACATCCCGCCCCGGGTCTCGATCCCGAGGGACAGCGGCGTCACGTCCAGGAGCACCATGTCCTTGACGTCGCCCTTCAGGATCCCCGCCTGGATCGCCGCGCCGATGCCCACCACCTCGTCCGGGTTGATCCCCTGGTTCGGCTCGCGTCCGAAAATCTCGCGGACGACCTGGACGACCCTCGGCGTCCGCGTTTGTCCGCCGACCAGGAGGACCTCGTCGACGTCCTCGGGCCTCAGGCCCCCCAGGCGGAGCGCCTCCTCGCACGGTCGGCGGGTCCTTTCTATCAGGTCGTCCACCAGCTCCTCGAACTTGGCGCGGGTCAGGACCGCGTGCAGATGCCGCGCGCCTCCCTCGTCGGCGCTGATGAACGGTAGATTGACCTCGGCGCTCTCCTCCCGCGACAGCTCGCACTTCGCCTTCTCGGCCGCCTCCTTGAGGCGCTGGAGCGCCAGCCGGTCGGAGCGAAGGTCGATGCCGGTCTCGGCCCGCGCCACGTCGATCAGCCAGTCGACGATCCGCTGGTCGAAGTCCTCACCCCCGAGGAACGTGTCGCCCGACGTCGCCTTGACCTCGAAGACCCCTTCGCCGAGCTGAAGGATCGAGATGTCGAAGGTGCCGCCGCCGAGGTCGTACACCGCGATCCGGCGCGACGCCGTCCCCTCGTCCATCCCGTACGCGAGCGATGCGGCGGTGGGCTCGTTGATGATCCTCAGAACGGCGAGCCCGGCGATCCGTCCCGCGTCCTTGGTGGCCTGGCGCTGCGAGTCGTCGAAATACGCGGGGACCGTGATGACCGCCTCGGTGACGTCGCCGCCCACGTAGTCCTCGGCCATCTCCCGGAGCCGCGAGAGGAGGAAAGCCGACAGCTCCGGCGGCGAGTAGTCGCGGTCTCTCACGCGGATCCACGCGTCGCCGTTGGTCGCGGGCACGATCTCGTAGGGGACGAGCTGCTTCGCCTTGGCCACCTCGAGGGATTCGTACTTCCTGCCGATGAGCCGCTTCACCGCGTAGATCGTGTTGTTGGGGTTGGTGAGCGCCTGCCGCTTGGCGATCTGACCCACGAGCCGCTCTCCGCGCGGGGTGAAGGCGACCACCGAGGGGGTCGTCCGCCCTCCCTCGCGGCTCGTGATGACCCGGGGCTTGCCGCCTTCCATGACGGCGACGCAGCAGTTGGTCGTGCCGAGGTCGATCCCGATGACCTTGCCCATCTACGGCTCCTCCCTGGGATCGGCGTCCTCCGCGGCCGCGCCCTCGCTCACGCGCACGAGGGCCGGGCGCAGCAGTCGGTCGTGAAGAAAATAGCCCCGCTGGATCTCTTCGATGACGGTGTTCGGCGGCAACGTCGACGACGGCTCGGTGGCCAGCGCCTCGTGCATCATGGGATCGAAGGGTCGGCCCAGGGCGTCCACCGGCGTGAGCCCCTCCTTCCGGAAGACGTCCAGCAGCTGGCGGTGGATCATCTCGACGCCCGTGCGGAACGCCCCCTCGTCCCGCTCCGGGCGCGCAGAGGCGAGCGCCCGCTCGAAGTTGTCGAGCACCGGCAGGAGCGCCGTCACCAGCCTGCTCGTCGCCACCTTCCTGAACTCCGCCTCCTCCCGCTCGATCCGCTTCCTCAGGTTGTCGAAATCCGCTTGGAGCCTCATCAGCCGCTCGCCGCTGGCCGCGGTCTCTCGCGGCGGCTCCCGGACGGGCGGCGGCGCCTGCGCCGGGGCCTCCTGCCGCTCGTCGAAGAGGATGTCGAGATCCCTGTCCGCGGCCGGGACGGCGGACTCCGCCATCCCTTCGATCTCGAGGATCTCGATCTCCTCCGGATCGTCGGGGATCTCGTGCGGCGGCCGGTCTTGGCTGGGTTTCGTCATTTCCAAAGCTCCCGAGCGTCGTTACTCGCCCGTGCTCGACAGAAGCCGGGTCAGGACCCGCGCCAGATGCTCCACAAGCGCGATGGCTCTCGCGTACTCCATCCGCGTCGGACCCACGATCCCCACCGTTCCCATGACGCGGTCCCCGGCGCCGTAAGTGGAGGCAACGACCGAGAGGTCCGCGAGGTCCGACGCCAGGTTCTCTCTTCCGATGACCACCTGGACCCCTTCCCCCTCGAGGACCCGGTTCAGGAGCTCCACGAGGCGGCTCTTCTCCTCCAGCGTCCTGAACAGCGACCTCATTCGCTGCAGGTTGGCGAACTCCGGCGAGCCGAGGAGGTTCGAGGCCCCCTCGACGAACACGTCCCCCGCGGTCTCGAGGTCGACCGCGCGCCGTCCCAGCTCGAGGGTCGCGGCGACGAGGCCGTCGCACTGGGCCGTCTCCTCGGACATCCGGCGCAGCACCGCCTCACGCATCCTCGGAAGCGTGAAGCCCGAGTACTGCTCCGAGAGCTGACGCCCGATCCGGTCCAGCTCTTCCTGCTCGAGAGGGTCCTCGACGTCGAGGATCCGGTTGTGCACGACTCCCGCGCGATCCACCAGGATCGCGACCACCCGCTGCTTCTCGAGACGGATGAACTCGAGGTGCTCCACGACGATCCGCCGCAGTTCCGGCGCGAGGACCACGCCGACGTGCTTCGAGAAGCGCGACAGCTGACGGCTCGCCTCGCCGAGGAGCTCCGGGATCCCTCCGCGGCTCCTCAGGAGCGCCTCGTCGATCGCGTGGGCCTGGGCGGGAGCCATCCTGGCCGGCTCCATCAACCGGTCCACGTACAACCGGTAGCCCCGGTCGGTCGGGACCCGCCCCGCCGACGGGTGCGGCTGGGACAGGAGACCTTTTTCCGCGAGGTCGGACATGATGTTCCGGATCGTCGCGGGGGACAGGTCCAGCGCCCGCTCCCGGGATAGGGTCCTCGATCCCACCGGCTCCCCGGTCAGGACGTGCGCCTGGATCACGGACCGCAGGATCTCGCGCTCCCTCAAATCCAGCTCGATCCCGGCCTGTGCTCTCGTTTCCTTCGACACGATTCTCAGCCCCAGGTCGCCCTTGGCTTTTCGCCGCGGGCGCTCAGGCCGGGCGCCCCGCCCGGGCCTCCCCCGGCTCCCGCGCGACGGCCAGCGCCGCGCGGATGAACCCGTCCAGGTCTCCGTCGAGCACGCGGTCCGCGTCCCCGACCTCGGTGCCGGTCCGGTGGTCCTTCACGAGCCGGTACGGCGCGAGAACGTACGACCGGATCTGGCTTCCCCATTCGATCTTCTTCTTCTCCCCCACCTCCAGCGCCATCCTCTCGTCCGCCTCCTTCTGCGCGCGATCGAGGAGCTTGGCCTTGAGGATCTGCATGGCGATGTCGCGGTTCCGGTGCTGGGAGCGCTCGTTCTGGCACGTCACGACGATCCCGCTCGGGAGGTGCGTGATCCTGACGGCGGAATCCGTGACGTTCACGTGCTGGCCGCCCGCCCCCGAGGACCGGTACGTGTCGATCCTCAGGTCCTTGTCGTCGACCACCACGTCCACGTCCGCCCCGGCTTCCGGGATCACGTCGACCGACGCGAACGACGTGTGACGGCGCGCCTGGGCGTCGAAGGGCGAAATCCGCACGAGCCGGTGGACGCCGCGCTCCGTCCGGAGGTAGCCGTACGCGTTCGGCCCGCGGATCCCCAGCGTGACGCTCTTGATGCCGGCCTCGTCCCCCGCCTGGTAGTCGAGGGTCTCCACTCTGAAGCCGCGGCGCTCCGCCCACCGCGTGTACATGCGCAGCAGCATTTCGGCCCAGTCCTGGGACTCGGTCCCGCCCGCGCCCGGGTGCACCTCGAGGATCGCGTCCGCCGCGTCGTGCTCCCCGGTCAGGAGCATCGCGAGCTCGACCTCTTCGGTCCGCGCGCCCAGCGTCGCCACGGCGCCGGCCAGTTCGCCGCCGACGTCCTCTCCCTCCCGGGCCAGCTCGAGAAAGGTCTTCGCGTCGTCCTGGAGCGTCTTGAGGCCCCGCGCGGTCTCGATGCTCTCGAGGAGCCTGGACCGTCTCTGCCGGAGCCGGCGCGCGCGGTCGGCGTCCCCCCAGACCTCCGGCAGGGTCAGCTGCTGCTCCACGTCGGAGAGCTCGCCCTGCTTCCGGTCCACATCAAAGGAACCTCCGGAGCGCGTCCACCTTGTCGGCGAGCGCCTCGATCCGGTCGGCGAGATCCTGGAGATCCGGGCTCCTCACGATCCGTCCTCCGCACATCGGGCAAATCTAAGACTCGAGGGCGCCTGCGCAAGCCTCGCCCGTTCAACATAACACACCCCTCCCCCTGGGTGCGGACCCGTCGCGGCCCTCCCGTCGGCTCAATCTCGCCGGGTCACCCACGCCCCGGCCTCGCCTTCGCGCTTGAGCCGGTCGGCGACCGTCTGGGCCTCCGCTCGGTCGGGGTAGCCGCCGACCCGGACCTTGAAGAGCGCCCCCCGTCCCTCGCGCTCGCCTTCCACGGTGACGGGGTAGCCGCGACCGCCGAGGGACCGGACGATCTCCTCGGCGGCCTGCCGGTCCCTACCGGCGAAAACCTGCACGAAGAACGGCCCGCCTCGCGCGACGGCCGTCGCGGGCGCGACGGAGGGCGGCTCGGCGGGCGGGCCCTTCGGGCGGGCCTCGCGCTGGGGCTCCGCGGCCTTTCCACCTCCCCCGAGCGTGTCGAAGAACGTGACGTCGTCGGCCGTCGGCTCGTCCTTGGCCACGTGTCCCGGCGTATCGCGCCCGACGGCCGCCGGTGGCGGCGACACCTGCCGCTCGAACCACCGCCCCGCCCAGAACGCGAGGGCGAGCAGCGCGAGAAGCACGCCGCCGGCGACGAAAAGGGCGGGCCCCTGGATGCGCACCTCACGTGCGACCCCGGTCTCGTCGCGGGCTTCAGGATTCATGCCCGTCCTCGACGATCTCCGCGACCGCTATGGAGTTCTTCACGCCGTTCTTGATCCGCTGCATCGCCCAGTCGGCGCGCTCCAGGAGCTCCGCCTTGCTCCGGGCGTGGAGGGGGAACGAGGCGATGCCGAAGGAGGCGGTCATCTTCACGCCCCCCTTCTCGCCGAGTCGGTCCGCGAGGAAAGCCTTGCCGGCGATCGCCACGCGCACGCGCTCGGCGACCTCGAGCGCGCCGTGCCACTCCGTCTCCGGCAGCACGATACAGAACTCGTCACCGCCGAACCGAAACAGCTTGTCGAACTTCCGGACCTTCACGCGAACACGGACGGAAACCTCATAGAGCGCTCGGCTCCCCATGGCGTGACCGAGCAGGCTGTTGACCTGCTTGAGCCCGTCCATGTCGAAGAAGATCAGCGAGAGCGGAGCGTGGAACCGGCTGGCCCTGGACAGTTCCTCGGCGAGGAAATCCTCGAAGTACCTCCGGTTGAAGCATTCGGTCGTGTCGTCCTTGATGACGAGATCCCGTATCGCGCGGACCTGGATCGCGTTCTCGATCGCCCGGCGGCCGAGGGTCGCGAGCGACCGAACGAGGTCCATCTCCGCGCCCATGCCGCGCGCGTTGACGACCACCAGGAGGCCGACGGCCTCGTCCCCGTCGCCCCGGAGCGGGAGCATCGCGCTCGATGCGGGAAGGACGCCGGACAGGAGGTCGGCGGCGCGGCCCGGCGGCTCTCCCTCTTCGACCCATCGCCGCACCTCGCCGGACCTCAGCCGCGCCCCGGTCAGGTCGAAGCTCCCCCGCGCGCGGACCGAGGCCACCGGCACGAGGACCTGCCGCTCCTCGTCGGGCGCGAGAGCGAAGCACGCGTCCGCGCCGGTCCAGGCCGCGGCGCGCTCGACCAGCACCTGGAGCTGATCGGGCAGGTCGAGGCGGCGGTGCAGCTCCAGCAGAGCGGCCAGCACCTCCGGATCGACGCCGTCCGGCGGGACGGGCGGCGCCCCGGGCTCTCGGCCGCTTCCCGCCGTGGCACTCACCGGACTCCTCCCGTCTGGGACCGCGGGGCCTCAGATCACGCCTACAGGAACCCCTTGATCAGGTCGATGGGCAACGGGAACACGAGGGTCGAGTTCTTCTCCGAGGCGATCTCCGCGTAGCGCAGCGCCGCGAGGATCCCGACGGGCAACTCCACGCCGAGCATCTCAGCCCCCCTCCACCGGCGACCTTTCCGCCGGCTCGACGGTCAGACGCATCGCCTCCACCCGCACCACCCGGACGCGCGTGTTCATCGACAGCGGACCGGCCGCGGACACCGCGTCCCAGATCTCGCCGTGAACGAAGACCTTTCCCTCGGGAGCGAGGTCGCTCACCGCGGTCCCGATCTCGCCCCTCAAACCCTCGGCACCCGTGGCGACGGGCGCCCACCGAGCGCGCACCGCAAGCCGGACCGCGAGCGTGCACGCCGCCGCCAGGGTCAGGCTCGCGGGGAGCACCGCCAACAAGGGAAGCCTCATCTCGGGAATCGGTCCCCTGAACAGCATGAGCGACCCCACCACGAGACACACGAGGCCGCCCACCGCCAGCATCCCGTGGGAGACGACCTTGATTTCCAGGATGAACAGCACGATCGCCAGCAGGATGAGCAGGATGCCGACGGCCGACACCGGGAGCACCTGCGCGGAGAATGCGAACAGCAGGAGGCAGAGCACGCCCGTCACCGCTGGAAACACCAGCCCCGGGTGGCTCAGCTCCACGTAAAGCCCGCCGAGCCCCACGAGGAGCAGGAGATACGCCACCACCGGGTTCGCGAGAATCCCGAGCACCTCTTCCCCGAACGTCGTCTCTTCCCGCACGACGCGAGCGTGCGCGGTCGTGAGCTTCGTCACGCTCCCGTCGAACCGCCGGATCTCGCGCCCGTCGAGCTGCCGGAGCAGATCGTCCACGTCGTTCGCGACGAGATCGATGACCTTGTCCTTGAGCGCCTGGCCGTCGGTGTAGGCGTCGGCCGAGAGCACCGCCTTCTCGCACGCCTCAACGTTCCTGCCCCGGTGCTCCGCGAGCGTCCGGGCGCGCGCGGCGAGGTCGCTCGAGGCCTTCTTCAGACCGACGTCGCTCTCGGGATTCGCGCCGAAGAGCGAAGAGATCACCGCGGCGGCACCCGTGTGGGTCCCCGGCGCCATGGCCGCGACGTCCGCGGCGATCAGGATCAGGAACCCGGCCGACGCCGCCTTCGCCCCCGCGGGCCCCACCCAGGCCACCACGGGAGTCCTCGCGCGGAGTTCGCCCTGGACGATGCGCTCGAGGGAGGACACGAGACCGCCGGGAGTGTCCAGCCGGATCACGACCAGGCTCTCGCCGTCGCGATCGGCCCGCTCGATGGCGTGCACCACGCGATCCGCGCTCACGGGAGTGACGATGTCGTCGAAATCGACGAGCCGGACCTTGGGCTCCGCCGCCGCCGCCGGAGCGGCGACGAGGAGCACGAGCGTCGCGAAAACCAGCACGCTTCTCATGCATCGCGAGTATAGGGGCCGCTCGCGAGGGGGGTCAAGCGCGAGCCGGCTCACGCCGCGGCCGCCGATTCGCCGGGAGCGTCCCCCTCGATGAGCAGCCGGCTCCCGTGGGCCAGCACCCACCCTCGGGATCCCGCTCCCACGCTGGCGCGAGCGATGCGGAACGCCTCCTCCAGGTCCCGCGCCGGCTCCGCCCCGAGCAGCCGGACGGTGTCCGCGGGGAGGCCGGAGACGAGGATCAGGCGGCAGGCTTTCGCCTTGCGGTACCAGGCCAGCGCCGTCTGGCGATAGACGCGGAAGTCCTCCCGGAGAGCCCGGACCATCTCCTCCTCGCTCCCGTGCCCGAAGAACGGGAGGAAGTCGGCATGTCCCGCCCCCTCCCGGCAACGCGCGACCAGCACGAACGCGCCGCCCGGCTTGACCGCCCCGATCGCGGCCTCGAACGCCTTGTGCGACTGGATGAGGTCGATGTCGGTGGGCTCGCCGCCCGCGGAGGCGACCACGAGATCGCGTGGCCGGGCCCTCACGCTTCGGGTCGCCCGCACGTGGCGGCATGCGGCCTCGTGGGCCCTCCGCCAGTGGCCGACCCACAGCCGCTCGATGGCGCCGTCCTCCCCCAGCACCGAGTTGACCAGGAGATGGGGGCCGACGAGGGCCGCCCCGTCGGCCATGTCCAGGTGGACCGGGTTCCCGCCGAGGCGCCCGGCGCGCGCCATCGGGTGGCGCGTCCCATCGGCGCGGAGCGCGCGGAGGTGGTTCGCCGTGACCGTGGCCCGCGAGGCGAGGCCGGGAACGAGCGCCTTCCGCCCTCCGGAGAAGCCGGCGTAGTAGTGGAAGCCCACCGATCCGGTCAGCACGACCCGATCCTGCTCCCGCACCGCCGCGTGGATCGCGACCGGCGTCCCGGCCCGCGTCCGGCCCAGCTCCACGAGGCGGGATCGGTCGTCGGGATCGTGCAGCAGGACCTCGTGGCCCGCCGCGAGGCGCGGCCCGAGGATCGTCTCCACGTCCTCCCGCGTCGGCCGGCGATGGATGCCGCTGGCCACGGCGAATCGGATCTCGGCCTTCGACACTGCCTCGATCCGTTCGACGAGCGGCGGCAGGAACCGTTCCGAGCCGGTGGCGCGCGTTGCGTCGGAAACCACCACCAGCACGCGGCGCGCGCCGTGAAAGATCTCGGCGAGGCTGGGAGACGCCACGGGGCGCGCGAGAGCCTCGCGGATCCCCTCGTCGCCGATCGGAGGCGAGGGGGGACGGGGGGGCGTCACGGTCTCGAGGCGGAACGGCGTGGACGGGAGATCCAGTCCCTCCTTGCCGTACGGCAGGCGGCAGGGGGGCGGGCCGCTCAACGCCGCTCCGAGTGGCGCCGCGCGAGCGCCCGTGCCACGCCGGCGGGGACGAGCCCCGTGACGTTCCCTCCGAGCCGCGCCACCTCGCGCACGAGCCTCGAGGAGACGTAGGAGTACGCCTCGCTGGGCATGAGAAACACCGTCTCGACGTCGGGCGCGAGGCGCCGGTTCATCATCGCCATCTGCAGCTCGTACTCGAAGTCCGAGACGGCGCGGAGCCCCCTCAGGATCACGGAGGCGCCGATGCGCCGGGCGTGGTCGACGAGCAGGCCGTCGAACGTGGCCACCTCGACGTCCGGCCACTGGGACGTCGCCTCGCGGAGGAAGCCGATCCGCTCCTCCAGGGTGAACATCGGCTGCTTCTCCTCGTTGCTCAGGATCGCCATGACGAGTCGGTCGAACCGCCGGCGCCCGCGCTCGACGAGGTCCAGGTGCCCGTTCGTGACGGGATCGAACGTGCCGGGGTAGACAGCGATTCTCTTCACGCCTCCCTCCTCTGAGACCGCCTTTTCCCGTCGCCGGCGGCCGCCAGCAGCGCCGCCGCGTTCCGGCGCGAGGCGGCGGTGACCTCCCGCCCTCCGAGCATCCGCGCCAGCTCATCGACCCGCTCGCGCGCGCCCAGGCGCCGCGCGTCGGCGCGCGTGCGCCCCGCGGTGACCCGCTTCAGGACATGGTAATGATGATCGGCGTGGGCGGCCACCTGCGGAAGGTGCGTCACGCAGAGGACCTGGTTCCGCTCGCCGAGCCGCGCGAGCCGCGACCCCACGGCGTCGGCGACCGCCCCCGCCACGCCGGCGTCGACCTCGTCGAATACCAGGACGCGACCCTCCGCGGCCCCTTCCAGCACCAAGTGGAGGGCGAGCATCACCCTCGACAGCTCGCCGCCCGACGCGACCCGCGCCAGGGGGCGCTCTTCTTCGCCGGGATTCGCCGCGAGGAGGAACTCCGCGCGCTCGGCGCCCCTCCGTCCCAGCGGACCCGCGCCGCGCTCTCCCGATCCGACGAGAGGACCCCTCGCCGCCGAGAACCGCACCGAGAACGCGGCGCGACCGAGCGCCAGGTGCCGAAGCTGCGCCTCCACCGCGACGCACAGGCGCTCCGACGCCTCGCGGCGCGCACGGCCCAGCGCCGCGGCGGCTTCGAGGTACCGCCCCTCCTCGGCCGCGACCGCTTCCTCCCCCCGCCGGATCTCGCCGCAGAGGTCCCTGAGCGTCGCGAGCTCCCGCGCGCACGCCTCGCGATGGGCGAGGATCGCCTCCTCGTCCGCGCCGTACCGCAGGCGCAGCCGCTCCAGGAGCACGCGGCGCGCCTCCACCGCCTCCAGCCGAGCGGGGTCGAAATCCGCCTGCTCGCGATAGTCCCGGAGCGTGGCGCCGGCATCCTGCAGCTCGATCCGCGCCGACTCGATCCGCGTCGCGGCCTCCTCGAGCGCCGGGTCCACCGACGCGGCCTCTAAAGCCCGCCGCCCCGCGGCCGCGGCCAGCGACGCCGCGGAAGGTTCGCCCTCGTAGAGCAGCTCCACCATCTCGTCGAGGAGGCGGGCCAGCGTCCCCGCGTGCTGAAGCACGCGACGCTCCCGGTCGAGCCTTTCCGACTCCCCGGGCGCGGGCGCCGCGGCGTCGATCTCTCGGACCCGCCGCTCCAAGTCGTCGCCCCGCGACCGGGATTCTTCGGACGTCGCGCGGAGCCGATCCAGCCGCTCCCGGGCGCCGAGGACCGCGTCGCACCCCTCCTCGACCGATCGCGCCAGCGCGTCGTGATGGCCGAACTCGTCCAGTAGCGCCAGGTGGCGGTCCGGCTCCAGCAGGTCCTGGTGCTCGTGCTGGCCGTGCAGCTCCACGAGCCGGTCCCCGATCTCCCGAAGGGCGCCCAGGGTGGCAGGGGAGCCGTTGAGGAACACCTTCCCCCCCGAGGCCGACACCTCCCTTCGGACCACCAGATCGTCCCCCGCGTCGTCGAGTCCGCGCTCCGACAGGAGCGCGCGGACCGATGCCGACGCCCCCGCAGCGAACACCGCCTCGACGACGGCCCGTTCGGCCCCGGTGCGCACGCGCGTCGCGTCCCCGCGATCCCCGGCCGCGAGCCCGAGGGCGTCCACGATGATGGACTTCCCCGCGCCGGTCTCCCCCGTCAGCACGTTGAGCCCGGGCCCGAAGTCGACGGTGAGATCCTCGATGATGGCGACGTTGCGGATTCGAAGGGTCTTGAGCATCGGCTCGGAGACACCGCGCGTTTTTGGGCGCATCGGCGCGGAGTCGCGATCCTAGCACGGCCGGGAGAACCGCGTCGAGGCGCGGCCGGACCCCGCGCGCGTCTTGCCGCCCCCACCCCCCTCGGTTAGCATGACCCTTGGCGAGCGGCGCGCGAGCCTCGGGCTCGATCGCCGCGCGGGAGGTCGTGCATGCTCATGGTTCCCGCCGCGACGGCCGGCGAAGTCGAAATCTGGGCGCTGATCCGCGATTCCGGCGCGATGGGGAGGTTCGTCCTCCTCGTCCTGTCGGTGTTCTCGGTGGTCTCGTGGGGGATCATCGCGGAGCGGCTGCGCGTTTTCCGGAGGGCCGAGAGGGAGACCGAGACCTTCCTCGAGCGGTTCAGGAAGGGCGGCGGCCTCGCCGCGATCCAGGATTCGACGACCACGCTCCGCGAGAGCCCGCTCGCCGAGGTGTTCCGCGCCGGATTCCGCGAGATCAGCCTCAATCCCCCCCCCGGTGGAGCGCCCCAGGGAGACGAGCTGGACTCGCTCGACCGGATGCTCCGCAAGAGCGCCCTCGTGCAGACCGCCCGACTCGAGAGGAGCCTGGGCTTCCTCGCCACCACCGCCAGCGCCACCCCTTTCATCGGGCTCTTCGGGACGGTCTGGGGGATCATGAAAGCCTTCCACGGAATCGGCACCGCGGGCGCCGCGTCGATCGCGGCGTACGCGCCGGGGATCACCGAGGCCCTGGTCACGACCGCCGCCGGCCTCGCCGCCGCGATCCCCGCGGTGATCGCCTACAATCACTTCCACGGTCGGCTTCGCGGCATGGACGCGAAGACCGACGAGTTCATCGCCGACTTCATCCACCGCGTGCAGGGGCGGAGGGCCTGATCCAAGTGGGCGTCTCGGTGTCGAGTGGGGGCGGCAGGTCGGGAGGCCGGAGGGCGCTCGCCGAGATCAACGTCACACCCCTCGTGGACGTGATGCTCGTGCTGCTGATCATCTCGATGGTGGCCGCGCCGATGTTGGAGCGCGGCATCAAGCTCGATCTGCCCGCCACGGAGACCGCCGCGGAGATGGAGGAGGCTCGGGTCGTGGTCTCTCTCGACCGCGACGGCAGGATCCGAATCAACGATCGCCCGGTCCACCTCGATCTCCTCGGCCAGCAGATGAAGACGCTCGCCTCGACTCGACCCGGGGAGACGGTGTTCCTCCGCGCGGACAAGCTCCTCCCCTACGGAGAGGTCCTGCTGGTCATGGACCGGATCCGCAAGGCCGGCGTGACCCGCGTGGCGCTGGTCACGGTCCCGCTCGTGATCCCCGGGGAGAGGAAGCCGTGACGCGGCGAGGGATCTCGCTGGTGATCCGGGTCGGGCCCCGGCGAAGCCCGCTGGTTCCCTTCGTGACCGGCTCCCTCTTCGTCCACGTCTGCGCCACCGCCGCGCTGGCGATCTTACCCGGTCTTCACCACCGGCCGGCGCCGATCGGCGACGCCTGGGTCGTAGGGCTTGCGGCGCCGTTTCCCTCGCCGGGGACCTCCGCCGGCGGCGGAGCTTCCGCGCCCCCCCATGCCGCGCCGCCGGCTCCGGCGTCCGGCGTCCGGCTCGACGCTCCGAAGCCGCCGGCGAAGGCGGCCGACAAGAACAACAAGAACAAGAAGAAGGAAGGAAAGACGGAGAAGCCGCAGCCGAAGACCGCGCCGCCGCTCCCGACCACCGGCCCGATGCCGCCGCCCGGACCGGCGTCCCCTGGCCCTGCGTCAGGATCCCCAGGGCCCGCGGGACCGGGGGTCGGCGCCGCCGGCGGTACCGGCATCTTCTCGATGGACGTGGTGGATTCCCAGCTCGCCTGGTACCGGGCGACCGTCGTCGCGTCCTTGCAGAGCCGCTGGATCCGGCCGGTGCTGGAAGGCGTGCGCGGCACCCTTTCGGTGACGGTCACGTTCGACGTGGATCGCGACGGAACCCTCCGCAACGTCAAGGTCGCCGACTCCAGCGGGGTCCCGTCGCTCGACCGTTCCGCGCTCAGCGCGGTCCAGGACGCTTCCCCGCTGCCCCCGCTCCCCTCCGGCTGGGGACAGCCGCCGTTCGCCGCGCGCTTCGAGTTCCGCTGGAGCCCAGGGAACCCGTGAGCGCAAGGTGCTCGAGGACCCGTGATGCCTGATCCGCTTTCCCGTGCCGGCGCGGCCGCCTCTCGACGCGCCTTCGTCCGAAGCACCGCCCTCGTCGCGGTCGCGGCGATCGCCGCCGCCTCGGGACCGGCGCTGCCCCAGCAACCCTCCCAGCCCCAGATCACCGGCGTGGTCACCGGCGAAGGGTTCACACCGATCCGCATCGCGCTGCCCGCCGCCGACGCCGCCGCCTCGGCGGCGGGACCGGCCCAGGAGATCGTCGAAACCCTTCGCGACGACCTCCGCTTCGCCGGCTTCTTCGACGTCGTGGACCCGTCGTTGTACCGGCTGGTGCCCGCCCCGAAGGCGAACGCGGTCCCCTACGACGACTGGCGGTCGATCGGCGCGGACACGCTGGTGTTGTGCCGCGTCGCCCTCCAGGGGGACCGGATCGACCTCGAGGCCAGGCTCTACGACAATCCCAGCCGGACGATGGCGTTCGCCCGCCGTTACGGCGGCGGGACGGACCTTGCCCGACGGATCGCCCATCAGCTCTCCGACGACCTCGTGCGCCACTTCACGGGGCGCCCCGGAGTGGCCCTGTCCCGTATCGCGTTCTGCTCGAAGCACGGCGACGGGAAGGAGATCTACCTGATGGACTACGACGGGCGCCGGCTCCGCCGGCTCACGACCTCCGGGACGCTGAACCTCTCGCCCGCGTGGTCCCCCGACGGGGAGCGTCTCGCGTACGTTTCGTGGAGCAGCGGCCGCCCGGCGATCTACCTCATGGACAACGAAGGCCGCCGGACCCGCGTGGCCACCGCGGGCGGCGACCTGAATTCGGCTCCGGCCTGGTCGCAGGACGGGCGGAGGATCGTGTACAACTCGGACGCCGACGGGAACTCCGAGATCTACGTGGTGGACCTGGGCACCGGCCGCAACACGCGCCTCACGCACACCCCCGGCATCGAGACCTCGCCGTCCTTCTCTCCCAACGGACGGGAGATCGCGTTCACCTCCGATCGCTCCGGCAGCCCCCAGGTCTACATCATGGACGCGGAGGGGCTCAACGTGCGCCGCGTGTCCACCGAGGGGGACTTCAACGACTCCGCTGCGTGGTCGCCGAAGGGGGACCGCCTGGCGTTCGTCTCGCGCCGCGAGGGGCGCTTCGACGTGGTGGTGCTGAACCTCGTGACCGGTGCCTCGACCCGCCTCACCCGCGGCGAAGGGAGCAACGAGGACCCGAGATGGGCAGGCGACGGCCGGCACCTGGTGTTCGCGTCGAACCGCTCCGGCGCGTGGCAGATCTACGCCATGGCCGCCGACGGCACCGGCGTGCGCCAGCTGACCCGCGGAAGCGACTCCTACACTCCCGACTGGTCCCGCTGAGGGGGGTGGCGGCTCGTCGACGTCGTTCCCGGGGTCACCCGGGTTTCCTTGCATCCCGCTACCGGGTTCTGTTAACCTCGAACGGTCGGCGCGCTCGCGCGCGAAGGAGAATCACGATGCGCTCCCGCCTCGCTCTGTTCTGCGCTGTTCTGCTCGTGGTCCCGCTCCTGTCGGCGGGGAGCTGCCGGAGGACGCAGCCGATCTCTCCGGCCGCGACGCCCGCCGAGGCCGAGCACAAGGCCGTGCCCGCGCAACCGCCGGGGGCCGAGCCGAAGAAAGAGGTGACCGAGTCCTTCCCGACCCAGCCGGTCTCCTCGACGCCCATCGCCGCGGAGAGCACGGTGGACGAGCTGAACCGGAAGAAGATTCTGTCGACGGTCTACTTCGACTACGACAAGTCCGATCTGTCCGACGCGACGCGCGCGACGCTTCAGGCCAACGCGGAGTGGCTCAAGGCGAACCCGGGGCGCGTCGTGAGGGTCGAAGGGAACTGCGACGAGCGCGGGACGGTGGAGTACAACCTGGCGCTCGGCCAGCGCCGTGCGGCTTCGGTAAGGGACTACCTCGCGGGGCTCGGGATCGACCCGTCGCGCCTCAGGACCATCTCGTACGGCAAGGAGCGCCCGGTGGATCCCGGCCACGACGACGCCGCGAGGGCGAAGAACCGCCGGGCCGAGTTCGTCATCGAGTCCTGACGCCGCGAAGGCAAATCTCCGCCGACCGGCCATCGAGGAGCACACCATGCGCGGAGCGGCCCGACACATGCTGCGCCTCGCCCCCGCGATCGCCGCGGCGCTCGCGGCGTCGGCCTGCGTGTTGCCGGACCAGGTGGCCCGGCTCGAGAAGGACATGGCCGACGTGCGGCAGGACATCCTGAAGATCGGGAAGGAGCAGGCCGACGCGCGGGAGCACCTCGCCGGAGTCGAGAGCAGAATGACCGGCCAGGATCCCGTGAAGCGCTCCGAATTCGCGGACCTCAGGGTCCGGCTCGACGAGGTCACGCGCCAGCAAGCCGCGCTGGACGAGCGAGTCAAGGAGACGAACCGGCGGGTGGACCGTCTGTCGTCGGACGTCCAGGCCAACCGCGAGCTGGCGCGCCGCGCCGCCGCCGCGTCTCCGGGGTCGCCCGCCGGGGCCGCTCCCGAGGTCGCCGTGGCGCCGCCCGCCCCGGGGACGGCTTCCGCCGAAGCGGTCCCCGACCCGCAGTCGCTCTACAACACGGCCTACGCCGACTTTTCCAAGGGGAACTTCGTCCTGGCGGTCTCCGGGTTCCAGGAGTACGCGACCCGATACCCGGACAGCGATCTCGCCGACAATGCGCTCTACTGGGTCGCCGAATGCCTCTTCAGCCAGGGGAAGTTCGCCGAGGCGGTCGAGGCGTTCGACCGGGTGCTCGACAAGTACCCGCAGAGCGACCGGGCCGCCGCGGCCAACCTGAAGAAAGGACTGGCCTTCCTCGAGCAGAACCAGATCGCTCAGGCGATCGTCCAGCTCCGCTATGTCGCCACGACGTATCCGTCGAGCGACGAGGCCCGGATCGCGCGGGACAAGCTGTCGAGCCTGGGCGCCTCCAGGAGGTAAGCCCGGCCGTCCCTTGACGATCCGGCCCCGGTTCTCTAGAATTCGCGCTTACGTCGCGTGGAAGCGGAACGGGGGCCCCACCGGCTCCTCGGGGGCCGGCAGCAAGCCCCCGGTCCCGGCGCGACGGGAAGGAGCGAGAGACCCCGTATGGCGTCCCACACATCCGCGCTCAAGAAACACCGCCAGGACGAGAAGCGCCGCGTCCTCAACCGGCAGCACGCATCGCGCCTGCGCACGCAGGTGAAGAAGTTCCGGAAGGCGGTGGCCTCGGGCGACGAAAAGGCGGCCCGGGAACTGCTGCCTGAGACGCTCTCCCTCGTCGACCGCACGGCGAAGCTGGGAATCCTCCACGACAACGCCGCGGCGCGGACGAAGTCCCGCGCGACCCGGGCGGTCAATAAGCTCGGCCAGCCGTCGCGCTAGGCGAAGCCCCGACCGGCCATCGGACGGCCACGAGCGAGGTCCCCAGCATCAGCAGGTTCTCCGCGAGCTTGATCGCGCCGACCCTCGTGTGATCCGCGGTCCCGAAGCACCCGCACTCGAAGTCGAGGCCGCGGGCCATCGCCAGGACGACGCCGGCGGTGAACCCGGCCATCAGCACCGTGACGACCGCGGCTCCGGACCGCGGGCGCACGCCGAGGATCAGGGACAACGCGGCGACCAACTCGATCCAGGGGAGGGTCATCGCGATCAGGTTCTCGCTCCACACCGGCGCGACCCGGAAGTTGTGGACCTGCTGCGCGAACGCGGAGAGGTCGCCGATCTTGCTCAGCGAGGCGGTCACGAAGATCAGGCCGATCGCGAGCTGCCCGGCCCGGATCGTGCGGCGATCGGAGAGCAGGCGGCGGAACGCGTCCATCAGCGCGTCGCTTCCCCGGGCTCGTCCCCCTTGGCGATCGGGTACTTCGCGGCTTCCCACTCCCCGAACCCGCCCTCGTCGACCAGCACCTTGCGGTGGCCCGCCTGCATCAGCGCTCCGGCGAGCTGGATCGACACCTCGCAGCCACCACCGCCGCAATACACGATGATCGGCTTCCCGCCGCTGGCGAGCTTCTCGAGCCGCTCGGGATCGGTGACCGACTCGTCGAACGGCAGGTTGACGGCCCCGCGCACGTGCCCCGCGGCGTAGTCGGCCGCCTCGCGGGCGTCCACGAACAGCGCCGCGCCGGCATCGAAGAACTTCTTCACCGCGGGGAGCTGGATCTTGACCGGCCGGTCGACGTCAGGGATCTCCGGAACGCCCGCCCCACTTTCCACCGCACCTCCCGAGAGGGCCAGCGGATCGTCGCTGACGGGCGCGCGCGCGGCCGGCGGCGCCGGAGCGGCGCCCGGAATCCTTCCCCTCAACTCTTCGAGGGTGAGAAGGGGCTTCACCTCGGCGATCCAGGGAAGCCCTCGCGGGGGCGTCCCCGCCCTTCCCAGCGCGTTGAACCCCAGGCCCAGGGCGATCCCGACCGCGACCAGAATCGCGACGGCTCGCCCGAGGTCCTCAGCGTCCCGCCGGGCGGCCCCCTTCCCCGTCTCCTGCGACATTCCGCGCGCCCTCCGCCCCCCCGGGCGGCTGCTGCAAGTCGTACCACCGGAGCGCCGCCTCGACGCGGGCCTTCTCCCGGCGTTCGGCCTCGATCTCCCGGTACCAACCCGGGTAGTGGTGACGGAGAAGCTTACCGGAGATCCTCCCGTTGAGCCACATGCGGCTCATCGGGAACACCTCCGGGTTGAGGTGGACGCAGTACATGTGCCAGATGATGATCGCGAGAAAGGCGAGCAGCGCCTCGAATCCGTGGACCAGCTTGATGATGTCGACGGCCGGCTTCGGGAAAAGCGCGAACGCCGCCTCGAAGAACCAGAGGCAGAGACCGGTCAGGATCATCACGAAGTTGCCCCACACGATGGCGAGGTACTCGAACTTCTCGACCCAGTTGTACTTCCCGTACCGGGGCGGCTCGGCGAAGCGGAGCCAGGGGTTCCGGTCCAGGAGCCCCCTGAGCAGGCCTCGCCGGTGCAGCGACTCCATGAGGCCGAGCTTGTTCATGAACGACTCGATCAGCTGCCGGGCGTCGACCAGCTTCGGCATCATCTCGCGGAAGTAACGCCCTCCCTCCTCGGTCAGCATCACGTAGGCGACGTGCCAGAGGCTGACGAAGATCAGCCCGCCTCCGGCGATCCGGTGCACGAGCGAGCGGACGCCGAAGCCGGAGGGGCCGAGCCCGATCCAGTTCCAGATCCCCAAGCTCGGATAGACCAGCGGGAATCCGGTCAGGACCAGCGTCGTGAACGTGACGATGATCAAGGCATGCTGGAGCCGCTGCGCCAGCGTCATCCGGACGAAGATCTCGTCGTCGCCGATGAACGACGACACGTCCTGTATCGCCTGGCTCATGCCCTGCCCCTCGCCGACCAGCGCGTCCTCGCCCTCCACCAGAGGTCCAGGAGGATCAGCGCCACGAACCCCCCGATGACCGACCAGATCATCGACAGGTACACCCGCTTGACCATCCAAGCCCAGTAGTTGTCCTCCGGGAGATCGCGAACGTGAATCTTCCCCGAGGCGAAGTTCAGGCCCGCCTGCGGGTGGCACTTCCCGCAGGTCCGCGTGAGGTTCGAGGGGTTGATGCTCGACTTCGGGTCGCCGGACGGCCGGATGTCGTGGGCCCCGTGGCAGGAGGCGCAGTTGGCGACGGTGGCGTCGCCGAAGCGGCTGGCCGCCCCGTGGTAGGACCCGGTGAAGGTCTGGAGCCTCGCCGCGGCGATGCCGTACTGGCTCGCGAGCCTCTCGTTCTCGTGGCAGTGGGAGCAGGTCGTGGCGACGTGGGTCGGGTAGACCGGCGAGGAGGGATCCTTCGGTCCCCGGATCGAGTGCTCGCTGTGACACCCCGTGCAGGTCGGCACGTCGGCGTTCGCCTTCGTCAGGTTCACGCCGTGAACGCTCGCCAGGAACTGATCGGCGATCCCCGAATGGCACATGCCGCACGTCGATGCGACGTTCCGGCGGGCGATCGGCGAGTTCGCGTCCCGATGCGACACGTTGTCGTGGGCCCCGTGGCACGTGGTGCAGGTCGGCGCCGCGCCGTTCCCCGAGAGCAGCTGCTGGTAGTGGGTGCTCCTCTGGAACGCTTCCGGACTCTCCCGGACCGGCAGGCCGTGATCCGCCGCGAGCTTAGTATCGGCGTGGCACCGCAGGCAGGTGGTCGGTTGGTTCAGCGGCGCGACCTTCGAGGCCTTGTCCCCGGCCTTGAGCACGTCGTGGCCGCCGTGGCAGGACCAGCACCGAGGGGACGCCGCGTCGTTCTGCCGGTGCGCCGACCGCTCCACCGCCTGCCGCTCGGCGTCGTGACAAGTGCCGCACGCGGGTGGCCCCGTCTTGCCGTGGGGGAACTCCCTCGCCGCCACGAGGTCCGCGTGGCAGTCGGTGCACGAGAGCCCCGCCGCGCCGTGGAGCGACGCATGGAGCACCTTCGCGTCCACATCCAGCTCGGGCTTCCCTAGGTTGCCGCCCGAATGGCACTCGAGACAGGCGGCGTCGCCGCCTCCCTTGGCGGCCCATGCGGCCCCTCCCAGGGCCGCCACCGAGGCGGCCAGCAGGAAGCCGCAACTCATCCCCTGCCGAAACACCATGATCGTCCCTCTCCGCCTCGTCGGGTCAGCGATACCCGAAAACCTCCGCCCACACGATGAGGAGGATCAGCCCGATACCGATCAGAAGCGCCGCCGCCCCGAAGATCCTGAAGCCCCTCACGACGTACGATGGGAGCGGATCCACGAGATGCTTCTCGAGCTCGCCGGACCGCAGAAGCGCCTCGTACTCGCGCGGGCGGTCCTCCTTGAGCTCCTCCACCGTCGTGCGGCCGGTGAAGATCACCGCGTCCATCGGAAAGCGGTCGGGCCGGAAGTGCGTGTTGAAGAAGTGGATCGTGAAGATGAAGCCCGTGGCCAGGAGCGCCTCGTCCGAGTGGACGATGGTGGCCACGTTGATGAACCAGCCCGGCAGGATGTAGGTGAACAGCTCGGGGAACCAGAGCATGAGCCCGGTCGCTCCGATGATCGCCACGCCCCAGAACACCGCGAAGTAGTCGAACTTCTCCCAGTACGTCCACCGCCCGTAGGCGGGGCGCGGGCCGCGGCCCACGAACCACCTGAACGTCGCCGCGAGATCCTTGAGGTCTCCCGCGTTGGGGACCATCGAGTCCCCCGAGAAGATGAACCGGAACCAGCCCCGGCCCGAAGCGCGCTTCTTCCGGAACAGGTCCCAGGCGTGGATTCCGAAATACCCGAAGGTGATGATCGCGCAGACGCGGTGAATGAATCCCGCCGACTCGAACCCGCCCAGGCGACCCGCGATCCAGCGCGCCCACGGGAGGTAGGAGAACTTCAGGCACATCCCGGTGACGGCCAGGCCGAGGAAGCTCACGATGACCATGATGTGGAGCTGGCGGTAGAGCTTGGGAAAGCGGCGGTACTCCTTCCCGTGGGGGGCGGCCTCGAGGGTCTTCCGGTGCTTCATCAGCTGCCAGGAGCGCGGGAGCCACAGCAGCGTGTGCACCCCGAAGACCGTGAGCGTGCTCACCAGGAGGATCGTCATGAACCAGAAGGACCAGTAGAGCCAGGGGTACTTGCGCCGGTCGTGATGCGTGGCGTGCGTGAGGTATCCCGCGAAGCGCCGGTGCGAGCCCGGATGGCACTTGCCGCAGGTCGCGACGATGTTCTGGCGCGAGAGGTGCGACGCCGTCTCCGTCGGCGGGAGGACGTCGTGCGATCCGTGGCAGTCGTAGCACTTCGCCGTGGTGGTCCCGCCGAGCTTCGACGCCTTTCCGTGGTACGTCTCGAAGTAGCTCTCGGTCACCTCTCGGTGGCACGTTCCGCACTGGGCGAGGATCGCGAGCTTGAACCCCTCCGTGTCGTGCCGGGCGATCTGGTGGGAGCTGTGGCAGTCGTAGCAGGTGGGAAGCGGCTTGTCGCTCTTCGAGACCGCCGGAGAGTGGATGCTCTTCTCGAACGTCTCGTAGATCCCGGTGTGGCACTTCCCGCAGGTGCCCGGCAGGTTCGCGGAGTTCACGCTGGAGGTCGGATCCTCGTGAGGCAGGACGTGGTGCGCCGTGTGGCAGTCCGTGCACTTCGCCGTGGTGACGAGGCCGCTGCCGAGCAGCCCCCTCCCGTGGATCGACTCGGTGTAGTTCTCGACGACGCGGTGCTGATCCCCCTTGTACCGGACCGCCGCTTTGTTCCCCTCCCGGTGGCACTGGCCGCACAGCGCCGGGACGTTCGTCGGGAACGTGTTCGACCGGAGGTCCTTGCGGGACCGGACGCCGTGGATCCCGTGGCAGTCGCGGCAGAGGGGCGCGTTCGGGTCGCCCCTCTCCACGAGCCTCCCGTGGGTGCTCGTGGCGTAGGTCTTCGAGATCTCGGCGTGACAGATCGAGCAGTCCACCTTCGTGCGGATCGCCGAGCAGGGCCGGTCCTTGGCCGTCGGATCGGTGCCCGTGTGACACTGGGCGCACCGCGTGTTCCGGTGGATCGACTCGTGGACCTCGTCCGGGTTCACGTACAGCGAGACGGGCTTCCCGCTCCGTGTCGTGGCGATCTTCGGATCGGCGTGGCACCGCAGGCACTGCGCGTCCGATATCCCCTGGTCGTAGAAGATCCTGCGGATCCGGTGCGGCTGGTGGCAGTCCACGCAGGCGGGGACCTCGTTGGGCGCCTTCTGCCAGAGCTCGCCGCGGATGACCTTCTGGTGGACCTGCTCGATGAGCCCGTGGCACTGCTCGCAGGTCCTGGCGATGTTCTTGCGATTGATGCTCGAGCGGGGGTCCGTGTGCGGGAGCAGGTTGTGGGACGTGTGGCAGTCGATGCACACGGCGACCACGGTGAGCCCGCGCTTCAGGAGCCCCTCACCGTGGATGCTCTCCGAGTACTGCTCGAGGATCTTGTCCTGCGGGATGTCGTAGGTCCGGGTGACCGGGGTGCCTTCCTTGTGACAGGAGCCGCAGAGGAACGGGATCCTCGCGCGGGCGACCTTGGCCCGGGGATCCTTCACCGGGAGGACATCGTGGCCCCCGTGGCAGGTCGGGCAGCGCGGCGCGAGCTTCGCTCCCCTCTTCACCTCCTGCCCGTGGAGGCTCCCGTCGTAGATCTTGGCGATCTCGCCGTGGCAACCCCCGCAATCCACGGGAGCCACCTTCCCGTGCGGGAAGTCGGTGACCCCCGCCAGCGACTGGTGACAGTCGGCGCAGCCGATCCCCGCCGTGCCGTGGACGGACGCCTTGAGAACGTCGAGCTTGACGTCGAGGCGCGGCTTCCCGAGCGCGCCCGCGCTGTGGCACTCGAGGCACGGCTCGTCCGCCTGCGCGGCAGATGCCGCCACGGCGAGGACCGCCAGAAAGGCCAGGGCGACAAACCGTCTCATTCTCGTGTCTCGTCTCGGGCGGAAGCCCCCGCCTCCTCCCCTCGAAGGGAGGCGTCGATTTTGCAATCTACGCGCCACCGTACTCGGATTCCCGGGAACCCGGGACGCCCTCCTGGCGTCCGATTCCCGCGCGCCGGCCGTCCGTCGCGCGAGGCGCCTCCCTCGATTCACCGCATCGCTGCGGGAAATGGCGCAACCCGGATCTCTCGGGGGTCGTGAAACGGCACGGTGGCGGGCCGCCATCGCGGCCCGCCGCCGGAAGTCCTCGGAGGGAGCGGATCACCGGACGACGGCTTCGGCTCGGGTCTGGGCGGAGACGACGGGCTGGTCCGCCCTGCGGGCCATGACGGCGGTGATCGCGGTGATGTTGACGATCTCGCTCACCGACGAGTAGTGGTTCAGGACGTTCACCGGCCGCTTCAGCCCCATGAGAATCGGCCCGATCACTTCGGCCCCACCCAGGTGCTGGACCAGCTTATAGGCCACGTTCCCCGAGGTGAGCCCCGGGAAGATGAGCACGTTGGCATCGCCCACGATCTTCGAGTGCGGGAACGTGGTCTGGCAGATTTCCGGGACGAGGGCCGTGTCCGCGGCCATCTCGCCGTCCACGACCAGCTCCGGCGCGAGCCGCTTCGCGATCTCCGTCGCCCGGCGCATCTTGTCCGTGAACGGGTGCTTCACCGACCCGAAGTTGCTGAACGAGAGCATCGCCACCCGGGGATCGATGCCGAAGTCCTCCTTCGCGATCAGGGCGGCCAAGACGGCGATCTCGGCCAGCTCCTCGGCGCTGGGGTCGATGTTCACGGTCGCGTCGGCGAAGAACAGCACCCTGTCCTTGAGCACCATGCAGTACATGCCGGAGACCCGGGTCACCCCTTCCTTGAGTCCCATGATCTGGAGGGCGGGCCGGATCGTGTCGGGGTACGAGCGGTTGAGGCCGCAGACGAGGCCGTCCGCGTCGTGCTTCTCGACCATCATCACGCCGAAGTAGTGCGGGTCCTTCAGGAGACGCGCCGCTGCGAACGGAGTCACTCCGCTGCGCTGCCGCAGCTCGTAGAGCCGCTTCGCGTACGACTCCGCCTTGGGGGACTTGAGATGATCCACGATCTCGACGCCGGTCAGGTCGAGGCCGAGTTGCTTGACGTGCGCCTTGATCTGCTCGGCGTCGCCCAGAAGGACCGGCTCGGCGATCTTGTCGTCGACGATCTGCTGGCACGCCCGCAGGACCTTCTCCTCGCCGCCCTCGGGGAACACGATCCGCTTGCTCTTGCTGCGAATCGCCTTCTGGCGAACCACCCGCATGACCTCGCGGCCCCTCCCCAGGATTCGCCGCTCGAGCACGGCGACGTACTCGTCCCAGTCCTGGATCGGCGCTCTGGCCACCCCGGTCTCGACGGCGGCCTTCGCCACCGCCGGCGCCTCCCAGGTCAGGACGCGCGGATCGAACGGCTTCGGGATGATGTACTCGCGGCCGAACGAGAATCGCTCGCCGCCGTACGCCTTGATCACGACGTCCGGGACGTCCTCCTTGGCGAGGGTCGCCAGCGCATGCGCCGCGGCGATCTTCATCTCGTCGTTGATGGCGGCGGCCCGGACGTCGAGCGCTCCGCGGAAGATGAAGGGGAAGCCGAGCACGTTGTTGACCTGGTTGGGATAGTCGGACCGCCCCGTGGCCATGATCAGGTCGGAGCGCGCCGCCTTGGCGTCGGGGTAGGTGATCTCCGGATCCGGGTTCGCCATGGCGAAGATAATCGGGTCCTTCGCCATCGAGCGGACCATGTCCTGCGTGACCATCCCCTTCACGGACACGCCGACGAACACGTCCGCGTCCTTCATCGCGTCGGCGAGGGTCTTCGAGGAAGTCTTGCGGCGGTACTTCTCCTTGTACGGGTTCATCTTCTCGCGCCCGTCGTGGAGCACGCCCTTGCTGTCCACCATCAGGATGTTCTTCGGGTCCACCCCGAGCGCGACGTACATGTTGGCGCACGCGATCCCGGCGGCGCCCGCGCCGGAGAACGCGACGCGGATCTTCTTGACGTCCTTCCCGACGATCCCGACGGCGTTCAGCAGCGCGGCGCCGCTGATGATGGCGGTCCCGTGCTGGTCGTCGTGGAACACCGGGATGTTCATCTCCTTCTTGAGCGTCTCCTCGATGTGGAAGCACTCGGGCGCCTTGATGTCCTCGAGGTTGATCCCGCCGAACGTCGGCTCGAGGAGCTTCACGCACTTGATGATCTCCTCCGCGTCGTGCGTGTCCAGCTCGATATCGAACACGTCCACGTCGGCGAACCTCTTGAAGAGGACTCCCTTGCCCTCCATGACCGGCTTGCCGGCGAGCGCCCCGATGTCGCCCAAGCCCAGCACCGCCGTGCCGTTGCTGATCACCGCGACGAGGTTGCCCTTCCCGGTGTACTTGAAGGCGTCATTGGGGTCGTCGCGGATCCTGAGGCAGGGGATCGCCACTCCGGGCGTGTACGCCATGGAGAGGTCCCTCTGCGTCAGGCAGGGCTTCGAGGGAACCACCTCGAGCTTTCCCGGGCGCCCCATGCTGTGGTAGTCGAGAGCGTCGTTGTCACGAATCATGGCTGCCGTCCTTTTCTCTTGCCCGGCCTTCCGGCGGGACGCGGCGGCTCCGCGTCCGGTCGTCAGGCTCTTCCGTGTCTCGGATCCGAGGTCCCCGTGCCGGAACCGCTCAGCGCCTGCTCTTCGTGGCCCGCTTCTTTCCCCGCCCCGCGCGCGCGGCCGCCGCGGGCGGCGTCGCCCGCGCCTTGCCTCGCGCAACCGCGCGCCCGGCGGCGACCGCGCGGCCGTACATCCTCAGCACGTCCAGGGCGGTGATGATTCCGGCCACCTTGCGGCCCCTACGGACGATGACCCGGTGGATGTGCTTGCGGGTCATCATGCGCGCCACGGCGTCCACGTCGCTGGTCTCCAGCACGGAGTGCACCACCGGGGTCATGACGTCCGCGACGCGCTGGACGTTGACGTCCTCCACCTGGAACCCCGCCGGCAGGTGCCGCCCCTCCACCTTGACGCTCTGATAAAAGTCCGACTCGAGGATCAGCTCGTCGCCCCGGGCGAGCTGGTAGTAGAGAAGGTCGGTCTGCGAGATCACGCCGGCGAGGTTGCCCTCTTGGTCCAAAACCGGAGCGCCGGTGATCCCCTTCTCGAGGAAGAGTCGGGCGAGGTCGCGGAGGTCCATGTCCTGCTGGACGCAGATCACTTCCCTGATCATGATGTCCCGGGCGCTGTAGCTCACGATGGGGCCTCCCGGCCGCTTCCGCGGCGGGCCCCATCGTACCACCATCAGCCGCCGGTCCGGGATGGTCCCGCGATGACGCGCCGCGTCTCCGCCGCGATAGCCTGGAGCGTGAACGGCTTCGAGACCACTCCGGCCGCCCCCTCCTGCGCCGCCTCCAGAGCGGTGGGCGCGTTGGTGGACGCGGTCACCAGCAACACCTTGACTTCCGGGTCGTGGCGGCGCGCGTAGCGCAGGACCTCGATCCCGCTCACGTCGGGGAGACGGAGGTCGAGCAGCACCAGGTCGTATCGGTGTCGGTCGAGCAGCGCCATCGCCTCGACGCCGCAGGACGCGGTGTCCACCAGGTAGCCTTCCCGAGCCAGCGCGATTCTGAGGCTCATGCGGATGAGCGATTCGTCGTCGACCGCGAGGATTCTCGGGTGCGGATGGCTTCGCTCGCTCATGAATCGCCCTCTTGCGCGCTTTTTGCAAGAGCTCGGCCATCCGAGATCGGCGATGTAACCACCCATCGTTCAACATGTTACGGCAACGCTCCAGGCGTCGGGCCGCTGGGATCCGGGCCCTCGTGCGGACCGTGACGCGACACCTGGGCGATATCCCGCAGAAATGGGCCAAAATGGGACGGAATGCACGGCGGAAGCGGGGCGGGAGGCGCCGGCACCGCATCGGCACGACGTTCGCATCCGGAGAGGGAGACGCTCTCGCCCGATGCGGCATGGGCCGAAATCGGGGCGTCGGGATCGATGTCGGGTTGTGGTATAAGGAGCGGGTTGGTGCTGTGTTGCCGCTATTCGTGACGCCGTTCCCGAGAACGCCGGGACATGTGGCGCGCGTGAGGCGCGAAGGCGGTTCGACCCATAAACGGCGAGTGCCGCGCAGGGCACCCGCGGGTGCGAAAAGGAGGCTCGATCGTGAGGAGAGTGGCGCTTCTGGTAGCCGGGTTGTTCCTGGTCAGCATGTGCGTGATGGCCGCGGACATCCCGGCCGACAAGGCGACGATCAAGTTCGACACGAAGATGGGGACGGTGACCTTCCCGCACAAGGCCCACGCGGACCGGGGCGTGAAGTGTGCCGACTGCCATCACGGGCTGAAGGAGGGCGAGACCCCCAAGGCGTGCACCACTTGCCACGGCAAGGAAGCCAAGGACAAGACGCCGAAGATGATGGACGCCGCTCACAAGCTCTGCAAGGGTTGCCACGAGAAGTCCGTCACGGCGGGCAAGAAGGCGCCGGACCCCAAGAGCTGCAAGAGCTGTCACGTCAAGGCGGCGTAGCGTCCCGAGGACAGAAACGTCCGCTTTGCGGTACGCCCGGGGCGGTCCTTGAGGGGCCGCCCCGTTTTCTTTTCCCGCTCACCCCTTGATGACGCCCATCGGAACGAGCCGCGCCACCTTCGTGGAGAGCCCCGCCCCGTGGACGACGTCCACGACGTCGGACACGTCCTTGTAGGCCTCGGGCATCTCCTCCGCCACGGTCGCCATCCCGGCGGATCGGATCGAGACTCCCCGGGCCTCCAACTCCTTCAGCAGCGAGCGGCCGCGCGCCGCGCGCTTCGCCGCCGTCCGGCTCATGACCCGGCCCGCTCCGTGGCAAGTGCTCCCGAACGTCTCGCGCATCGCGCCCGGGGCTCCCGCCAGCACGTAGGAGTAGCGCCCCATGTCCCCGGGGATCAGGACCGGCTGGCCGACGCCTCGGTATCGCTCCGGAACGTCCGGATGGCCGGCGGGGAACGCGCGCGTGGCCCCTTTCCGGTGAACGCAGACCCGTCGGGGAGTCCCCTGCACCTCGTGCGTTTCGAACTTGGCCACGTTGTGGCAGACATCGTAGACGGTGTGCAGACCGTGCTCCCTGGGACCGACCCCGAAGGTCTTCTCGAACGCCTCGCGCACGCCGTGCGCCATGCGCTGGCGGTTGGCGAAGGCGTAGTTCGCCGCGCACGCCATCGCCGCGAGATAGGCCCTGGCCTCCTTGGACCCTAGAGGCGCGCAGCAGAGCTGGCGGTCCGGGAGGTCGATCCCGTACTTCGCGGCCGCCTTCACCATGCCCTTCACCGCGTCGTCGCAGACCTGGTAGCCGAGGCCGCGGGAGCCCGAGTGGATCAGGACCGTCACGCCGTGGAGCCTGAGCCCGAACGCCGACGCGGCCGCCTCGTCGTACACCTCGTCCACGAAGCCGACCTCGATGAAGTGGTTGCCGCTCCCGACGGTCCCCACCTGCGCGCGTCCCCGCTCGATCGCCCGCGCGGAGACGGCGTCCGGGTCGGCCCCGGGCAGCACGCCTCCGGCCTCGATCGCCTCGAGGTCCGACGACCAGCCGTATCCCCGCTCCACCGCCCACGCCGCGCCGCGCACGAGGAGGTCCCGCTCCTCCCTCTCGGTGAGCACCTCCTCCCTGCGGTGCGATCCCACCCCCGTGGGGACCGCCGCGAAGAGCGCGTCGACGAGCCGCGTCATGAGGGGCCGGACCTCGTCGCGGTCGAGGCTCGATCGGAGCAGCCTCACCCCGCAGTTGATGTCGTACCCGACTCCCCCGGGCGAGACAATCCCGTCCTCCGCGTCGAACGCGGCGACTCCTCCGATGGCGAACCCGTATCCCCAATGGGCGTCGGGCATGGCCAGGGAAGCGCCGACGATGCCGGGCAGGCACGCGACGTTGGCCACCTGTTCGAGCGCCGGGTCTCCCAGGAGGTCCCGCATGAGGCGGTCGCTGGCGAAGACGATCCCGTCGGTCCGCATCGCCCCCTGCCGCGGAATGCGCCAGCGATAGTCGTCGAGCCGCTCGGCGGCGGGAATCGGAGCCATGGCGGATGGTCCTCCCGGCCGGGTCAGCCTACCACGCTCGCGGACCGTGCGGGCACGCTTCTTGCTATTTTCGCGGCGTTGCGATGACGCCTGCGAAACGGCTCCGCCCTCTGGTAGGATCACACGTTCATGGGAAAGAAACGGCTTCTCTTGACTCTCCTGCTCACCCCGCTCGTGACGGTCGGCCTGGGGGTCGCCTGCTCCGACGCCGCGGCCCAGGAAGGGTGCGTCTCCGCTTCGTGCCACGAGACGCTGCTCAAGCACAAGGTCGTCCACCCCGTCACGGAGTCCTGCGACAGTTGTCACGAGTCCGTGGCGACGCCGCATCCTCAGAAAGGCACGAAGACGTTCAAGCTCACCAAGACGCCGCCCGGGCTCTGCGACGACTGTCATGACGCGTTCGGGAAGAAGAGCCACGTCCACGAGCCCGTGAAGGAAGGATCGTGCACGACCTGCCACGACCCTCACGCCGGGGACCAGCCGAAGCTCCTGTCGCAGCCGCTCAAGGACCTGTGCGAGTCCTGTCATTCGGACCGGGTCGCCTTCAAGTTCCTCCACGGCCCCGTCTCCGCCGGGGACTGCACGGCCTGCCACACCCCTCATGAATCTGACACGAAGGCGCTCCTGCTGAGGGAGGGAGACGCGGTGTGCACCGGCTGCCATCTCGGCATCCAGGACCTGTTGAAAAAGCCCGACGTGCATCCGGCGATGGCGAGCGGCTGCACCTCGTGTCACGACCCGCACGGTGCCGCGCACCCGAAGCTGCTGTCCGAGGAAGGCGCCCGAGTCTGCTTCAAGTGCCATGAGGAGATCGCGGGGAAGGTCGAGAAGGCCCCGGTCGCCCATGTCGCCGTGAAGGACGGAAAAGGCTGCGCCAACTGCCATTCCCCCCACGCCAGCGACCAGGGGAAGCTACTGCTGAAGCCGGAGAAGGAGACCTGCCTGGGCTGCCACGGCGGCGTCATTGCGAAGAGCATGACGATGCTCCACGGCCCCATCCAGGACGGCAGGTGCACTCCCTGCCACGACCCCCACGGCGGCCCGTACCCGAAGCTCCTGGTGAAGGAATTCCCTGCCGATGTCTATGTCCCGTACACCGACACGGAGTTCGCATTGTGCTTCGGCTGTCACAAGCGGGATCTGGTTCAGTATCCGGACACTTCCTTCGCCACGAACTTCAGGGACGGGGAGAGGAACCTCCACTATCTGCACGTGAACAACCGGCAGAAGGGGCGAAGCTGCAAGCTGTGCCACGAGATCCACGGCGGCGACCTGCCGAAGCTCATGGCGAAGGCCGTCCCGTTCGGGAAATGGAGCCTTCCCCTGAAGTTCGTGAAGACCGAGACCGGCGGAGGGTGCTCCCCGGGGTGTCACAGGCCTTCCTACTACGATCGAGTGACCCCCGGCCGGAAGCCCGAGGCACCGAAGCCCGCCGGAAAGGCCGAGGGGCGGCAAAGGGATCAGGGGTAGGACCAGTTGTCGTGTTCCTTGCCGTGACAGACGAGATTGCAGCTTCCTGAGCCCGCCCCCGCGTCGTTGTAAACCGGGTACGCGCCGCCCCTCGGCAAGACGATCCGCTTGTCGAAGTCGATGAGATGCGTGTGGGATCCCGTCCCCGTCGCGTCGGTTTCGTACACGCCGTGCGCGTCGTGACACGCGGAGCACGGCGCGCCTGCCGCGAGATGCCCGCTGTGGCCTCCGCCCGAAGGCGTCGTGGGGATCCCCGTCTTCCGGAAGCTCACGTCGCTCAGGATGCTGGACCTGTCGTGGCAGCGGTAGCAGAGAGCGTAGCTCTCGTAGCTCTCCGGCGTGTTGTCCGCGGTCTCGTAGCGCGCCTTCAGGATCGGCGCGAAGGACGACCCGTGCGGCCCGCTCGAGACTCCCCCGTCGTCGGCGTGACAGGCCGTGCAATAGATCACGTCCGATGGGCTCATGGTGGGCTCGAAGGACGACGGGATGCTGGGGACGTTCGGGTTCCTCCCCATGCCCACGACCGGGTGGAACGAGGGGTTCCCGGGATCGAACACCAGTCGCGTGTTCGTGCCGCCGAGGAAGCGGGGAACGTACTCCACGTCCGGATTGTAGTCGCCGTGGCACTTGAAGCAGACCTCGTACTGGTAGGTCGCCGCGGGGACATCCGCGCCGTTTCTGTCGACGCCGCTCACCCCCTGCAGCATGCCTGAGGCATAGGGTGCGGTGGCTTCCCGGGAGTTGGCGACGTGAGGATTGTGGCAATCCGAGCAGCCTACGCCGCCGGCACCGGGCCGGGAAGGTTGTCCCGGTCTCCGAAGCCCCGACGGGTTCATGCCGGGATCCTCGTGGTGCGCGGAGATCTTCCGCGTCTGACCGCCGATGTCCACCCGCCCGGCCACGGAGCGAACCCCCGTCCTGCCAGGCACCCCGACGTCCGAGGCGGTCAGGGCGTGAGGCGAGGGCGGCTGCGACACGTGACATCCGTCGGAGGTGCAGGAGAACGGGGACGGCGGCAAGGCGGTGAAATTCAGCAGGCCTTGCGCGGTCGGGGCGAAATGGGGCGTGTGGCACGTCTCACACCCCCACTCGTTCAGCTGCGTCCACGTCGGCCACGTCTTGGGGGGCCGGGGCAGGATGCCGGCCACCGATGCCGTCGAGGTGGCGTGGGCCGACCCGCTCCACCCCGCGATCAGGTGGCAGCTGGTGCAGAGCGCCGAGTAGCGATTGTCCTTCGCCAGGAACTTGCCGTAAACGTCGCTGTGCGGATCGTGGCACGTGATGCAGTGGACCTCGTCCGTGCCGCCGAAGACGAGATCCGAGGGGGGCGACGGCTGAAGCTCCTCGTTGGGCAGCGAATTCGAGTACATGAACGAGACCGGGTGGTGCCCCGACAGGTCGAGGCCGAAATCGGAGAGGCTCCCCGGGGGCAGCGTGTCGCCGCCCGCCATGAGGATTCCCCCGGCAGGATTGAGGACCGCTCCCATGGCGATCGTGCCGTCATGGCAGCTCAGGCACAGTTTCGTCGGGCCGGTGGGCTGGGGAAGCGGGCCCGCCCTGAGAGTCGGGCTCGTGTAAACCTGGTAGACCTGCGGCTCGAGCTCCTTGTTCCAGAGCGGCGAGAGCGGCATTCCGTTGTGGGGCGTGTGGCAGAAGACGCAGACCCGGGTCTCCGTCAGCGACCGGATCGGTCCCGCGCCCGACACCGAGAGGTCGTGCTTCGTGTTGGCGATGTTCGCCGCCGTCTGCGCCGAGGGGCCGGGCCCGAGCCCGGAGCCGAGCAGACATAGGGCGCCGACCAGGACCCGCCAGCGGGGCGGGCCGGGATCAGGACGATTCTTCAGCATACCGCTCCGTGATCCGAAACACCTGTATGCGCCGATTGTAGGTGTCACAGACGTACAGTTCGTCGTTTTCACTGATGAAGACTCCGGAGGGGAGCCAGAACTCGCCGAAGTCCGCGCCTCTACTGCCGAGAGTCAGGAGAAAATCCCCTCGCCGGTTGAAGAGCTGCACGTTGTCGAAGATGCTGTCGGCGACGTAGACCACGCCGTCCTTGTCCACGGCCAGCCCCTTGGGCATCGCCAGGTCCCCGGAGCCGTCGCCGTGATGGCCAAAGGACCCGAGGTGCTTTCCCGTCTCGTCGAAGATCTCGATCCGGAAGTCGAGCGAGTTCGTGATGTAGAGATCTCCCGCGGAGGACCGGAAGATGTGCGTCGGGAAGTTGAAGCTGCCCGCCTCCTCCCCTCGCCGGCCGAAGGAGAAGACGACTTCCCCGCTCTTGCTGAAGGCGTGGACCCTGTTCGCGAGGGTGTCCACGACGTAGAGCAGCTTTCGGCCGGGGCTGTACGCGAGACCGGTCGGCCGCCGGAGGACTTCCTCGCCGGCCTTCTCCAGCGTGAAGAGGAACTCGCCCTGCCGGCCGAACGCGAATACCTTCCCCGCCGAGTCGGAGAGGTAGAGCCTCAGCTCGTCGTCGAAGACGACCGCGACGGGCGACCGGATCTTCTCCCCTTTCGAGCCGTCGATCCGGACGTAGGTTTGCTCACCGGGAACGTAGAGGTGAACGCACCTGCGCCCCATGTCGGCGACCGCGATGCGACCGTCGGCCCCGGTCGCCACCGCCACCGGCAGGACGAAGGCGTTCCGGTCCTCGCTCTCGCCCCCGTAGACGAAGGCCTTGAACGTCGAGGCGGCGCCCTGCTGCTTCGCGAAACCGGTCAACGACCGGAGGTAGGTGAGCTTCGCCTTCATCGGCTGGTACGGCCACTGGAGGGCGAGGGCCGGCTGCTCCGTGCGGAGCGTCCACCTCGAGACGCATCCCGAGAGCAGCGAGACGAGGCCGAGCAGGACCGCGGTCCTTCTCCTGCCCCCGCCTTTCCCACCGAGCGTGCTCACCCTGGCGCTCTCCTTTCGGCCCCCTAGAACAGCTCTCTCCGGGCGCTCACGTAATAGTACTGATGGAAGCGCCGGTTCGACAGGATGACGCCGTCCTCCGTTTGGGACAGGTACGCGCTCGCGCCGGCGCTGAGCGCCAGCTTCCCGATCTTCCAGTCCAAGGAGGAGTTCAGCGCGTAGGCGTCGCTACGGATCCGCCCCTGCCATCGCGAAACGGAACCCCCCGCGGACAGCATCAGACCCCGCGGAGAGAGCTGCTTCCGGAGGCTGCCGGTGACGGACTCCCTCTCGTCCGTGTAGGCCTCGCGCAGCTGCAGGGACGTGCCTTGGGGATACCGCTTATTCAGGTACGACACGGTCCCGTAGACGGTGGTGGTCGGGTTCAGCGGGCCGACGTACTGGACCTCTACCCTCCAGGCCCTGTAGGGACTGACGTCCCATTTCAGGTACTGAAATTCCCCCAGCCCTCGCAGCGGCCCGCTCTGGAATCTAAGGCCCGTCGTGTAGGTCGTGGAGTCGAGAGGGCCGCCCGGGAGGACCCCGGAGAGCGTCGTGGATCGGACCGCCACGTAGCTGTAGTACGGGGTCAGCTGGTTGTCGAGCAGCTCGACGCTCGCGCTGTGCGCGACCGTTTCGGTCCGGAGCTCGAACCGGTCGGTGGTGAGGGAATAGGAGACCAGGAAGTCGTAGTCCGTCGTCCCCGCCACCTCGAATTCCGGCGGCACACGGAGCACGCTGATCTCGAGCGTGTTCAGGAGCGGCGCCACCACGTAGTCAACGTTCTTCTCCAGGCGAACCGTCTGGAACGGCGGCAGGGGCGACTTGAGGAAGACGACCAGGCTCAGCGGCTCCACGTTCTGCCGGCCGAGGCTGAACGCCCCACCGACAGCTGCCGCGTGCAGCTCGTCCACGACGTCCGCGCGGCCCCGGTTGTCCGAGTCGCCCCGGGAGAAGCTCAACGCCGCCAGGATCTTGCCCCGCGGAATCGTCTTGTTGTAGTCGAAGGCCAGGGCGTGGGACGTGAACGACGAATCGCCACCCGAGGACTCCCTCGATCTATCGAAGAAGGTGTATCGGGAGACCAGGCTCTGGTAGAGCCTGTGATCGATATTGAGTTCAAGGTCCTTGCCGATGTCCGACAGCTTGTGGCGGCCCGAAGCATCCTCGCCGGGGAACGTGTTCTCGTTGTTCTGATAGCGGTAGGAGATGTCGCTCCTCAGGTTCAGCGGCAGGTACGCGCTCAGACGCTCGTACCATGCGAACTGGTCGCTCTCGAACCTCCCCGACACCCGGTCCTCCTGATCGCGCGAGTTTCTGGTCACGCCAGACTCCAACCGCGCCCGCTGCAGGTCCACGAAGCTGCTGAAGAGCGATTCCGTAGAATGACCCTCCACTCCCGAGGAGCTGGCGAACCGCGAGGGGGTGTAACCGGCGCGCAGGGAGAACTGGTTTCCGTTCCTGTATTGCTTGAGATACTCGCCGTCCACGCCGAACCGGGTGACCTCGGAGTACGACGAGGCCGACCGGTTGGTGCCTTTGGAGAAGTCGGCCCGGAACAGGTACGGTCTCCTGCGGTACCGGAAGAGACCGCCCTGCCGGGTCGCGACGCTGTTGTGCCGCGTCGCCGCTTCGTCCTTGAAGAGGGGCTCGTAGCGGGAGGCGAACAACTCCAGGGTGTAGGGATGGTCGGCCAGGAACAGGAGCTTTCCGTCGTACTCGATGCCCGAGGCTCGCTGCCATCCCAGGGGCCTGTCATAGTAGGAGGGCTGGTACTTCTCCTGTTTGAGGGCCCCGGCGACGGAGAGCCGGTACTGCAGGAAACGCGGGTGATAGAGGTAGCCGTTCGAGTAGAGAGTGAGCTTCTCCTTGACGAAGGTGTCGGTCCACCCGAACGTTCGCGAGCTGCTGCGGCTGTCGTCTTCCTCGAACGAGCCGAACAGATCGAGGTACGCGCCGCTTCCGACCGACTTCGGAACGAAGACGCTCAGGTCGGCGAGGGTCAGGGAGAGTGCGGAGCCCGCGACCGCCAGGAGAACGAGGATGGCCTTGGGGCGCAAGCCGGGTCTCCGTTCCTATTTCAGCAGGTACTTCGTGTCGGACAGGTGGGCGTCATGACACGTCGTGCAGTTCTCCTGGGACCCTCCGTGCGCGGCGATCCGTGCGATCGCCTGTGGGTCGTGGCAATTCACGCAGAAGCCATCGGACTCGGACACGAGGAGGTAGCGGTACTGGGAGCTATGGGGGTCGTGGCACGACAGGCAACCGCCCGAGGCGAGGGGACCGTGGACGTACTTCTTGTCCAGCTTGATCTCGTGGCACCGGAGACAGAGACTCTCTTTCGGCGCCACGAGGGCGTTGGCAGCTCCCGGCTGGTGGCACGCACCGCACTGTCTCGCCGCGTAGGGGCCATGTTCCCTGTAGCCAACGTCTCTCGACCGGCCGGCGTCCGGCCGGATCTCCTGCTGTCCGGCGTCCGGCGCCTCGGCCGCCTTGGGCGGCGGCACCCCGTCGAACAGGAACGTGAGGACCCTGCGGCGCTCCGCCGCGCCGCAGCCCATGGACTGCGCGGCGACGACCGAGACGCACACCACGATCATCCACGCCTTCATCGACTCCCGGCCGGCGATGGCAGCGCTCCCCCGCGGCTCACTGCTTCTGCAGTTTCTCAAGCTCCGTCTTCCGCCGCTCCTCGAACAACTTCAGGATCTCCGCATCGGTCGGATACTTCTTCCCCTTGGCCCGCCCGTACGCCAGGACGTTGACCAGGCGGCTTCCGAACTGGCTTGTCACGAAAACCAGGTAGTCCGGCTGGAAGTCGGGTTCGACGTAGCCCTTGAAGTACTGCAGGTTGTCGTAGTCGATCGCGACTTTCGCGGGCAGCAGGAAGCCACCCGGCTTGTCCCCGCTCTCCCCGAAGAACATCAGGAGCCGCCCATCCTTATTGAAGATCTGCACGTTGTTGAAGGAGGCGTCCACCGCGTAGAGGCGGCCTTCCCGATCGAGAGCGATCCCCTTGGGTCTCGCGAAGTGTCCCAGGTTGTCCCCGACCTTCCCGAACGTCGACTTGAAGTGACCATCCCGGTCGAACTTGACCACCTGGAATCTTCCGGCGTCCGTGACGTAGAGGTAGCCCTCCCGGTCGAAAGCCAGATTCGTCGGGCGGTCGAGCCGCTCGGAAGGCTCCCCCGTGGCGCCGATGGTCTTGAGCGACTCCCCGCTGCCCTTGTCGAAGACCTTGACCATCCCGTGCTCGACGTCGGCGACGTAGAGCCTGTCCTCGAACGGGACCGCGTCCACGGGCTTCCAGTCCCCGGGGGCCCCGTAGGCCTTCAGGTACTCGTCGTTCCGGTCGAAGGCCACGACCTGGCCGCGGACCGGATCCGCCACGTACTTGGTGCCGTCGACATCGATGCTGATGTTGATCGGCTGGATCAGCTTTCCCGGGCCGACCGCACCCTTCAGGGTCCGGAAGGTCTTGCCCACCAGGTCGAAGACGACGACCGTCGCGTTGGTGTCGCAAACGTAGATCTTCCCTTCGTGGACCGCGACGCCGTAAGGCTTCTCGAGCTTCACGTCCTGCGTCTCGCCCACCACGAAACGGTCGAACGCGGATTGCCGCTCGATGTCCTTGAGGCCGCTGAAGGAGATCAGGTATTGAAGCCGGGGAAGCTCGGGCGCGGGCGGGAAGAACACCCCGGCTTCCTTCTTCCTGACGGGCGCGGCGCACGCCGCCGCCAGGAGCGCCAGAGCGGCGCAAGCCATGCCCCTGAGAGCATTCGACATGGACCCGTCCCGTCCGCGAACACCCCGAGCACGAAGCGGGGAGAGCGTTCCGTGTCCCATCAGGACCGTGCCCCACGGACCCGACCATCCCGGAAAGCCGAAAGCAGGCCGCATCTTATCATCGCGCGGGCGCGGGGGGAGAGCGCGAGGAGCCGCGGAAGAACGACGAGAGGGGAATGGCTCCCATTCCCCTCTCGTCGAACGTCGACCGATCGTGCGTTACGGAATCGTGGGTCCCGGATTCGTGCCCTTGTCGTGGCAGGTGAGGCAGAGCCTGCTGTCCTGATCACTCCTCCACAGCAGGGCTTCTCCCGTGTTCTGCTTGTTGTGGACGGCATGGCAGGTCGCGCACTCCATCCGCGTGTTCCCCGGACCGTACAGGTGATCCCGCACCTTGCCGGCCCCACCCAGGTCGGCATCGTCCGCGGGCCGGATCTCGTTGTCCCCGGCCTGCACCTGGTCGTAGTCGAACCCGATGGGGTGGTGGTTCCCGAGGTAGTTGTCCTTGCCGATGAGGTACGGCGAGGTCTGCCCGATGAACTTGTTGCCGGTGCTGACCGAGTGGTTCGTGGGCGTCACCTGAGAAGGATTGCCGTACGAGTTGACGGCAACGCTTCCGTCGTGACAGCTCAGGCACAGCAGGGAGGCGCTTCCCGGGATCATGTCGCCCCTGGCCTGCAAGGCCTTGGGGCCGATCGTGGGGGCGCCGACGCCGTTCACGTACATCGTGTACTGCGTGTAGTTCATCGTGAGCTCGTGGTTCCACAGCGGCAGGTAGTCGTACACGTCCGGGGCCGGGTCCGTCGGACCGCTACCCGTGAAGCTTCCGCCGTTCTGCGGGAGCAGCCTGTATGTGTGGTGCGGGGCATGGCAGAAGATGCATATCCTGGTGAGAGGATCCTCCGGATTTGCCGTGTAGCCCATCCCCGTGTCCGTTCGATTGAGATCGTGGACCGTTCCGTTGATTCCCGAGCCCGGCACGGCGTTTCCTGTGTAGGCCGAGGCGAAGGACACGGCGAACAGTCCAAGAGCGACGATCAGCGCGCCTTGAGTCAACTTCTTCATGTTTCCTCCGAGGATCTCCTGGGTTCGCATTCTCTTGGATTCCCTTCTTGGCCGTTCAGGAAGCCTACTGGGCCAACGGCTTGCCCATTCCCGCCTTGCTCCCGCCTGTCGCGGTGAAGTCGACGGTGCCGCTCGGTCCGATCGTGACATTCAGCACGTCGGAGAACGTGAGCGTGGACCCGCTCTTACGGGCGCGGAGACTGTACGCACCCGGCTTGAGGTTCGCGATGGTGTACGTGCCGTCCCCCGCCGTCATGACCGTTCTGACGGTCGATCCCGTGAAGGTTGCGCCCTGCTTCACCTCGACGCTCGCGTACGCCACCGGCAGGACCCCGCCGGTCCTGAACACGGTGCCGGCGATCCGGAAGTACCCCAGGATCCCCTGGCACGTCTCGGTGCTCGACTCTCCCCTGGAGTTGTACGCCTTGTGGGTGATCGTGTAGGTGCCCGCGGTCGTGTAGGTGTGCGTGAACGGTCCGAAGGGGCTCGTGAAGTCGCTGGTGAGCGGGGTGTTGTCGCCCCAACCCACGGTCACCTTCGAAGCGGATGTCGAGGTGTCGGTGACGGTCGCGGTCCAAGTGTTCTCGGTGGTCCCGTCCCCGAACGAGCAGGTGCCCCCGACCACGGGCGCAGGAACGTACGGGTACGTGTTCACGAGCCGGCTGGTGGAGGCGCCGTTCACCCCGTACTGCTCCACGGTGAGGGTGATCGTCTTGGTGCCCGCGGTGGCGTACGTGCAGGTGGCGGTGATGGCCTTCTCCGGATACGCCGGGGCCGTAAGCGTCCCGTCGGAGCCGCAGTCCCACTCGTATGCGTCGCAGGCCGCGGTGCTCCCGCTGCACATCGAAGCCGACGCGTCCAGGTTGACGACCTGCGTGTTGGGATTGCCGAGCGAATAGACAAACGAAACGCTCGGCTGGTCGTTGTGCATCCCTTCCGCGAGGGCGCCGAGTTGGGTCCTGGTCATGTAGCCCGCGCCGTTCTTGGTGGGGTTCTGCACCACGCTCTTTCCGCTGACCGCCAAGGATGGCTTGGCGACCAGAGTGATGTGCGTGGCGTCCGGCACAGCGGCGATGTAGCTGTCGAGATCGCCCCTGCCGAGACCCTGATCGTCGTAGTCGAGGGCGCCGGCGTCCGCAATCCTGACTCTCTCGCCGGGCAGGAAGCCGGCGGAGGTCGTGACGGTGACGCTCGCGGTGCTGGTGCTCGTGCTGCCCGTGGTGCTCGCCTGCGCGGTGCCGCCGCCGTGGCACTGGCCGCACGCGTGGTCCATGTCCACCCAGACCGCCCGCGTGAACGAGCCGTCCGGCGAGATGTTGGCGTTGACGGTGCAGCTGCTGCTCGAGCTGGACCAGGTGCCGCCGGCGGCCGTGCACTGGGCCGCGGTGGTGGCCGTGATCGCGGCCGTCGGGAACGTGGTGTACCCGGCATCCGCCTTGATCCGGTAGAGGTGCATGCCGTCGGGCATGTGACAGCTCACGCACGCGTCGGCAGGCTCGGACTCCATCTCCTCGAGCGGCGTGCCCACGCCGCCGGGGTGCAGCAGCCCGGCCAGATTCTTCTTGTGGCAGGCCGTGCACTCCTCCTTGATCGCGCCTTCTTGGCCGGGGGCCGGCTCGAAGGCTTCTTCCACCACGCTCTTGTGCACGTCGTGGCAGCCGGTGCAGCCGTTGCCGGTGTTGGCCGCCTCGCCGTCATTCTGGAAGTAGCTGCCGTAGCCGTTGCCGTAGGTCGCGGTTCCGATCTGGTTGAAGGTGCCGGTGAACTGCCCGTGCGGGCTGTTCAGGAACTGGTTGCCGTGCGGGTGGCTCACGAACGAGAACGTCCCGTGGGCGGCCCCGGCCTTGAGATAGAGTCCCGGATTGACCGTGGCCTCCGTCCCCGGGTTGGCGCTGGCGTTGTCGTACGGCTTGCCGCCCGTCTCCTGCCGGTGGCAGTTCATGCAGACCGACGTGATCATCTGGCCTCGCCGGGTCCTGGTGCCGGTCCATTTGCCGTTGGTCCAGGTGTTTCCAGTCACCGCCAGACACGCGATCTGGTTCGTCTTCGTTACGTCACTGCAGACCCCCGCGTCCATGCACTGGAGGTTGTCGCTCCAGGTGGCGGACCACGCGCCGGAATGCGACTGGCAGTCCGACGGCGTGGTGTACGCGGGGAACGAGCAGGAGCCGCTGCCGCTGCTGCTCCACGTTCCGCTGTGACCCGTGCAGTCGCCGCTGGTGACGTACTGCGGAGCCGTGCACGTGCCGCCCCCGATGCTGCACGACGAGGCGTTCCAGGTTCCGGGGGTCTTCGCGTTCCACGTGTTGGCCGCCCAGGCTCCGCCGGCGGCGGTGCACGTGGCCTGTGAGAAGTAGAACGGGTTGCTGCACGTCCCGGGCTCGTACCAGAAGCCCCCGTTCGTCGCGCAATCTGCCGGCGTCGCGTAGGTCGCCGAGCTGGTGTTGGCGCTGCACACGCCGCCCGTGCAGAGCGCCGACGTGGTGAACACCGAAAGGTGATTGCTGCAGCCGCTGGTGTCCAGGCACTGTCGCGCCGACGGCCAGACCGGATCGCTGCAATTCACGGCGTACCAGGTGCCGCCCTTGAATTCGCACTGCTCCTTGGTCAGGCTGCCGAGCGTCATGTCGCTGCAGTAGCCTCCGCTGGAGGCGTCGGCCGACGTCATCGCGTTGTGATGGCTCGACAATCCGACAGGCGCCGCATAGGGCGGGCCCGCGCTCCACGTGCCTCCGGCAGCCTCGCAGAGGGCCTGCGTCACGAGGCTCGACTGCACCGCGGCGGTGCCGGGGGGAGTGCAAACTCCGCTCGTGTTCTCGACCACGGAGTTGTGGCAACGGGTGCAGCTGATGCCCCAGACGTCCCACGAGGAGGACTTGTTGGGATCGCCGGCGACGGCCCCTGCGGTGTCCACTTTGCCGTCGGTGGGAGCGCCCAGCCGACTCCAAACGATGCCGGAAAACGACTTCTCGGGCTCCTTCGCGATGTTGACCACGGAATCGCTGGTCCAGCCGGTGGTGTGGCACCGCCCGCAGGAGTACGAGGCGCCCGGCTTCGCCACCCAGCTGCCCGCGCCGTTATTGGTTTCGCACCCCGCCTGGGTGCCATTCGAAGTCCAGACGCCGGCATTGGCTTCGCAGGTCGCCTGGGTGATGTACTGGGAGAGGCTGCAAAGCCCGGATCTCGGATCGACGCAGGTATTCGGCGAGGACGCGTTCCCGAAGCTGGGAGGCGCGGCGAAGATCGCCCTGGGCAGCGAGCTGAGCCAGTCGCCATAGATCCACTTCAGGGTGTACCAGGTCCACGTCCCGGCGGCGGCGACGCACGTCGCCTGCGTCTTGTAAGCCGTATTGCTGCAGAAGCCGATCTTGCCGTTCGGCCAATCGATCGGGTCGGCGCTGTCGTCGGAAGGATAGGTGACCAGTGCCGCATCCCAGGTCCCGCCGTGCAGCTCGCAGCTCGTCATGTCGTTGAAGCCCGGCAGACTGCACGCGTAGGCCGGGCCCGCCCACGGCAGGCCCGCTCCAGCCGCGGCCGGCGTCACTTTCCTGGCCATGTTCTTGTGGCCGGTCCGCAGGAACCACTCGACGTCCCTGACCCTCGGACCGTTGTACTCGGTGACGCTGTTGTGGCAGCGGAGGCACTGGTCTCCCGGGCCGGAGGGGCCCGAAAGCGCGCCGGAGAAGAGGTTCGGCGTGTACTGGGTTCGATCGGGCATCACCCAGGCCGGGATGCAGGCTCCCGCCGTGACCCAGGTGCCCCCGTACACGGCCGTACACACGGCCTTGTTCCTGTCGTCGCCCTTCATCACGATGGCGCAGACATTCGGGCTCCCGGCACTGAACTTCCGGCTGCCCAGAGGTAACGTGTTCTCGCAGGTGGCCAGGTCCGCGTTGTGAGCCGTGTCGTTGCAGACGCCCGTGCTCCAGCTGCGGGTGATGTTGCCCGTCGGCACGCAGGTCCCCCTCGTGGTATACGACGTGAGCCGCACCGCCAGGCAATCCGGCCGGGTCAGCGCGCTGCTCGCCTCGGGGCAGCTGCCCTGCGCCGGCAGGTTCCATCCTCCCTGAGCGTTCTGCAAGGCTCCGTCATCGAGATACTGCGGGACCGCCCAGGAAGTCCCCCCGGCCAGCAGCAGGGGAACGACGAGCGCGAGCGCACCCTTAACAAGAGTTTTCATGAGAAGCGTTCCCTTTCTTACGTACATGCTCTTTGGCCTCCTCCCAGAGTTATCCCGCCAGAGACGGCCGATGTGCAAAAACCGTGCGCTCCTTCGACGGCGGCTCGCCCCCCGCCTCGGACCCTATTGCCGCTCCGGATGTTGCAGAATTCGTCAACTTTCATGCTGCCAACGTCTCGGCGGTGGCGGTAGCGGGAAGCGCTGCGACTATTCGCACAAGGTCACTGGGGAATTTGACGACAATACGAGTCTACTATACTGCATATGCGTCATGGATTTGAACCCATTTGCGTCTAAAGATCCAGCACGAGGCGCGCCGACCACCCCTCCGCGTCCTCGGACAGCAAGAGGTGGTGGTACGTCACCGCCTTGATCTCCCGCTGGATCGCGTGGCGGGCGGGATCGAAAGGCTCCCCGATCGCCGAGGCGTGCAGGCGATCGGGACCCATGTCGAGGATCTCGGCGCCACGGAAGAGCCAGCCGCGCGAGTCGTGCAGGAACAGCAGCTCCGACAGGAAGCGCACCAGCAGGTCTTCCGCATCCACGGCGCCCTCGACGCCGATGTCGAGCCGCTCCCGCGGCTCGACGGTCCGGACGTCGAGGATCACGTCGAACAGCGCCCGCGCCGCCGCGTCGTAGAGCGCGGGGAGCGTCGCCGCGCGCACCAGCATCGCGATGTCCCCCGAGTGGTCGATCAGGCGGTACCAGGGGACCTCGCCGCTCACCGCCGCCTCCCGCCGCCCCCCTTGCCCTTGCCGCCCGGCCCGCGCCTCTCCCGCCCGTGCGGCGAAGCCGCCCGCAGATTGCGACGCCTCCCGCCGCTCCGCTCCCCGGGCGCCCGGCTCCCGGGCGGAAGGGAGAGATCGAGTCGTCTCAGCACGGGGTCCACCCGGTCCACGACGACCGAGAGCGTGTCTCCCAGCCGGTACGTCGCGCCGGTGCGCTCGCCGCGAAACTCCATCCTCTTCTCCACGAACTCGAACCGCTCGTCCCCGAGCCCCTCGACGCGCAGGAGCCCCTCGGCCAGCGTCTCCAGGATCTGCACGAAGAGGCCGAACCGGGCGATCCCGGTGACGATCCCGGCAAACGCCTGCCCCTCCTTCCCCTTCATGAACGCGACCTTCTTCCACTCGAGAAGCTCGCGCTCCGCGGCCTCGGCCTCGCGCTCCAGACGCGAGCAGGAGTCCGCCAGCTCCCCGAGCCCGTCGGCGAGGAGCGCGAGGCGCCCCCCGTCGCCGCGCCGGAACGCGCGGAGCATCCGGTGGAGCGTCAGGTCCGGGTAGCGGCGGATCGGCGAGGTGAAGTGGGCGTACACGGGTGCGGCGAGGCCGAAGTGGCCCGCGTTCTCCGGGCTGTACCGCGCCTGCTTCATCGAGCGGAGCGCGACCTGGCTCACGAGCGCCTGCTCGGGCCGCCCCTCCGCGGCCTCCACGAGGCGCCGGATGTCGCGGGGCTTCACCGCCTCCGGGTCCCACGCCAGGACCAGACCGAACGTCGCGGCGAACTCCGCCAGCGCCTCGATCTTCGTCGGGTCGGGCGCCTCGTGGATCCGGTAGAGGCACGGCGCTCCCTCGCCGTCGAGGTGCCCGGCCACCGCCTCGTTGGCCAGGAGCATGAACTCCTCGATCATCCGGTGGGCGCGGTTCCGGGGCTCGATCGCGATGCCGGTCATCGCCCCCTCGACGTCGAGGAGAATCCGCGGCTCGGGGAGGTCGAAGTCGATGCTGCCCCGCGCGGCGCGACGCCGCTCCAGGAGGTCCCGCAGCCGGTCGGCGGTCTCTAGCATCGCCGCGACCCGCTTCGGAATCCGCGCGGCAGGCTCGTTCCCGTCGAGGACCGCGGCCACCTGCGTGTACGTGAGGCGCGCCGCCGACCGTATCACCCCGTCGGCGAAGCGGACGTCCCGCACCTCCCCGCGCGGGTTGAGGTCGAGGACCGCCGACTGGACCAGCCGGTCCTCGCCGGGGCGGAGCGAGCAGAGATCGTTCGACAGCTTCTCGGGGAACATCGGGAACACCCGGTCGGGAAAGTAGACGCTCGTGCCCCGCTCCCTCGCCTCGACGTCGAGTGTGTCCCCCGGCCGGACGAAGAACGCCACGTCCGCGATGTGAACGAAGAGCCGGAACCCGCCGCCCGGCAGCGCGACCACCGCGATCGCGTCGTCGAAATCCCGCGCGGTCTCCCCGTCGATCGTCACCGGAGCGGGATCGTCGAACCGCTCCCGGTGCGCCGCCTCCGCGGCCGGGACCGCGTCCGGCAGCCGCCGCGCCGCCGCGAGAACGTCCTCGGGAAACTCGGTCCTGAGCTCGTGGCGGCGCGCGACCACCATCGTGTCCACGCCCGGGTCGCCCAATCGGCCGAAGACCTCGACCACCTTTCCCTCGGACGGCGCGCCGGCGGCGCCGGGCCGCAGGACCAGGACCTCCACCGCGTCACCGTCCTCGGCGTCCATCCGGAACGATCCCGGGATCGAGATGTCGGACGGCGCCGACGGGTCGAACGGCTGGACGAGACCTCCGCGGTCGCGGGCCCGGAAGAGCCCCTGAACGCGCCGTCCCCTGCGATCCACGACGTCGGTGACCTCGCCCTCGGGCCTCCCCTCGCGGTCGGTTCCGAGGATCCTCACCTCCACCGAATCGCCGTGGTGCGCGCCGCCGAGGCGCCGGGGCGGGATGAACACGTCCTTCCCCGGGTCGTCGGTGCGGACGAACCCGAAGCCTCGCGGGTGGACGTGGATCCGGCCGCGGGCGGTGCGTTCCTCGACGGCCGCGAGCTTCCGCCCCTCGACGTGAACGACCCGCCCGGAGACCAGGAGGGCCCGCACCGCGCCCCGGTAGGCCGGCCGGTCCTTGCGGGGCACGTGGAGCCAGTCGATGATCTCGCGGAGGGACGCGGGCCGGTACCCGGGCTCGCGGAGATGGTCGAGGACGGCCTTCTCCACGGTCTCCCGATCGGGGACCGCCGGCCTGTCGTGCGGCATGAAACCTCGCTTTTCCCGGAGCATCGGCTCACGCGCGGGCGATCGCGCCGGCGCGCTTCTTGTTGACACGGGCGTCCCGGGGTTGGTAGTTTATCGCCGCACGGTTCGCCGAAGTGGCGGAATTTGGTAGACGCGCTAGATTCAGGATCTAGTGGGCCTAAGCCCGTGCCGGTTCGAGTCCGGCCTTCGGCACCATAAGAGAATCAAGCACTTGCGCCGATCCTCGCGGCGCCAGCTTCGCGCGCCTCTCGGTCGATTGTGACCACCTTGTGACTACCGCCGATGAGCCCCGCGAGCTTTCCCGCGGCATCTCGGAGCGTCACGTCCGAGACCCTCGCGTACAACGCGACCATCCCGCGGTCCTTCCAGTTCCCGAGTTTCTGCACGACGTGCTCCGGGACTCCGGCGTTGAGGGCCAGGGTCGCGGCCGTCCTCCGCAGGGAATGGAACGTGATCCCCTGCCGGGTGCGCCCGTACTCGAAGCCGGCCGCCTCGACGACGGCCTGGAAGCCGCGGAGTATCCCCTCCCTCGCGGCCTCGCCATCCGGCCCGGCGAACAGGTGCGACCCCGGGAACGGCAGATCATCGACGCGGGCCTCGACGTACTCTTTCGCCCATCCCTCCAGGGGCCACACGAGGCGTTCGCCGTTCTTGGTCCGCTCGGTCACGAGGTAGGGCTTCCCGTCCTCGGCCTTCTGGTACGAGGCGCGGGTCAAGGTGCAGATTTCGCCGAGGCGCATCGCCGTGCAGCACGCGAAGCGGATCATCGGCTTCATGTACTCCGGCGCCTTCTCGATGAGCGTCTCGATTTCCGCGAGAGTAAGCCACCGCTCGCGGCAGTTGTCCACGGCCAGGAGTGGCACGCGCCCTTTCTCGGTCGGGTGACTCTCAATCCACCGCCGGCCATAGCAGTACGAGAGGAAGCCGGAGAGCTGCATGAGTGTCGAGTTCCTGGTCGCCGGTGCCCAGTCTCGGTCCTCGCCCCACGTCGAGAGGTGCATCTCGATCTCCTCCGACGTGATCTCCCGGACGGGCCGGCCCTTGAGCACCTCGCGCCACAGGCGGTCCAGGTAGAGATACGAGGCCCGCTGCTTCCCCTGCGCCTCGCGGTGCTCGATGTACAGGTCGAGCGCCTTCTCGAAGAGCACACCGAGCTCCTCCGGCTGTGGATCGAGGTCCGCGGGATCGAAGTCGCCGGACGCGATATCTCCCTTGATCCGGTCGAGCGCCTTCCGAGCCTCCTTCCCGTTCGTGCCCGCGGGTCGCCTGTACCGCTTGCCCGCATAGTAGAAGTCGATCCAGCACTGTTCCCCTCGACTGTAGACGGCCATGTCACCCCCTTCCCTTCCTCGGCGCCCGGAACGCCAATGCCGCGGCGTCCTGGTAGCCGTCGGCCTCGAGCGCCTCGATATCAGCGATTCGGTAAAGCCGGCGGGGCTGGCCGCCGGGCGGCGCCGGCCGGATGAAGTGCGGAAGCTGACCTGCGCGAGCGAGCCGCTGAATCGTTGATCGCGACGCACACCACCGCCTGGCCAATTCCGCCTCTGTCAGGTAGACGGGGTCGAGTTTGCGGTTCACGTTATGCCCCCTTCCCTTCCGGATCCTCCGGCGGTCGCGGCCGCATCACCTCGCGCCGGGCTTCCGCTCGCGTATGAATGACCATCGCTTCGTGGACCGGGGGGCAGAACTCCTGGCAGTCTTTCGCGGTCGGACACAGAAGGCAGCGCCAGCCCGCCTCGGCCAGGGTTTCGACGGGCGCCGCGGTCTTCACAGGAAAAGGAATCACGGTTCCCATGGTTATGCCCCCTTCCCTTCCGGATTCGTGGACCGTCGTGGGCGCCGCGGTTGCGCTGCGGCCGCCTCCGCTGCCTCCTCGATCGCGTCGGACCGTCTCGCCCACTCCAGCATTCCTGCACAAAGGGTCTTGCATGTTGCGAGGATCGGACACACGACGCAGGCTGGCGGTCCGATCGCGTCAAAGGTCGCGTTGGTTCGCTCCTCCGCAGTTCGGTGGCGCGGGGTCTTTCGCTCCGGGAACCTGATGAGGTCTCCCATCGTCACGCCTCCGCCAGGGCCTTCTGGTATTCGTCCAGGTCCTCGCCAACCCTGATGGCCGCCGCGTCGAAACCGCACCTCTGGAACTCGATCATGGCGTCGGCGGTCTCTCGATCCTTGCAGTCCCGCGCCCGGTCCACGATCGTGCCGAACAGCTGGGCCCCCGCCAGGAGGATGTTCGCGGAGTAGGCCAGGTTCTCGGCGCACCCGGCGAGGTGCTGCTCCGGAGTCGGTTGGGGAGCCTGCTTCAGGATGGACGTCTTCTTCGGCATCGGATCCTCCTCGCGCCGCGTGGGCGCAGATGGACGGCGAGGAGGCATCGCGGGGGCTTCGCGCTGTTGGAGGAGTCTGGTACGATTCGCGCAGCCCGCATCGGTGTTAACCTCACCGTTTCGGGTCAGGTCCCGCGCCCGGCTCCTACCGGGTGCGGGGCCGTTTTCGAGGAGAACTTACTCCCCACCTGGCCCCACGTCAAGCGCCTTCTCGCTCGCACGTCCCCTCCCTCCGCCGCCCGCCGGCGGGGCTCGACAGAATGGGACGTCCGATCGTACTGCCCACCTCGCGAGCGTCGATCCTGAGCCATCCTGGGCCCTCGTTTCGGGTGTGCAGACGTCTGCAATCCTGCTATCGGCCCTTTTTCCTCTTGGAGCCGTACAGGACGCCTCGCATGAATTGCCACGCCGAGTCCGGGTGTTCCCGGCCCTTGTAGACATCCCACAGGTAATGGCCCGTGAGCCTGGGTTGAGCGACCGGAAGCCCTGCCCACGTCGCCGCGACCTCGGCCGCCTGCTCGAGCGCTTGCGCCCGGCGTCGTGGCGGCCCGGTGACGATGTCCCAGGCGTCCGCCCCCGCCTCCCACGTCTTCGTCAGGAGCTCGAGCGCCGGCGAGGTCCTCGCCTGCCCGCGGCCGCGGCCCCGGAGCTTCGCCTCGAGCATGGAGCCCGCCTCGCGCAGCGGGAATGGGAGCACGGCGAACGGAAACACCACCAGCTTTCGGAGCGCCCACGCGGCCCACCGCTCGTCCTTGTCGGGCCCGCGGCCGGCGAGATATTCGTTGACGACGGTGAGGCCCAGCACGAGTGCGACCGATTCCGCGAGTTGCTCCGGGAGGTCCTGGCGGAGCGTTCCCCTCCGTGCAGACCGGGCGACGTCGCCGGCGAGATCGGCGCCGAGGTTGTACTGCGAGTTCATGTACGACTGGAACATCGTGAGGAGCTTCCACGCCCCGGGATTCCGGAGGAGTGCCGGCAGGTCCTCGGCCTGGGATCCGCCAAAGACCCGGCGGACCTGCTGGTCCGCGTACCGGACAGCTTCCGCGTCCTCGACGCCTTCGTGCTCGGCGAGGTACTGCCGATAGGCCCCGAGCCACGCAGGGACGGATCCGACCATGTCCGACAGGGAAATCAGGCGCATCCCGAAGCGCTGGGTCTTGGCCGGGATGTCGTAGCGCGTCGCGAGCTCGCGCACCTTGTCCCGGATGTCCCGATCGACGTTGTCGACCCGGTGCGCCATCTCCCCCGGGGACTTCGACTTGACGAATTCCCACGTTTCCCGCGGGCTCCGCATGAGGTCGATCGACGCGCCCGTCAGGTAGGTTCCTTTCGCCGCGGCGCGCGCGGTCACGATGTTGGACAGGTTGCCGGAAATGACGGCGACCTTGTAGGCGAGGATCCCCACGGTGGCGCGAGAGCGCGTGGTGTCGAGCATCCGATCGAAGCTGCTCAGGTGATCGCCCGTGGAGTAGATGCGATCGTTGGCGACCCCGCGGAGCCACGGCAGGAGGAGCGGGACGTACTCCTTCCCCGCGGTCCTTCGGATCGTGTCGCGGACTTCTTCGTTGAGAATCAGCTTCCCGACGCTGATGACCGCCTCGCGGAAGGCGACGTCGTGAATGTGCTGCGCCATCTGCGCCGGGATCAGGGACATGTCGAGCGAGATCGGCCGGGCGAAGTCTTCGATGCGGCTCTTCGTGTACCCCTGGGGTGTCGTGGGCTTGAAGTATCCGCGATCGAAGATCTGCCCGGGCGCGCTGATCGCCTGGCGCTCGCCGGCGACCGAGGCGTCGCGGGCGTAGACGGCGGGGAAGTACCCGCCGCGATAGGTGCCGTACTCGGTCCGGACGGGCCGGGCCTGCACTTTCTCGGGCGGGAGCCCGGTGGTCCGCTCCTGGTGCGCGACGATCTCCGGCCACATGCCCTCGTACGTGTCCCACGTCGCCTGGAGCCAGTCCCACTCGGCTTTCCCGAGGTGCTTCGTGATCGCCTCGATTTGTCCGTCCGTCCAGCCGTACCCTTTCGCGAGCTTGAAGTAGTTGCTGTCGTTCCCGGTGTTCGCCCCGACCATGAGAATCTCGCGTCGACTGAGGGGCTGGCCGATTTCGGGGATGAACACCAGTTCGGCGAGTCGGCCCTGGACGTCCCCGGGGAGGGCCTCGAGCGCCTCGAGGAACTTCCGCGCGTGGAGGTCCGCGAGCTCGTACGACTTCGTGCGCGCGGCCTTGATCGGGTTCCAGATGTAGCGCTGCCAGGGCCCGTTGATGTCGGCGCCGTCGAGTAATCGGAATATGTTTTCGAGGCGCCGCCACTCCGCGCCCTTCTCGGAGATCCACTCCCCGACGCCCTCGAGGCGCCCGCCAGCGTCGTGACTGATCGGCCGAGGACCTCGGTCGGGGACGTTCCGGAGGGCGCCTTCGCGAAGCTCCCGGACGGCGTCCGCCAGCTCGACCTTGCCTTCCGCGGTGAGGACCTTCCCACGGTTCGCGGCCAGGTGGGAGATGTTGTGGATAGCGTTCCGCACGGCCAGCAGCTCGTCGACGGTGAGCTGGCCCGCGGGCTTGCGCCAGGCCTCGTCGAAGAGGCGATCGTCGATGCTGACTTCGTCGCCCCAGCGCTCCTCGGCCTCCGACGCCCACGAGAACAGCGTCCGCGTCCGCTGTGGCCCCCTCGGCAAGTAGCCGAACCGCTCGAGGATGGCCTCCGCCTGCTCCCGCATGAGCGGATCGACGAGCCCGATCTTGGCCCGGGCCGCCGGTCGCGCGGCGCCGGCGAGGAGCTGCGTCGCGGCCTCGCCCTGGCGGCGTAGATCGACGGCCGCGCGGTAGAGCGCGTAATTCCAGAGCGCGCGCTCGTTCGCCTCGTACGCTCCCATCATGTCCCCGCGCGCCGCGGCCGCGACTGCGGCCCTCCGGGCCATCCGCTCGGTCCGTTCGATCACGAACGGGGAGATCTCCGAGAGGCGCTTCCCGAGGGTTTCGGTCCGCGCGCGCTCGAGCGCGCCGGCGACGCTCACGGGAGGCCTCGGCCGCCAGGTCCCGGTCCGCTCGGCCTGCCGTTTCAGGAGGCGCAGCTCGACGGCGAGCTGCTCGCCGCGGGCTTCGCCGTGCACCGCGTCCATCGCCTCGCGGGAGAGTCGCATCGGCTCGTTCGCGAGGTTCCCGTGTTGGTTCTCGACGCGGCGCCGTGCCTCGGCTTCCGGATCCACGACGGCCGCGCGTCCGGATCGGAGCGCCTGCACGAGCTCGTCACCGCTCGAGACGCCGAACATTCCGGCGACGACGTCGGGATGTCCCATCGGCCGCGGCCCCTCGGCGCCCGTATCGTCCTCGACGAATCCCCGCGGGATCTCTGAGAGGATCGGCTTCCCGTACCGGTCGATGAGGTAGTGCCGGGAGAGTTTCACCGGCTGCCCGGCTTCGTCTCTCAGCGTGTCCGGTATTTCGGAGCCATCGGCCATGGATCCGTTTCGCAGGAACCACAGCGCCGCCTGGACGGGATCCTGCGCCGCTTCCGCCCGGACCTGCTCCCGGGCTCGATCGAGCTCCTGGAGGAACGCCTCCGACTTCAGCCGCGCCTGGTCCTCCGTGATCCGGCCTCTGAGGGCGGCCTCGCCCTCCGCGCGGGCCTTCTGGATCGCGTGGGCGTGCTCCTGGACCTCCGCCGCGGTCAGGCCTTCCCGAAGTCCTGGGAGCCCGTCAAGGCCCTGGGCGCGCTCCGCGGCGGAGACCTCGGAGGCTTCGACCTGGCCGGCCTCCGCCCGCGCCGGCGGCGCGGTCTCCGCGGGCCGAGCTCCGGGTTCGTATCTGCGATAGAGCTCGAGGGCCGAGCCTCCTCCGGTCCGGGCGGCCATGACGCGCCAGAACGCCGTCTGATTCCGGGCGTGGACGTCGGCCTGGGTCTCGTCGAGCCCGGCGGCGATCGCCCGGGCCCGCTCCGTGTCGTACAGTTGGTGGTCGGGAGCGCTCAGGGACTCGACCGGCTCCTGCGCGAGTTGCGCGGTGCGTTCCGTCTCGGCGCGGTAGGCTTCCGCGAGTTCGCGAGGCGTCGGGTCGCCCTGGTAGAGGCGGAGATCCGGACGCAGGGCCGCGTGGTGCTCGGTCGGCGCGAGGTGCGTGAGGTAGTTCTCGATCGGGATGACGACGTCCCCGCCGTTCTGCACGGCCTGGCCGTACCGCGCGGGGTCCGAGAGGACGTTCCGGGCGACGGCGGCGGGGTCGAGGCCTTGGTCGCGCCAGTAGGCGTCCCACCGCTCGACGGGAACGGAGACGTTCTGGACCTCGCCGTGCTCGGCGACCAGCTGGCGGACGACCTCCTGGAACTTCTCCGGCATCCGGGCCCGGAGCTTCGACGCGCGCGCGCTCTGCGTGAGCTCCTCGAGGCGCGCCGCGCCTTCCGAGACCGCGTGGACGCGGCCCAGGTCCTGCAGGAACGCGCGCCCGGGCCGGAGCGCCGCGAGGAGGAGCATGTCCTCGAGGCCGCGGCCGAACCCCTCGGCGGTCGCGATCGGGATCCGGCTCCAGCTCACGTCGATCGGCTGTCCGGAGGCTGCCTTCGCGGTTTCCCGGGTGGCTGCGTTCACGCCCGACTGCGCGGCCATGAGCAATGCACCCGAGAGAACGTGCTCCCCGTACTTCTTCGCGAGCTGCGCGGCCGCGGTCCCAACGGTCTTCTGCGCGAGCGCACGCCGGACGGTCTGCGCACCGATCGACTCGAGCGCCTCGCCCACCCCGGGCACCGCGGACGCGACGCGACCGAAGAGGCCAGCCATGAGGAGGCCGTCGATCGCGGCGCCGGCCGTCGCGGAAGCCCGGACCACTCGCGGGTCAAGCGGCTTCCCGCTGTCGTCCCGGAGCTTCGACAACTCGGAGTAGAGCGGGCCGGCGAATTCGAAGAAGTTGAACGCGGCGGATCCGAGGAACTGCCCCGCCACGCCGAGAGCGGTCCCGCCCGCGGTCCCGCCGACCGCGGCACCCGGCACGGCGCCGGCGCCGGCCGCGGGAGCTCCAGCGGCCCCTCCGGCGGCGGCTCCTCCGAGTGTCCCGATCGCGGTGCCGGCGAAGTAGCCGAGGTAGCGCGAGGCCAGGTCGCCCACGATGAGTGGAGCCATCTTCCACGGCGCGAGGTAGGCACGCTGCCACCAGGTCTTCGCGCCGTAGTCCTTCTCGCCGTAGGCCTGCTCGAGCTCGCCGATCCGCTGGCGGTTCGCTTCGTCGCCACCGCCGGCGTACTCCCGGAACTGCCGGGCCACGGTCTCCTGCTCTCGGATCTTGTCCCAGAGCGCGTGGAACGGAGCCCCGATCGCCCAGGCGATCCCGTGGAGGTTCGCGACGTCGTCCCGCGCGACGGCCGCGTTGTTCTGGTCGGAGTACCACGCGCCCAGCTCGGGCGCGTTCGCGAGCAGACGGGAGGCCTTGGAGGCAGCGACGCGACCGGAGACCTCGTCCACGTTCCGGCCGACGAGGTCGACGGGCAGGCCGCTGGCGCGCCCGAGACGGAGGACCTCGGCCTGGCGGTCCGGATCCGTGCCCGCCGTGGAGGAGAACGCCACGTTGAGGGCGCCGGCTTGTCCCTCGCGCTCTCGCCGGATCTGATCGTCGAACGGATTCGCGCCGGCCTGGACCGCGCTCGGGAGCACGAGCTCGACGCCGGATTCGAACTTGTGAAAGTAGCCCTGAAGAGCCGCCGGGCCGCCCATATTCTGGACGTTCCACGGGCTCGCGTAGAACTTCGTCCCGTCCTCGGACCAGTGGCCGCCCTCGTGGGTGCCGACCCCGTGGTAGATCGACTCGTCGCTGAACGTCGGATGCGTCGGTCGCTTGTAGGTGTCGGGTCCATGCCCCGGAGGAACATCCTTTCCGCCCAACGAGAGGTATAGACCTCGGACGTCGTATACGGGAAGGTCGTTCGCTACCGGTCCGCCCGCCGCATTACGTTGCCGCTTGAGCCAGTCCTGGAACGCATTCTCCTGATCCACGCCGAGCGCCGTCTCCGTCGGCGCCCCTGGAGGGACCTCCGCGGGCGGCCGCGCAGGGACCGCCGCGGTCGCGGTGGTCCTTTCTCGCCGGATCTGCTCGTCGAAGGGATTCCAGTTGGGCTCGCTCATCGCGCGCCCCCTCCTCCGGACTCGAGGAAGCGGAGGTAACGGATCCGGACCTCCTGATCCGTGACTTCGCGACCGTCGCGGCGGATCGCGGCCTCGACCTGGCGTCGCCAGAATGGCGGCACGGCTACGTCCTGGTCGGTGAGTTCGTGCCGGGGTTCCGTCCTGCCGGTTTCGGTCTCGCCGAACGGGACGAAGGCCTGGCCGGCGGGAGCGTGTAGAGGAGGAAGTGTGGATTGGGAACGTACCAGGGCCGCGGGACCTCGCCGTGGATCAGGAGTCGGTCGATCAGGGGCTGGGCCTCGTCCTCGGTCGCCTTCCGCTTCCCCCCGAGCTTGTTGCGCTCGAAATCACGAATGGCCAAGTCCGCCGCGCTTTGGAACACGCTGAAATCCTTCTTCTGGGTTTCGTCCGCCTGGACGTCCCACGGGAGGATCCCGGCGCGCCGCGCGGCCGTCTCGACTTGCTGCGCGCGGCTCTGGAGTTCGGTGAGCTCCGGCGCGCGATCGCCTCCGCGCTGCAGCGCGTTGCGGTAGGACTCCTGCTCCTCGATGGCCTGCATGACCATGGAGTCGGGCACCTTCCGCCGGAACGTCGTGAGGAGATTCACGCCGACCTTCTGCTCGGGCCCGAGCTGTTTGTAGGCATACCACTCGTTCCACGTCGAGTCGGTCACGTCCGAGACTTTCATCTCGGGCGCGCCCTCGTTCCGGAACCGCTCCTCGCGCAGGAAGTAGCCCTGCTTGTCGCTCGGGAGGCGAGACCAGATGCTGACCGGGATGTCGTTGTGGGTGCCGCGCTGCGTGAAGTACTTGTCGGCAAGAGCGGTGTCCTGGGCTTCCGTCTGGGCGAGGGCCGCGTTCTGATCGGCCGAGCGCTGGCGGAGACGGGACTCTACGTCGTCCCGCAGCTCCGGATTGGCGATCTCCGCGGCGTCCTGCAGCGCGAGGTCGAGGGAGCCGTGCCGGTCGGCCCACAGGCGGTCCGTCTTCTCCTGACCGCGCTTTCGCAGATTCCCGGCGTCCGCGGCCCGGCCGAATTGCACTTGTGCCTCGGGACTGAGGTCGTCCTTGTGGTCGTCGAGGTACGTCCGTGCCGCCTCCGGATCCCGCTCGACGAGCTGCGCGAAGACGGGCGCGTGGAGTTTCGTCAGTTCCTTCCGGACTTGGTCCTCGATCTGAGCGGCGTCCCAGCCCGCCCGCTCGCCGCGTGCTCGCGCGAGCACGCGGACTTCGTCCGCCGCGTTCTCGACGACGTCTGCCTGATCAAAGCGCGTGGAGGCCCGGGCCCGGATGTTGTCGAGGAGAGCGGCGGTCGATTCCTGGTCCGCGGTTTCGTACTCTTGGAGCTCGTGCCGCATCAGCTCGCGCTGGGCTTCCGAGAGGGTCCGCTGCGCGAGTCCCCGGAAGGCCCTACGTTGTTCCTGATTCGTTAGGCCGGCCTCGGTCTGGGCGGCGAAGTCCTGGAGATTCCGCTCCACCTGGTCCGCGACGCCGCGTGCGTCTACGCCGTGCTTCGACAGCGCTCCGGTCTGCGGATCGTAGATGATCTGCGTTGCACGTTCCGTAAGTTTCCCGAAGGCTTCGGTGACAACGGCCGAGTTGGCCTTGTCCATCTCGCTCTCGTGAATCGCGCCGAGCACCCCGGCCACCTTGCGAATGCCCTCGGCCACGGCGAGGCCTCCGGCCGCGACGTCGCCGCCCCCCGACCGGAACGGGGTCGGCATGGGCTCGGGAACGACGGTGGGCTCATACACTGGAATTCGCATTGCTAACTCCTTGGCGGGTGCGCGCGTCGGGATAGAGAGTCCTTAGCGACCTGCCCCCGCGCCGAGTTTCCTGGCGACCTTGACGACAAGGCGAACGAGAGCCGGGTTGCGGTCGAAGCCGGACCACTTCAGCTCCTCGATCAGAGCGGCGTCTCCGAACTCGGAGATCACATCTCGAGCGGAGTCCATGTCGGATGCGGAGAACTCTTTCTCGACGTCGCGCTGCCAGCCGGCGACCTCGTCGCGCCAGCGCTCCGCATCCTGCTTTTGAAGTCCCGCATAGAAGTCGACGACTTCCTGACGGCTGTCCTGGTCGAGCCCGGGCGCCAGCTCGTTGAACTGGCGGACGAGGTTGGAGTCCACCGTGCTTCCGGCGGGAAAGCGGAGACCTTCGACCACGACGGGCTCCGGGACGGAGGCACCGCTCGCGGGCAACGCGGCCGCAGGGGCGGCGGCCGCGTTCGACTGGGTCCCTGCGGCGGATGCAGCGGCAGCCGGAGCGGGTGAAGGCGGGGGACCGCCGTCGGCCCCCCCCTCCGCCGCGTGCATCGCGGGATAGCGCCTCCGGAGGCGCTCCTGCTCCGGGGTCTCACCCGCGGGACGGTTCACGTGGTCCCGCTCTGCCGCGTGCATCGCGGGATAGCGCTTCTGCAGCCGTTCCTTCTCGGCGATCTCGGCAGGCGAAGCTGCCGCGCCGTCGACCGCGTCACCGTTGGAGGCGATGGCCATTTCTACGCCTCCCTTCCCGCGATAGGCTTGGGAATCCCCGGGGGCACGCCCGGCGAGATCTCGTCGGTGGCGAGCGGGGGCTTGTAGATCGGGACTTGGTCCGGCGTCTTGGCGCGATAGGCTTCGGGCACGACCGACTCCGGTTGCCTCGTGAGAATGTGCAGGAGTCGTTCCTGACGTTCCTCGCTCTTCCGGACGATCGCGGCTTGCGCCCGCTCGTCCATGGGCTCCCAGCCGTCCGGAGGGAGGTAGTTGTCGGGCACGTTGATCGTGAGTTCCTTGCCGGGGGTGACGAAGATCCGCCGGACCCCGCAAGGAACGCGCGGGTCCCGGATGTCCGTGCTCTTAGTGATTCGGAAACGCATCGGGTCCTCCTCCGCCTGCTTCAGATGCCGAAGCGGTCGGGGTCTGCGAAGTGCAACGCCCACGCGACCTGGGTTGTGACAAGGTCCAGCCGGTGCCGGAAACCGGAGGCCCACAGCGGCCTCACGCGCTCCGGGACGTCGGAAAGGATGTGCGTGCCGGGAACGAGTTTCCGACTTTCCTCCAAGAGCTCGTCGGCTTTCTCCGCCCGAGTGCTCATGGCCTTACATCTGGCGCGGAACTCCACGAGGAACTCGCCCAGCTCCGCGTCGCGAACCGATGCCTCCTTGTCGAGCTCGATGGCCTCCTCGTACGCGGTGCGCTGGAGATGCGTCGCCCTCGCCACCCGATGCTTCCTCTTGGCCTGGTCGTACACCTCGGCAGCGCAGCGCACCCGCTCTTCGGCCGCCTGCAGCTGAGAAGACATCGTGCTGAGATGCGAAGCAATCTCGGCGTGCGCGGTTTCCTGGGTCGGGGGTGTGGTGCGTTGGCGTTCCACGAGCCCGTTGCGGGTGCTGGTCAGCGTCTCGAACGTCCGCTGGGCCTCGCGCAGGACCTCTGCCATCGTCTCGGCTTCCTGCTCGGCCTCGGCCAGGTCGCGCGCGGTCTCCTCGAGCGAGACGTGTCTCGCGCTCCTCCGCCGGTCCACCGTGCACGGAATGTGCGAGAAGTCGAGCTCAGGCGTCACCTCCGCCGGCGTTTGGCGTTCGATCATGAACCCTCTCGCCTTCAGGATCTCGTCCGTGCTCAGTGTTCGATTCTCGTTCGTCGGCTGTTCCTCGATCATCGCGTCTCCTCTATCCGACCCGTCAGGGCCGGGGGTCGATGGCGAACCTGGCCGTGACGACGCCTTCGGTAAACGATTCGCCATGGATGCGTCTGTGCTGGGCCATAGGATCCGCTTTCAATTCGATTCCGGCCGCGGTCCGGTCGGTGTGCACGGGTCTGAACTTGCATCGGTCAGGACAAGCGACCCGCGGTCGGTCGCGGCCTTTGCTGCGAGCCGTTCCCGAACGTATCGGCCTCCACGCTCGGTCTCCTCGACTGCCGCGATCGCGAGCTCGAGCCGCGACATCCTGCCGATGGCCTCGACTCCCAAGCGGGACATCAGGAGCCAACGCGCGCGGCGGTGGCCTTCTTTCGTCCACAGTTCACGGCGCCACCCGTGCACCTCTCCGAGCAGGTGCTCGACCATCGCCGCTTTCAACCCCGGCGTCTCGTCCGGATACAGGCGATCCGCGAGAGCCCACACCGGCTCGAGCGCCGCCTGTTTCCTCGGGCGCCGATCCTCCCCGCGGCGTCCTGCGCGGACCCGCACGACTGTTTCGACGACGGGAGGCCACGGGGTGCCGTGTAAGACGTGGTCCAGGACCACCGCCATCAGATCCCGCTTGCGCCGACCCATCTTCCTGTCCCTACTCGCCCCCGACGCGACTGCGCGCGCTCGAAAGTAGCTTTTTGTCACCCAATTAGGACCCGTTTCCCGACGTGATTGCGCTTCCCACGCGATGCGACTGCCGCGCCAGAGAAACTAAACTTTTCCTAACTATTCGCGGCCCGATCGACACGCGACAGACGCTCACCCTCCACCAGCGAGCGCGGTTCATCTGGCACCCAACCATCCGGCGGTCCGGGCCCTGATCGCAGCGAACTTCGCCACCAGTTCCGGCGAGAGGCCTCCGCCGTCCGGGTTCGCTTCGCCTTTTCCGCTCCCCTCGATGGGATCGGTTCCGGCGTCTTTCCCCGGGTCCGGCGTCGCCAAACCCGGATTTTCCGCAACCGCGAGATGCTCCCCCTCTCTGGTCTCTCTTAAATCTTCCGGAATCTCCGACAGAGCTAACAGACTCCTCCCGCTGCCAGTTGCGCGCGGAATCCCGGACGTTTCGTCCGCGGGTTCCGGACGTTTCGTCCGGGTATTCCGGACGCTATGTCCGCGACTGCGCTTGGCAACGAAGCGCTCGTCGCCAGCCATAGACACGGACGTTTCGACCGGAACTGGTGTCCCCTTCGGCAGCCAGCGAAGGCGATAGACCACAATCGGTCCTGGCCCCGGCTTGACCTCGCACCTGATGTAACCGGCGTCCGTTAGACGCTTAACGGCATCTCGCGCGCGGCGTTCGCTCACCCCCGATTTCAACGCCATTTCCGTCACCGACCGGAACGAACACTTGACAGCCCCGTATTTCGTCATCTCCAGCACCACCAAAAACACTGGGAGCGCCGCGCCTCGAACGCGACATAGATCCTCAAGCAGAGCTGTCGGCACCTTGAACCATTCCCAGCCTTCGCGGGGATTCACGTTCCCGGCTCCCCGCCGGCGACTCGACGCCCCGAGATGTGGAAACTCACCGTTGCTCCGCGGCCGCCCACGCCTCCAGCGCGAGTCCCCGCACGCGGGACCACAGCTCCGGGGGCATCATCACGGAACGAGCCCACACGCCCGGCCCTCGCGGGACCCGCGGGACCGAAACGTCGATCACGCCATTCAGCTCGTAGTAGATGAGGAGGAACGCGACCTCGGAGTGACCGCGGCCGACTCGAACGCTCGTGCTCCCGACCTCTCCACGCTGGCCGTGAGCCCGCGTCACTGGGTCGACGGCGATCGAAAGGTCCCAGGCCTCAACCGGGAACGGGAGGCCTATCAGGCTGGCTCGTGGCTCGCTCATGGGTTACCCCCGCGTACCATTCAACGCTCAACGCTCACCGACCCGACCTACTGCGATCGACTAGGCGCGCCGGGACCCCTCGAGGAATCGCTGCGCGTCCACCGTCCGGATTCGAACCAACCGCCCGATCTTCACTGCAGGCAAGGCGCCGCGCCGCACCAAGGCCCGCACCGTGTCCGGCTTGATGCACCACTGGGCGCCGAGGCGCTCCGGTGAGAGCAACTCGGGAACGTCTGCGCTGCGGGCGAGATCGGTGCGACTCATGGTCGCCCGCGAGTAGACTACGGGCGGAGCCCTTCTAAAACCGGACCGGGATTAATAGGCGGTGGGATTAAGCCGGGTGGGATTTCCGCTTGCCGGGGCGATGATATTCGGGAGTGGCGTTGTCCCTAAACAACCCCGCCCAGACGTCAGTACTGAAGCTGTACCCCGCGGCCCTCGCCTCAGCCTTGAGTTTTCTTTGGGGAGCCACCGGGGACCCGTCTCGCGTACGAGTCGAGATCCACTCCCTAAGGTCCTTCCGTCTCGTTCCCCGTACCCCGACCTGGGGCCCTTTCACGCGGACCTCGACGAAACACGTTCCGTTGCCCTCCACGCGGGAACTTCGGACGTCGCCGTTCCAGTCCAACACCTCCCACGCCTCCGGCGGGATCGTTACGCGCCTGTGCGTCCCAGGAGGGAACCCTGTCGCTGGCAGGGTCCCGTCTCCCAGCTGCTGCTTCAGTGCGCGCCACACCTGGGCCAAGGCCGGTGGCGACGGCGTCGCCGCTTCGCCCGGCCTCCTCATCGACGGGTATCTGATCCAGAGCGCCCGTTTCTCCCCGTCCAACCAGGTCCAACCGGATGGCCGGCCGTTCGGGACTGGGGGCGCCGTCCACTCGGGCCCGGAACCGTCGAAGTAACGGCCCGTCCACGCGTCGAACTCAGTCGGACACCACGCCTCCAGTGCGTCGATCACGACGAGCCCTTCAGACGGTTTAGGATCCTGCCGGAGGGTGGCGCTTTCCATCGGCTCTGCGCCTCGCCGTTCCCCTTGTGTCCGTGGTGTGGCCATGACAGATAGGATACACGCGAAGGACACGACAACAAAGCTAGAAACCGCCACCCCTCGTTACCTTTGAGACCATTCAGGATCTAGTGGGCCTAAGCCCGTGCCGGTTCGAGTCCGGCCTTCGGCACCAACTGAAAACAAAGCGGTTACGCGGCACCGGTCCTCGGTGCCGCTTTCGTTCCTGGACCCACCTGGTGGCGCTTCTGCTGGCGCTCGCGGCGGTGTATCCTCATTTTCAGGAGGAAACGCGCGGGTCCCCCTCGGGTTTCCCCTGGACCGCAACGCTGCCGCGATTCCACTGCACGCAACGGGCAGCGAGGGCTCGCGGCCGGGGGACGGATTGCCCGCCGCCATGGCCAAAGAGGATCGAAGTCGTGCTACCGGACGACGATAGGGCGCATAAAGCCATAATGCTGACCTGTCTTACGGGATAACAGAGTTCGGCCGAATAGAGAGTTCGACGGACGTGACGGAAGGAGGCGCCTACGCTGCCTGAACTACTGCTAGCAGCAACTGTGACGCTACCGCCAGGGGCCGTAGTCATCGAGCGTCAGGCGCTGCCACGTTCAGTTCACCGGAACAGATCCCTGGTGCTCTGGATGCTCTCGCCTGAGGCCAGCGAGTGCCCGTCCGAGGACGAGTGGGCCCCCTCATGCCCCGGGAGTACTCGCGGCTGTTACTTGCACGGACCGACACGAGTGTCGCTAGTGGATCAGACTACCGAACACGTTATCAACACGATCACCGTCACGGACCCATTTGCTGGCGCGGACTCGTTCGACGTACCCCGAAAGCTGTATGGCTTCACGCCCTACCACATCGGGCGGGCGCATCGACCGACGATCCTCTGGCTGCAAGACTACAACGGCGACGGCATGAAGGCGGAATTTGTGCTGTTCGATGCCGAGACGTGCTCTGACCTCTTCACCGGACTGATTGGATACAGCGCGACGCAGGATCGCTTGATCTGGTACAAGGTGAGGGTATCCGGTTGGGAAGGGCTAACCGAAACCGAATGGCCAGAGGGATTGTTTGCGATCAAACGCAGCCGAGACGGCGCGTGGCGGTATCGCCTGGCATGGCCCGGCACTGAGCCGAGTCGAACATGCGAGGTTCGCTACCGTCTTGCAGAGGAGGCCTTCGACGCCTTCTGTCCCGCAGAGGAGTAGATCGTGCCGTCGAACAACCGGCTGAACCCGCCGATCGGGACCGTCACGGTCGTTGCAAGGGACTCAACGACCGCGCCGATCCCGCCCGCGGGTTAGCCGTGCGTTAGACGACGAGAAGCACAAATGAGGATCTTCGTGCCCCTGCTGATTTGCGCGTCTGTTGTCCTGCCGGCAGCTGCAGGCAAGGGATCCGACACTGAGCGCAAGGAACTCGAAGCCTGGGCGCACTCGCTGGACAAGCAGGCCGTGCATAGGGCCGTTCTGGACCACGAGCGAGATCCGTTGGGCGACGACGCGAAGAAGATTCGACCGGTATTGGTCGTGCACTTCGAGCCTCTCGATTACGTCGTGTGCCTTGACCAACTTGGGCCCCTGCTCGATTCCAGAAACAAGGTGTCCGATGCGATCTTCTGGCAGGTGGTGTTTGGAAGTGGAGATTTCGTCGAGCAACATGCCGACCAGGCCACTGACAAATTCGCCTACATGCTGGCAGGCTTGGAGAGTGGCCTACGCGCGTATGAGAATATCCTGGCGCGAAAACCGAAAAGCCGCGTGGAGTTGCTTGATGCCCTACTTAAGCTCCGAAACGATGGCCACCTCATGGACTTCGTGAAGGAGAAGCCGTGCGACAAGAAATGAACTCGTCGTCTAACTGTCCGTTAGACCCGACGCGTCTCGGCGGCACGCCGCGTGCTTCCGCACGCGTCGCGCCACCGATCCGCGCGGGTCAACGGAATCGTTATGCCGCCTAGCCGGCATTTGGGGTCGCCCTCGACTCGGTGATGCAAAAGTGACCGTTCTCGAAGAACTCCTTGAGTGGTCCCAAGACCGCCCGGCCTGGCAGCGCGATGCCATGCGCCGCCTCGTGCTGAACGGCGAACTTTTTGACGACGACATCCGCGCGCTGACCGAGATCTGCAAGAGCGCGCACGGACTCGCTGAGCAACAGGACATTGCTCCGCTCGCCAAGGAGCATGTGCCGGAGAAGACAGCCGGCAGCGCGCCCGTCTCGCTTGTTTCCATCTTTCATCACCGCGGGGTGAACGCGCTCGCGGAAGACCAGACTCTCAAGTTCGGACCGAACCTCACCGTGGTCTACGGCGACAACGCCGCCGGAAAGACGGGGTATATCCGCATCCTCAAGAGCGCGTGCCGCGCCCGCGGGCAGGAGCAAATCCTGGGGAACGTCGTCTCCGGCGCAACGCCGCTCTCGCCCGTCGTGTCAATAAGATGCAAGGTCGGAACCGAACCCGAACCGCGGGAATGGGCCGGGAACGGCGAGGATGAGTTCATATCCCGGGTGAGCGTGTTCGATACGCAGTGCTCTGCCGTCTACCTTACCGAGAAGACGGATGTCGCGTTCCGGCCCTTCGGGCTGGACCTCTTCGACAAGCTTGTTAGAGCGTGCAGGGCCGTTCGCGCGAAGCTCGAAAGCGAACAGCGCGCCCTGGACTCGAACGCCCTGGCCTCCGTGCAGGCGCAAGTCCCGGAAGGAACGGCCGTTGCAAAACTCCTGGCGAACATTAGCTCACTCACAAAGCCAGAATCAGTCCAGACGCGCGCGCGCCTGTCCCCGGAGGAGGAAGCCCGGCTTGCCCTGCTGGAGAAGTCACTGCTTGATTTGCAGGCCAATGATCCCGAGAAACTGATCCGGCAACTCACCCTTCGCGCCGGGCGGGTCCAGGGGCTGGCCCGGCATCTCAAGGAGGTGGAAGCGGCGCTTTCGGCGCAGACCGTCGCCGCTGTGTTCGATGCGCGAACCGAAGGCCGCCGAAAGGGCGAGGAAGCCAGAAGGCTCCGCGAGGCCACGTTCCCGGCCGGCATGCTGGCCGGAACCGGTTCCGAACCGTGGACGGCGCTTTGGGAGGCGGCCCGCCGGTTCTCGCAGGAGCAGGCTTATCCCGGCCAGGCGTTTCCGGTCGTGGAGAACGGCGCGCATTGCGTGCTGTGCCAGCAGGACCTCGATCACGCGGCCGGCCACAGGCTCCGGCAGTTCGAGGCGTTCGTGGCTTCGACGACGGAACGGGAACTCCGGCGGGTCGGGGAAACCTTCGCGCGGGTCCGGAAGTCCTTCACCGATCTCAAGGCGACGACTGAAGCCATTGACGAGACACTCAAGGAAGTCCGCATCGAGCATGAGGCGGTGGCGGACGCGATAAGCACCGCGCTCGCGACGAACGAGAACCGCCGCAAGGCCGTCGTTCTCGCCCTGACCGAAGACAAAGACCTTGCCGCCGATTGTCCGGCCCTTGCGTCCGTTGCCCGCGACGCCGATGCGCTCGCAGAGCAGATCGAGGCGCGCGCCAAGACGCTGCGCGCCAGCGCGACTGACGAAACACGCAAACGTATGACCGCCGAGGCGCAGGAGCTCCGCGCCCGCAAACTGCTCGCCCAGCATGAGCCGCTCGTTCTGAACGAAATCGAACGCAAGAAGAGAACCGCCGCCTACGGGCTGTGCATCAACGACACGACAACCAACGCCATCACGCAGAAGAGCACGGCCGTCACGAAGACCGCCGTCTCGCAGAAGCTCAAGCAGAGCTTTAGGGACGAGCTGACGAATCTCGCCTTCCGCCACGTCGAGGTCGAACTCAAGGAAGCCGGCGGAGCCGACGGCGTTCTCTATCACAAACTCATCCTGACGCGTGCGCCCGGTGTGGAGTTGCCGAGGGTGGTGAGCGAAGGCGAGCAGCGCTGCCTGTCCATAGCGGCGTTCTTTGCGGAACTCAGCACCGCCGATGATCCCTCCGGCATCGTGTTCGACGATCCTGTGTCTTCGCTCGACTACAAGTGGCGCGAGGGTGTGGCGCGGCGGCTGGTGCAGGAAGCCAAGACCCGGCAGGTCATTGTCTTTACGCACGACGTTGTCTTCCTCCTAATGCTCAAGCAGTTCGCCGAGGAAGAGGGCGTTGCGCAGCTTGACCAGCACGTTCGCCAGGCTTCAAAGGGCGCCGGCGTCTGCGCGGAGGAGTTGCCGTGGGTCGCGATGCCCGTCAGGAAGAAGATTGGTTACCTGAACAACGAGTGGCAAACCGCGGACAAACTCTTTCGCGACGGCCACCAGACCGCCTATGAGAAGGAGGCTAAGTACCTCTACGGCTTGCTGCGCGAAGCGTGGGAACGCGCCCTTGAGGAAGTTCTTCTGGGCGGCGTTGTCGAACGGTTCCGGCCTGGCGTTCAGACACAGCACATCGGCGCGATCGCCGACATTAAGGCGGAGGATTGCCGAACGCTCGATGCGGCGATGACGAAATGCTCGAAATGGCTGCCCGGCCACGATCAGGCCGCGGCGGCGCGTGCGCCGGTGCCCGAGCCGGCGGAACTCAAGGCCGACATCGAGGCGCTGGAAAGCTGGGTCGCTGCGGTCCGCAGTCGTCGTCGGTGAGGCAGACCGGGTGATACGAAGAGGGCGGCATAACAACAGCATGCAGCGGACGGCGCTGCGCGCCGCCGCTGATGCCGAGCGTTGACTCACAGGAGGGACCGCAATGATCTCGATCAGACTGTCGCTCGTCGGTGCAGTCCTCCTACTCGCCTCCTGCGCCACGATGAGGCCACCGTTGGAACGGATTGCGTTCCCGGAGGTGGAGTACGCCGAGCTGCCCGGGAGCGGTACGGGCGTTGTCCGCGGACAGGCGTTCCTGAAGACACGCGGTGGCGATGTCAAGACCGCGGCAGGCGAGGAGGTCCTTCTCAATCCAGTCACGAGCTATAGTCAGCAGTGGTACGACGTCGCGTACCTTGGTGGACAGCCACTCACGGATCCAGATCCCCGGTACGCCGAGTACGTCCGAAAGACGACCGCAG
>JBGQAU010000006.1:0-58491 GCA_041494445.1 Acidobacteriota bacterium | reverse complement strand
GACCAGGCGCTGTGGGGCGACCAGGCGCTGTGGGGCGACCAGGCGCTGTGGGGCGACCAGGCGCTGTGGGGCGACCAGGCGCTGTGGGGCGACCAGGCGCTGTGGGGCGACTCCGTTCTCGGCGCCGGCGACTGAAGACGAAGCCCATGAGAACGACGTTCGTTCTTTGGGAAGGTCCGAGGCCCTGACCCCCTCTGGGCCCGGTAGCGGAGGCCGCGAGATTCGGCGCGGCCTCCGTGTTTTGTTTTCGGCGCGCCGCGTCAGGCTCGGGATTCGCCTCGCAGCAGGCCGAGCACGACCCGCTGGGCCTGCGAGGGATCGAGCCTTCTGGAGAACAAGCGCCTGAGCTCTCCCGGGCCGAGCCGTCCGGACCGGACGCCCTCGAACAGCACGGCACCCAGTCTCTGCCCGAGGTCCCGGGCGAGTGCCCGGCGGATCTCTCGCGAACCCCGTAGAGGTCCGATCAGATCGGCCGGGGCTTTCGACCGACCGGAGGCCTCGAACCTCCGGTGCTGCTCCATCCAACGCGCGCGGAGGTCCGCGTCGTTCGCCGACGGGTGGATCGATCCCAGAAGGGGCGCCCCCTCTCCTTCCGCCGCGCCTCTCGCTGCACCGCTCGCGGGGTCCACGAGCCGGGCCCCGAGACCGACCAGCGCCTCGTTGAAGACCGAGCCGTACGCGCGCGCCACCGTATCGGCGGGCGGGTCGTTCGCTGCCGCGAAGAGCCGTCCGGAGAGCACCGCTCGAAGGAACCTCGCGCCCTCTCCGGCGGCCCGCCCCGGAAGGTACCGGACGAGGAAGAGGGTGTTGGACCTCGCCTCATAGACGGCGCCCTGCGACGCGAGAAGAGCGCGGGCCTCGCGGACCTCCTCCCGTGACCGACCGTGCTCCTCGAGGATGGGCTCGATCAGCTCCATGGCTTCGGGACCGCTGTACACCTCGGGGAAGGCGTCGGCGAGGTCCTCCTCCCATCCCGCGCCATGGCGCACCCGGCGCCGCCGCGCGTCGATCCCGAGCCAACCCAACAGCACACCGATGAGGTGGTGAACCGCCGGCGTCAGGTCCACCTCCTCGTCCGGCGGGACGTCTTCCCGCCAGCGCTCGAGGACCTGGCGGTACGCCTCGTACTTCGCGAGGGGCGTCGTGTGAAACACCGCGAAGTCGCCATCGTCGAAGCGCGCGGCGGGAGGAACGGGCGTTTCCGCACGCACGAAGTGCCAGTAGGCGGGGTCCGGATCCTGGTAGACGGTCACCTCGTCCCGCTCGAACCCGCGTCGCGCCAGGTGGGAGCGCACGCACCTCGGGAGGTGCGCGGGGGCGAGATGGGACTCGCCGAACAGGACGACGAGCCGCATCGGGGGGTCCTGCCCCACGATCGCCGAGATTCGGCGCGCCGCGTGCTCGTCCCGACGGGCCAGCCGCTCGAAACCCCGGCGCGGAGGAGCGTCCAGCGCGCACACCGGGACGCCGAGGGACCGCGCGCGATCGAGCAGGTCACGGTACCCTTCCCACGGGTACCCCCATTCTTCGCGGTAGTGGATCCGCTTCAGGAACGCCTCGTCGTCCAGCGAACCGGCCTGTCTCCTGTCGAGGAGCCCCTGCTGGCGGGTATAGACGAACTCGATCCCGAGCGTCAGCGGGCCGGCGGCACGGAGCGGCCCGAGCAGGTCGGCCGCGAACCTCTGGCAGGACGGGAGCGCGTGGAAATCACCGATCCAGACGAGTCCGGCGGACGCGCATGCTCGCTCCACGTCCTCGCGGGTCGCGGCCTCGGGCCGGCGGCGGATCCGCCGGTTCAGCGCGCGCAGATAGGAATGGCCGAGGGAGCCGTCGGCGCCGAGGACCTCGCGCTTCAGCCGCTCCGCCGCCTCTCGCTGCCGCGCGAGCAGCTCCCGCGCGGCCTGCGTTGCGCGGCGGGGCACTACTTGCCGGCGCCCCCGGAATCGTCTTTAGGACCGCCCTTCCCCTGGTCGTCGTCGCCACGCATCGCGGAGCGGAAGCTGCGGATGCCCTCGCCGAGCCCGCGGCCGATGTCCGGGAGCTTGCGCGCGCCGAACAGAAGGACGACCACCAGGGCGATGAGGAGGATTTCGGGCCAACCCAGGCTTCCCATCGTACGCTCCCGCGGCGCGGTACCCGATCGCGCCGCCCGATCAATCGATCAGGATCTCCCTCGCGTTGCCGACCCGGCGCGTCGCGCGCTCGGCATCGAGATGCTCCAAAAGCGGGATCGCGTTCCTGCGGGTGACTCCGGCCAGCTCCTTGAACGTCGCGACGTCGATCGTGCGCGACCGTTTCCCGAATTCGCGCAGCTTGCGGCGAAGATCCTCGATCGCCTCTCCGTGGAACAGCCTCCCGTCCTTGATGCGAACCAGGCGCCCGTCGGCCTGCAACAGATCGAGAATCCGAGCCGCCCTCTCGCCTCCCTCGGCGCGAGTCACGTCCGCCGAGTCGGGAGGGTCGAGCCACCCGTCGCGAAACCTGGCCTCGATCCTCCGGACCCTCTCGAGGTCCCCTCCTGACAGTACCACCCTGTGGGCCGCGAGCGCCACACGCTCCCCGATACGGCGGACCGACCCGCGCTCGCACAGCCCGTCCACGAGCGCCCTCCAGGCATCGAGCGGGATCTCCCGCGCGACGCGCGAGCGCACTTCCTCGAGGAGCATCCCCACCCGCAGCGGTTCCTCGGCATGGAAGCCGCGCAGGACCTCGAGTGTTCGATCCTCCACCCCGCGCCAGACGCCCGCCTCGAAGAGCCGGCCTCCGGCAGCGACGATGCGCCCCTCGCCCGAGAGCCGCGCGACGACCGCGTCGAGGTCGGCCGGCGGGAGCCCCTCCTCCGCCGAAATCTCCTCCCTGGCCTTTCCGCGCGCCCCCGCGCGATCGAGCCGCGACGGAAGCGTTTCTGCCGGAGCCGCGGTGGCCAGCCCGATCGGGCCGGCGTGCCGTCCCCTCCGGCCGGGGGGGTGCGCGTCCAGGATGGTCCCACCTCCCACCGTGTCCACCGGCGCGGGCCGTCTCAGGACGAACCGGTCGCCGGGGAGCAGCACGGTGGCGTCGTCGAGAAGCAGCTCCGCGTCGAGGTCTCCGCCCGGGGCCTCCTCGAGGATGCGCACGCGCGTCCCCCGCTCGCACGTCCCCTGATGAAAGCGCGCGGTGCCACCGCGCCTCAGAGCATCGGGGGCTTCCGTAAGGAACCGAAGCCTCGCCCATGCGCGCCGCGTGGTAAGCAACGCTCCGGGTGCGGTGACCGTCGAGCCCCTGGGGACTTCGTCGCAGTCGAGCCCCTGGAGATTCACCGCGGTGCGCTGGCCCGCCAGCGCCTCGGCGACCCGATGGTGATGGACCTGAAGCCCACGGACCCGCCCGCGCCCGCCTCCGGGCAAGATCTCGACCTCGTCGCCCTCGCGGAGCGAACCGGAGACGAGGGTCCCCGTCACGACGGTGCCGAATCCTCGGAGCACGAACGATCGGTCCACGGGAAGCCGGGCGACGCCGGCAGCCGGGCGGGGGGGAACCTGAGTGAAGAGGGCCTGAAGCGCCGCTCGGAGCGCGTCGAGCCCGGCGCCCGTCCGGGAGGAAACAGGGATTACCGGAGCGCCGTCGAGGAACGTCGCCGCGAGGAAATCCCTGAGCTCCAGCGTCGCCACCGCGAGCAGATCGTCGTCCACCAGGTCCGATTTGTTCAACGCCACCACGCCGTGGCGGATCGCGAGGAGCGAGCAGATCGCGAGGTGCTCGCGGGTCTGAGGCTTGATCCCCTCGTCCGCGGCCACCACCAGGAGCACCGCGTCAATCCCGGTCGCCCCGGCCACCATGTGGCGCACGAAGCGCTCGTGCCCCGGCACGTCCACGAACGAGAGGATCCGGCCGTCGCCCAGGTCGAGGTCGGCGAAGCCGAGGTCGATGGTGATGCCGCGGAGCTTCTCCTCTTGGAGCCGGTCGGGATCCGTGCCGGTCAGGGCGCGCACCAGCGCGCTCTTGCCGTGGTCGATGTGACCGGCGGTGCCGAGGACCAGGTGGCGCAAGATCAGGACTCGCGCCGCGCGCGCAGCCGGGATCGGACCGCGCGGCGCAAGTCGTCGAGATCGAAGGGCTTCATGAGGACGTCGATCCCTTTCCTGCGCGCGAAGGCCTCCGGCTCGCGGCTCACCGTGTCGCCGGTCGTCAGCAGGATCCTCGACGACACCCCCGGCTTCATCCGCTCCATCTCCTCGCAGAGCGACGCCCCTCCCATCCCGGGCATCCTGAGGTCGGCGACCACCAGGTCGAACTCCTCGCGCCGGAGGAGGTCGAGCGCATCCCTCCCGTCCCGCACCGGTTCGGTCCGGTGCCCCTCGTCCGCGAGCGTCTCGCAGATGAGCTGCGCGACCGAGTCCTCGTCGTCCACCACGAGGATGCGCGCGGGCACGTCCGCCTCGTGCGGCTCCTCGACGCCCGGCCGCTCGCGGACCGACGATTCCTCGGTGCCGACCGGCAGCTCGATCCGGAACCTCGTGCCGCGGCCTTCCTCGCTCTCGAGGGAGATCCGTCCCCGGTGGGCCTCGACCGCGCCCTCCACCAGCGAGAGCCCGAGCCCGGTCCCCTGCCCCGGCGCCTTGGTGGTGAAGAACGGCTCGAAGATGCGCGGGCGGACCGACTCCGGGATCCCCGGACCGTCGTCCTCCACCTCGAGCGAGACCCATCCGGGCCTCGCCTGGCGGGTTCTTACGGTGATGATCCCTCCGCGACCGGCACTCCGGATCGCCTGATGGGCGTTGCTCATGAGGTTCAGCACCGCCTGCTGCAGCTGGTGGGGGTCTCCGACGATCGTCGGGACGTCGCGCCCCAAGTCCTCCTCGATCCGCACGTCGCTGACGCGGAACTGGTAGGCCGTCAGGGCGATCACCGACTCGGCGACCTCGTTCACGCTCAGCAGCTTGCGCTCGGGCTCGTAGCGCCGGGCGAAGGAGAGCAGGTTCTGGACGATCCTCTGACAGCGCCGCGCCTCGCGGTGAACCACCTCGAGCCTCGCCGCGAGCTTGGGGTCCGAGGCACTCCCGCGGGCGAGCTGCGAGTAGCCGAGCACCGACGAGAGCGGGTTGTTCAGCTCGTGCGCGATGCCGGAGATCATCTCGCCGAGGCTCGACATTTTCTCCGCCTGGGCGAGCTGCGCCTGGAGGCGGCGGCGCTCGGTGACGTCCGCGAGCACCAGGACCAGCGCCTCGGGTCGGCCCCCCTTCCCGGCGAGGGCCGAGACGGTGACGGCCAGGACCGTCCCCCCCTCGACGCGGGCCTCCTGCTCGGACGGCGAGAGGCCCCGCTCGAAGACTTCCGCTGCGAGCGGGGCAAGGTCGAGGTCGCCCACCCGCGCGAGGCGCCCTTCGCCCGCCGCGGGTACGAGCCGGCCGAGGAGCGCGCTCGCGGAGCGGTTGGCCTGGACGACGCGCAGCGAGCGATCGGCGAGGATGACCGCCTGCGGCATCGAATCCAGGATCGAGCGAAACCGGTCCTGCTCCGCCTCCAGCACCGTGAGGATCCGCTCGAGGTGCAGCGAGACCTGATTCGCCGCGCCGAAGAACATACGGAACATGCGCTCGCCCGAAGGCTCCGACGGGAGGAGACCGAGCGCCGCGACGGTGCGGCCCCGGCGCTCGAGCGGGGCGAACGCCGCCTCGGGTCGGCCGGAGTCCGCCCGCCGCCGGGCGTGGCTCTCTTCGAATCCCGGAAGCCGCTCCACCGCGACCCGAAGGGGGAGCTCCGGCGGAAGCTCCGCGGTCGCGGCCGCGCGCGCCGCCAGGGCTTCGATGACCGCGTCGGCGGCGGGCCGGGCGAGGAAGACCCTCGCTTCCGCCTCGCCCGCGAGGGCGTGCGCGGCGACCACGAGATCGGCGCCGGTCCCCTCTTGGAGGACGGTGGCCGCCTCCAGGAAGAGGGCGTCCCAGGTTCTCGCCGCGGCCGCACAACGGCCGAGATCCTGCAGCATGTCGAGCTCGCGCGCCCGCGCACGCAGCCTCTGCTCGCCGCGACCGATCTCGCCCCGGGCCGAGCGCCACGCCGCGAGCGCCGCCGCCGCGAGCTCCACCTCCGCCGCGGCCGGAGGCGTTCCGCCCGCGCGCCGCACCGACAACGTCCAGACCGGGCGCCCCCCGACCCTCGCGTCTCGGCACCTGCCGCCGCTTTCCACGATCGCGGCGCGGCCGCAATGGCGCGCCGCTTCCCCGGACTCCTGCTCCGGCGAGCGCAGCACGAGATCGAGGCTCTCCGGATCGTCGAAAGCCGCCGCGATCACCTCGAGGGCCGCCTCGGGGCCCGTGACGCGGATCAACCGCGACCAGTCGGGCCCGGCGAGGAGGTCGCCCTTCTCCGGTCGCGTCGGATCCATCGCATCCCCTTCGCGGCGGCTCGCTTCTAAGCACCGCGCGTGGCCTCGCGGCCCGGGCCGAGTTTACCCCGAAACTCCCGGAAGAAGGACCCGGGACGCGAACCGGCGAGCGTGCCCGGAGGGGGTCACGCTTCGCCCGGCGCGATCCTGGGGGCATGGAGTGGAAGGCGGTTGGGCCGGCTCAGTTCCCGGGGCGTGCGGTCTTCGAGAAGGCGCTCACCGGGTACGGCCGCTTGGACGGCGCCGCGACCATGCGCTTCCGCGCGAACATCTTGCGGAGCCGCACCTTGGCCTGGCACTCGATCTGCCGCACCCGCTCACGGCTGATCCCCATCTTCTCGCCGATCTCCTTGAGGGTCAGCGACGCGCCGCCGGTCATGCCGAAGCGGTACGACACCACCGTTCGCTCCTGATCGGTGAGGTGGCCCATGGCGTCGCCCACGAGGTTGCTCGCCTCGCGCTTGATGAGATCGTCCTCGGGGCTCACGCAGGCGATGTCCACGAGGTAGTCGGCGATCGGCTTGTCGCGGTCCTTCCCGATCTTGTCCTCGATGCTGATCTCACGGAGGTTGAACTGGAGGACCTGGTCGATCTTGGAGATGGCCTTGGAGAGCCGCTCGGAGATCTCCTCCCGCTTCGGTGCGCGCCCGAGACTCCGGCGGAGGGAATTCTCGGCGTCCCGGATCTCGCGGACCTTCTTCAACTGGTAGTTCGGGACGCGCACCAGGTTCGAATGCTCGGAGAGAGCCTTGAGGATCGATTTGCGGATCCACCAGATCGCGTACGTGATGAACTTGGTGCCCTTGCTCGCGTCGTAGCGGTGGGCGGCCTCGATGAGCCCGATGTTCCCCTCGTTGAGCAGATCTTCGAACGGGAGCCCGAGGTTCCGGTACTCGCTCGCGACCTTGACCACGAAGCTCAGATTGGACTCGATCAGCTCGTTCAGAGCGCCCGACCGACCCCGCTTCACGTGACGGGCCAAGGACATCTCCTCTTCCTTGGTGAGGAGCGGGTATTCCCTGATCTCGGCGAAGTAGCGCGACAGCAAGGAGCTCCGATCGTTTTGCGTCGATTCCATGCAGCTCCCCGTCTCAACGGAACGACGGGCCGTAGGGCCTCGACGTCGACATGCGCTCGCTGCACCCGCTGTGCTCAGCGGTTGGACCTTGACACGTCGCGGGACTCAACGTACATGTACCACCGTCGTGAGCGGTTTCGGACCTCACGACGGCATGACCGACGAGTCGCCGATCGCGCCGGGAAGCCGGCGAAGGCGTGAGCACCGAGAGAAGCGGAACTCGGTTCAACCGTGTCCTCCGCAACACTTTCCATCCTCCGAAGGAGAGGATCGAGAGCCTGCATTTTCCCCGGTACTTTGAGTGTAAGCGGCCCGGCAATGGGTGTCAAGGGCCAATTTCGTAAAAAGCCGCGACGTTATTGGGTTTTCCTGGGTTTTCGTCCTCGCGAGGGCCCGTGAATCGGGGCGGTCCCGTGACCTGTTTCCCGCGGGTCCCGGCGCGGGCCCTGCGCGGCCGGGCCCGGCCGTGCGCGGCGGCTCAGTTCACCCAGCGGTCGCGGTCGTCGGGGGGCGCGACGCGAAACCTCCGCCGGCGGATCCGCCATCGCACGTCCCGATAGAGGTCGCGCACCCGCCAGACCCTCTTCAGGTACAGGTAGCCGACCACCATCCCGCCCAGGTGCGCGACGTGCGACACGCCGCTCGCGCTTTGCCCCCACGCGGAGACGAACGCCACCGCGAACAACACCCACGACAGGGTGCGCGCTCGCATCGGGAAGATCAGCATGAACAGGATCGTCCTCTCCGAGAAGATGATCCCGTACGCCAGCAGAAGGCCGTAGATCGCCCCCGAGGCCCCGATCGTCGGCACGTTCGTGCCCGACAGGTACCCCGCGACGGTCACGAACACGCCCGCCCCGGCGCCGCACACGAGGTAGTAGGTGAGATAGCGCTTGCCGCCCCAGTGCCGCTCGAGGTCCCCGCCGACCATCCACAGGATGAGCAGATTGAGGAGCAGGTGGGAGATCTGCACCGGCGAGTGCAGGAACATGTAGGTGAACGGCTGCCAGAGGTATCCTCGGACGACCAGCGGCGGCACGATCCCGAACACCCGCGACAGGTCCGCGATGCGGAACAGCGGGCCGAGCAGGAACTGCACGGCCCAGACGACGCCGCAGGCGATCATGATCGCCCGGGTGACCGGGGTGACCGGCGGAAGCCCGAACCCGAGGCCCGAGCCGGACGTCCGGTAGGGGGCGTGACGGTAGTAGCTCATCGTCCCACGAGCGCCGGGACGGCACCCGTGCCTCGCCCGCTCCGGAACAGCAGGAGGATCGCGACGACCGCGCCCAGCAGGATCAGCACGAGAACCAGCAGCATCATTCCGACGGCCACCAGCGCGCGACCGGTCCCTCCGCTCCCGCCCAGCCCGTCGTGGAGCAGTGCCGCGTGCAGCCGCCGGCCGGCGAGCGCCAAGGCCAGCGCGATTCCGAGGGCCACGCAGTAGAGGGCGGCGAGGGGCATCACGGGACGTCCGGCATAGAGCACGAGCGGCGCCACCAAGGCAGCGGACACCGCCCAGAGCGCCGCCTCCAGCCAACTCGCGCCACCCCGCCGCGGGCTGCCTATGGCATCACCTCCGCCCGCCCCGGCGCCCGATCCATGCGGCACGCCGGGAAACCGCGATCGTTACGGATCCTCAACCCGATCAGGGCATCCTCCTCATTGAGTCGCGGGATGGGATGGCCCCATTCTCCTTCCTCGGCGGCGCCGCGGCCCCCCACCTATGCGCGCACGCGCGCGGAGTTGGCAGGGCCTCGAGGGAGGTGCTTCATGGCGTCGGGGGCTGAGCATAGCGTGCCGGCTTCGCCGGCGTCAAACCGGGCGGGGCGTGCCATCCACGCGGTCCTGAGGACCGTCCTCGACACCACGGGGTGGGATCGGGCTTTCCTCGTGACGGCGCAGGAGCCCGGGGACCTCGGGCTCGCGCGAGTGGAGGCGTCGGCTTCGACGCGACCGGACGGGCGGAGAGCGGCCAGCCGGACCGTCTTGAAGCGGGCGTTGGAAGGAGCCGGCACCCTGGTCTGCCCCGACGCCAGGGACGACCCGTCCCTCGTGGAAGGCGCATCCGTGAGGGCGCTCGACATCCGCGCGGTCGTATCGGTTCCGGTGGCGACGTCCGGAGCGGCCGCCGCGCTGGTCGTGGAGCGCGGGGTCGCGGGAGACCGGATCTCGGACCGCATGCTGCGGGTACTGGAGGCGTTCGCCGAGGTGCTGGCGGCTCTCTACGGCCCGTCCGGAGGCGCGCCGGAGCCCGCCGCGCGACCGGCGCCCGCTCTGGTCGGACGCTCGGCCGGCTTCGTCGAAACCCTCCTGTGGGCGAGGCGCGTCGCCCGGTCGCGGCTCCCGATGCTCCTCATCGGCGAGACCGGGACCGGCAAGGAGGAGATCGCTCGCGCGATCCATCGCGACAGCCCCCGGGCGGCGGCGCCGTTCGTCGCCGTGAATTGCGCCGCGCTGCCCGAGTCGCTCCTCGAGAGCGAGATGTTCGGCGCGGTCCGCGGGGCCTACACCGGCGCGGAACGGGACCGCCCCGGGCTGTTCCGCCTCGCTCACGGTGGAACGGTCCTCCTCGACGAGGTGGGAGACATGCCGCCGCCGATGCAGGCGAAGCTGCTCCGCGTCCTTCAGGACGGAAGAGTCCGTCCGGTGGGCGGGGAGGCGGAGATCGCCGTGGACGTGAGGATCGTCGCCGCGACCCACCGGGACCTCGCCTCGCTCGTCGCGGAAGGCGGGTTCCGTCCGGACCTGTACTGGCGGCTTGCGGTGGCGGAGGTCCGCGTGCCGCCGCTCCGGGAGCGCCGCGAGGACATCCCGCTCCTCACCGAGCACCTCCTCTCGCGCCTGACTCTCGAAGCGGGCACGACCGCGGAAGCACGCATCGATCCGTCGGCGATCGAGGCGCTGATCGCGTGCGACTGGCCGGGCAACGTGCGCCAGCTCCATGCGGTCCTCGCCCGGGCGCTCCTCCGCTGCGGAGGCGGCACGCTCTCGGCCGCGCACCTCGACCTCCCGGCTCCCATGCGAACCGCAGAGGAGCCGGCCCCGCCGACGCCCCTCGAGCGGCGATGGATCGAGGGGGCGCTGCGCGACGCCCGTGGGAACCTCGCGCGGGCCGCGACCTGCATCGGGTGGAGCCGGCAGAAGCTCTATCGGAGGATGAAAGCGCTGGGCGTGCCGAGGGCCCCGGTGCGCTGAGGCGATGCGGCGGGCTCCGCCTCCCGGGCGGCGGGGAGCACGTCTTCCTCCAGCTCGACGTTCCAGTACGCGACGTCGAGGAACGTCCGCCACTGCTCGTGAAAGGGCCCGATCCACCCGGCCCTCAGGACGGGGTGCCCGGCGGGCTTCTTCGGAGGTCGGATCAGCGCCATCCCGGCCTCGTTCGGCATCCGGTTCCCCTTCAGGCCGTTGCACGCGAGGCAGGCGCAGACGACGTTGTCCCACGACGAACCCCCGCCGCGGGACAGCGGGATCACGTGGTCGAGGTTGAGATCGCGCTGCGGAAAGACGCGGCCGCAGTACTGGCAGCGGTTGCGATCCCTGAAGAAGATATTCCGCCGAGTGAACCGGACCTCGCGGCGCGGGAGCCGGTCGTAGTGCAGGAGCTGGATCACCCTGGGAACGAGGATCGCGCGCCTCGGCGTGCAGATGACGTCGTCCCCGGCTCCGGCCGGAAGATCGCACCAGTTCTCGAAGTCGTACGTGGAGAAATCCTGCGCCACGGCTCGAGCCCGCCCGCCGCAGAACAGGACGAACGCCCGGCGCACCCCCGTGATCTGCACCGCCTGGTACACGCTGTTCAGGACGAGGACGCCGCCGTCGGCCATGGGCGACCCGCTCGAGCCTTCCGCGGCCGGCGCTCCGGTCAGGCTTTGAGGCGCGTCGTCCGCTTGCGGACCGACGCGGCCTCTTCGAGCGCCAGCCGGATGAGCCGGTCGAGCAACTCCGGGTAGGGCAGGCCCGACGCCTCCCAGAGCTTGGGATACATGCTGATCCCCGTGAAGCCTGGCAGCGTGTTCGCTTCGTTGAGCAGCACGCCGCCGGTCTGCCGCTCCACGAAGAAGTCTACTCTCGCCATCCCGGCGAGGTCGAGAGCCCGAAACGCCTCGACGGCGAGCCTCCGCACGGTTTCCGCCGTCGCGTCGGGGATCGCCGCGGGGATCAGGAGCCGCGAGGTGCCGTCGAGGTACTTCGCGGCGTAATCGTAGAACTCGCGGGACGGCACGATCTCGCCGGGGATCGAGGCCTCGGGCCTTTCGTTCCCGAGCACCGCGCACTCCACCTCTTGGGCGTCGATCGCCGCCTCGGCGACCACCTTCCGATCGCAGTCGAGGGCCGCCTCGATCGCGTCCCGCAGTCCTTCCGGCCCGGCGACCTTCGTGATCCCCACCGACGATCCGCCGTTCGAGGGCTTGACGAACATCGGGAAGCCGAGCGTTTCGGCAAGTCCGCGCTCCGTCTCCCGGGGCGCCGACCGGTAATCCTCGTCGGTGAACGCGCTCCACGGGCCGACGGGAAGACCCCGAGCCCCGAAGATCGTCTTCGAGGTCGCCTTGTCCATGCCGAGGGCCGACCCCAGGACGCCCGCGCCGACGCACGGGACGCCGGCCAGATCCATCGCGCCCTGGAGCCTCCCGTCCTCCCCCCCCCAGCCGTGGAGCACGGGGAAGAGCACGTCGAGCGGGACCGGCCGCGCCGCCTCCCCTCGTGAGAGCCTGAGGAGCCCTGCGCCGCCGGGATCCACGACGAGGCGGTCGTCGTCTCCATTCGCGGGCGGCTCCACGCGAGCGGCGGTCCCGGCGAGGATCGCCGCGGAGCGCTCCGGCGGCAGCCATCGACCGTCCCCGGTGACGCCGATCGGAACGCACTCGAAGCGATCGGGGTTTAGCCCCCGGGCCACGCCCCGCGCGGACGCGAGGGATACCTCGTGCTCGACCGAGGCTCCGCCGAATAGCAGCCCGACCCTCAGCTTCGCGCTCACGCGGCGCCGCCTCTTCCGACGAACCTCACGATCGCGACCCAGACGAAGCCGGCGCCGATCACGATCATCAGGACGCCCATGACGATCTTCACTGCGACCATCCAGCGCCCGGGCCTCGGCAGGCTAGAGAGCAGGCCCGCGAAGACGCCGAGGACCAGCAGCAGGGATCCCATCCCGAGGGAGAACACGAACGTGAGCAGGCCGCCCCAAACGACCTGGTGCTGCGCGGCGACGTAGGTGAGCAGCACGCCGAGGACCGGCGCGGTGCACGGCGCCGCGACGAAGCCCGCGGCGATCCCGAGCAGCAGCGCCCCGAGATAACCCCCGCGAAGCGTCCCCGCGGACTGGATGCCCGCGAGGAACGACGGGAGGCGGAGGGTGAACACGTCGAGCATCTCGAGACCGAACAGGACGATGAGGAGACCGAAGACGAGAGGAATCCACGGCGTGTCGGTCATTCGTCCGAAGGTCTTCCCCAGGAGCGCCGCGGCGACGCCGAGCGACGTGTAGACCGCCGCGAGACCGAGGACGTAGACCGTCGAGAGCGCGAACGCACGTCGCCGGTTCCCCTGCGCCGCGCCCAGGATGTAGGGGACCATGACCGGGTACATCGGGTAGACGCAGGGCGTCAGGCTGGTGACCAGTCCCGCCGCGAAGACCACGAGGATCGCCGCCGCGGAGCCTCGGTGGAGCTGCCCCTCGAGGAGCTGCCCGAGGGCGTATCCCCACTCGTTCAGGCGCTCCAGCATCTCAGAGCACCTTCTCCACCTTGTCGGCGAGCGCCTTTCTCGAGAGGAGGCCGATGCTCTGGTCCCTGACGTTGCCGTCCTTGAACAGCAACACCGTCGGCACGGAGAGCACGCCGAACTTCATGGCCGTCTGGGGGGCCCGGTCCACGTCCACCTTCACGACCTTGAGCCTCCCGTCGTAGTCGGAGGCGATGTCGTGAACGATCGGCTCCAGTTTCTTGCACGGTCCGCACCAGGTCGCGGAGAAGTCCACCAGGACGGCTCCCTGCGCCTTCAGGACCACGGACTCGAAATTGCCGTCGTCGGCTTCATGGATCTCGCTCATGATCGTCTCCCGAGGAAAAGCGGCGGCCCGCCGAGCCGCGCCGCGTCTAGGTTATCAAGAAAGGTGCTACGATGGCCACTTTCGGCTGCGAGGAGTGCCATGGGATCCGCGGCGCCATCCGAGGCCCTGATTTCCCTCCTGAGGGGGAGGGGGCCCGTACTGCTCCTGACCGGCGCCGGCGTCTCCGCCGAGAGCGGTCTCGCGACGTTCCGAGGTCCCGGGGGGCTGTGGGAGGGACGGGACCCGGCGGAGCTCGCGACTCCCGAGGCCTTCGCCGCGGACCCGGACACCGTCTGGCGTTTCTACGCGTGGCGGCGGAGAGAGGCGGCCGCCGCGAAGCCGAACGCGGGCCACCTCGCGCTCGCCGCGCTCGAGCGGGAGCGGGACAACGTGCTCCTCGTGACGCAGAACGTGGACGGCCTCCACGAGCGCGCCGGGAGCCGCCGGATGGTCCGGCTCCACGGAAGCCTCTTTAGGCTCCGCTGCACCGCCGAGGGGAGCGAAATCGAGGATCTCGATCCCGATCTCCCCGCTCTCCCCCCGCGCTGCCCGTGCGGCGCGCTCCTCCGTCCCGGCGTCGTCTGGTTCGGCGAGCCGTTGCCCGAGGACGCGCTCCGCGAGGCCGGCGCGGCCGCGCGGCGCGCCGCCGTCGTGATCGTCGCCGGCACGTCGTCTCTCGTCTACCCCGCCGCCTCTTTCCCGGTCGCCGCGCGCGAGGCGGGAGCGTACGTGGTCGAAGTCAATCCGGAGCCGACACCCCTGAGCCCGCTGGCGCACGAGCGGCTCCGGGGACCCGCGGGCGAGATCCTCCCGCGGATCGTCGAGGCGGCCGGGATCGAGCTCGCGGGGACGGCATGAGCCGGACGGAGCGCATCCTGTACGTGGACGCCACCGCGGGCGCCGCCGGGGACATGATCCTCGGCGCGCTCGTGGATCTCGGGACGCCGCTCGCGCGGGTCCGGGACGCCCTTCGGACCCTCCCGTTCCGGGGGTGGAGCCTCTCGTCGCGACGCGTGCGCCGCTCGGGGCTCTCGGCCTTGAAGGTGAACGTACGCGTCACGGATTCGACCGACGAGCGAGGCTGGCGGGAGATCCGCCGCATCGTCGCGCGAGGGCGGCTCGCGCCGCCGGTGCGGGAGCGCGCGCTCCGTATCTTCCGGCGCCTCGTCGAAGCCGAGGCCGAGGCCCACGGAACGACACCCGACGCGGTCCATCTCCACGAGGCGGGAGCGATCGACGCGATCGTCGACGTCGTCGGGGCCTCGGTCGCCCTCGAGGAGCTGGCTCCGGACCGGATCGTCGTCTCGCGCATGACGACGGGAAGCGGCCGGGTCGACTGCCGCCACGGCTCCTACCCGGTGCCCGGACCCGCGACCGCGATCCTGGTCCGTGGCGCGCCGGTCACGGGAGACGAAGTCGAAGGGGAGCGACTGACGCCGACCGGCGCGGCGATCCTGACCACCGTGGCAGACGGCTGGGGGGCGCTCCCTCCGGGCCGGATCCTCGCGACCGGCCACGGCGCGGGGGACCGCGAGTTCGGCGATCGGCCGAACGTGCTGCGGATGGTCCTCCTCGAGGCGGACCGGGCGACCGCGGTCGAGTCCTCCGGAGAAGACGTCGTCGTGATCGAGGTCACCCTCGACGACGCGCCGCCTCAGGTGGTCGCTTACGCCGCCGAGCGGCTGTTCGCGGAGGGCGCGCTGGAGGTGTTCACGACCGCCGTTCACATGAAGAAGGGGCGCACGGGGCATCTGCTCACGGTCCTCGCGCGCCCCGACCTGCTCGATGCGCTCGCGGGCGTCGTGCTGCGCGAGACACCGACGCTCGGTCTCCGGTACCGGCGGGAGGGCCGGATCGAGCTCGCGCGCCGGACGGCGACGGTCGCGACCCCCTTCGGGCGCGTTCGGATCAAGGAGGGATTGCTCGGCGGGAAGCCGGTCAAGGCATGGCCCGAGTACGAGGACTGCGCTCGGCTCGCCAGGAGCCGAGGGGTTGCGCTCCCGCGGGTCCAGGAAGCCGCCCTCCTCGCCTTCCGGCGGGCGAAGGCCACGTCCCGCGGCGGGAGCCAGCGGAGAAAGGCGCGATGAGCGACCGACCCAAGTTCTACCTCACGACCCCGATCTACTACGTCAACGACGAGCCGCACATCGGTCACACGTACACGACGGTCGTCGCCGACGCGGTCGCCCGGTACCGCCGGCTCACCGGTTTCGACGTCCGGTTCCTCACGGGGACCGACGAGCACGGCCAGAAGATCGAGCGTGCGGCGAAGGCGCAGGCGGTGCGGCCGATCGAGATGGCCGACCGGGTGGTGAACCGCTTCCTCGACCTGTGGAAGGCCCTCTCGATCAGCCACGACGACTTCATCCGGACCACCGAGATCCGCCATCGGCTCGGAGTGGAGAAGCTCGTCAGGAGGATGCGCGACGCCGGGGACGTCTACCTCGGGGCGTACGAAGGGATGTACTGCAGCGGATGCGAGGCGTTCTTCCCCGAGAGCCAGATCGTGGACGGCAAGTGCCCGGACCAGGGTCACCCGGTCGAGCGGGTGTCCGAGGCGTCGTACTTCTTCCGGCTGTCCCGCTACGCGGAGCCGCTCCTCGAGCACTACCGGACGCACCCGGGCTTCGTGCGGCCCGCGTCCCGATTCAACGAGGTGAAGGCGTTCGTCGAGTCCGGCCTCAGGGACCTCAGCATCAGCCGCACCAGCATCACCTGGGGAATCCCCTTCCCGGACGCCCCGGGGCACGTGGTGTACGTCTGGGTGGACGCGCTGACCAACTATCTCAGCGCCCTGGGCTACGGCGCGCGCGAGGGCTCGGCGCTCGGCGCGTGGTGGCCGGCGCAGGTCCACCTCGTCGGGAAGGACATCCTCCGGTTCCACGCCGTGTACTGGCCCGCCTTCCTGATGTCCGCGGGCGAGCCGCTGCCGGAGTGCGTGTACGGTCACGGCTGGTGGCTCAAGGACGACGCGAAGATGTCCAAGAGCCTCGGCAACGTGGTGAAGGCGGAGCCGCTGCTCCGGGACTTCGGTGCGGACGCGCTCCGGTACTTCCTGCTGCGGGAGATGACCTTCGGCCTCGACGGGACGTACTCGGACGAGCAGTTTCTCGACCGGTACAACGGCGACCTCGCCAACGACCTCGGCAACCTCTCGAGCCGGATCCTGACGTTGATCGACACGGGATTCGGCGGCCGCCTCCCCGAGCGGTCGGAGCTTCCCGAGGCGGCCGAGCTCCGTCCGGCCGCCGCCCGGGCGCACGCCGCCTGGCGGGCCGCCTTCGACGACTACGACTTCAGCAACGGGCTGATCGCGGTTTGGGGGCTGACGGGCGAGACGAACCGCTTCCTGGTGCGTCACGCCCCGTGGGCGCTCGCCTCCGACCCGTCCCAGGCCGGGAGGCACCGCGCCGTGCTGTGGGGGGCCGCCGAGGCCCTGCTCCAGGCGGCATCGATGGCCTCTCCCGCGATGCCGACGGCCGCGGCTGAGATCGCCGCGCGCCTCGGAGCGGATCTGCCGAAGGACCTTTCAGCGTTTCGTTGGGGGCTCCTTCCCCCCGCGGGACGCGTCGAGAAACGCGGGCCGCTGTTCCCGCGCGTGGACAGGAACTCGTACTTCAAGGAGACGAAGACCGTGGAGGACGCCAAGCCCGGGCCCGTGCCGCATCCCCCCGCCCCGCCCACGCCGCCGGCCGCCGCCGCGGAAGCCGGCGCCGGGCCACTGACCCTCGACGAGTTCATGAAGACCGACCTCAGAGTGGCGCTCGTGATCTCCGCGGAGCGCGTCGAGGGGGCCGACAAGCTCCTCAAGCTGCAAGTGGACCTGGGCGCCGAAAGGCGCCAGATCGTCGCGGGGATCGCGAAGGCTTACGCCCCGGAGGCGCTCGTCGGCAAGCGGATCGTGGTGGTCGCGAACCTGAAGCCGGCACGCCTCAGGGGGGTCGAAAGCCAGGGGATGCTGCTCGCCGCGGACTTCGGCGGGCGCCCGATCATCGCCGTCTTCGAGGAGGACGTGCCGCCGGGCACGCGGGTGCGCTAGCCGCCGTCCTCGTGCATGTATCGGATGTGCCGCTTCCGGATGAACAGGTTCGGCCCGTCGGTCCGGTTGATCTTGATCATGTCCCGGTCGTAGTACTCGATGACGCCCCGGACCTCCTCGCCGTCGAGGAGGCGCACCACCATCGGGGTGCGCCCTTCCTTGTTCTTGAGCAGGTAGCCCGCTTCGGAGCCGGTGGAATCGCTCGGGGGCATCCGGTGCCCCTGGTGGACTTGAGGACCGTGCGGAGGCCGCCCGCCTCCGCCCCCCGCGTCTCGCCGGCGCCAGGGCTTCCCCCCTCCGTGCAGCGGGCCATTCATGGTCGTCCCTCCCTGAGGTCCCGCGTGGAGCGCGATCCCGCCGCCTGAAGGGCGGTCACGGCCGCGGTCAGGACGATGTCGCCCTCGGAGCAGCCCCGCGAGAGGTCGTTGGCGGGGCGGCTCAAGCCCTGGAGGATCGGGCCGATCGCCTGAGCACCTCCGAGCCTCTGCGCGAGCTTGTAGCCGATGTTTCCCGCATCGAGGTTCGGGAAGATCAGCACGTTCGCCCTTCCCGCCACCTCGCTCCCCGGTGCCTTCGACGCGCCGACCTTGGGCACGATGGCCGCATCGAGCTGCATCTCCCCGTCCGCCGGAAAGCCGGGATCCATCGATCTCAGGATGTCCCGGGCTTGCACCACCTTGTCCACGGCCTCGTGCTCCGCGCTGCCCATCGTCGAGAACGACAGGAGCGCGACCCGCGGCTCGCGCTCGGCGAGCTTGCGGAAATTCCTGGCGGTCTGGAGCGCGATGTCGGCAAGCTGCGCCGGGTCCGGATACGGCACCAGGGCGCAGTCGGCGAACGCGAGGACGTCGTCGCCGGCGGCGGTCGGCGCCGACAGCACCATCAGGAAAAACGACGACACGATCTTCGCGTCCGGCGCCGGGCGAATGACCCTAAGGGCGGCGCGGAGGGTGTCCGCCGTGGTGTGCTCGGCGCCGCCCACGGATCCGTCGGCGTCCCCGGCCCGCACCATGGCTGCGGCGTAGTACATCGGATCGTCGAGCATCCTCTCGATTTCCGCCCGCGGCGTCCCCTTCGAGCGGAGCAGGTCCTCGACCATGTCCGCGTACCGCGCGCGCCCGGGATGGACCGCCGGATCCGCGATCGGGATCTCTCCGAGCTCCGCGCCGTGCTTCCGCGCGGCCGCGAGCGTCGCGTCGCGCGAGCCGACCAGGATCGGCATCACGATCCCGTCCCGGTTCAGGCGTGCGGCCGCTCGGAGCGTGCGCGGCTCGGTGCTCTCGGGGAACGCGATGCGCTGCGGGGCGGCCTTGGCTTTCTCGAGGATGCTCTCTAGCAGACTCATGGGAGTGCTCATGCTAGCACTTCGCGCGCGCCAGTTGTACCCAACGCCTTTCTCGCCACCAGCACCCGCGGGATCCCTCGGAGGTCCGGGAGCACCTCGAGATCCGTCAACCCGGCGCGCGCCGCAGCGTCGCGAGCCCCGGTCTCCCGCTTGAATCCCAGCTCGACCACCAAGTGTCCCCCGGGACGGAGCAGGCGAAGCGCCGACTCCGCCACGCGCAGGTACGCCTCGAGTCCGGTCGGCCCCGGCACGAGGGCGACCCTCGGTTCGTAGTCCCTCACCTCGGGCGATAGGCCGGCCCACTCTTCCTCGGCGACGTAGGGAGGATTCGACAGCACCGCGTCCATCCTCCCGACCCACTCGGCCGGCGGGTCGGCGAGATCGGCGAGGACGAAGGCGATCCGTCCCTCCGCCCCGTGGCGCTCCGCGTTCCATCGGGCCACCTCGATCGCGTCCCTCGAGACGTCGAGGGCGTGGAGGCGTAGGTCCGGCCGCGCCACCGCCAGCGCGACCGCGATGCAGCCGCTCCCCGTTCCGAGGTCCGCGACGCGCGCCCCCTTCGCCAGTCCGAGGCCGAGCGCCGCCTCGACGACGCCCTCGGTCTCCGGCCGCGGCACCAGGACGCGGCAGTCGACGCGGAACGGGAGCCCCATGAATTCCTGCTCGCCCGTCAGGTACTGGAGAGGCTCGCGCCTCTCGCGCCGCGCCACGAGATCCTCGAAGCGGGCGGCGAGCGACTCGTCGATGGCGTCGGGGCGCCGGGCAACGACGCCTCCGCGGTCCTTGGCCAGGAGATGGCCCATGACGAGCTCGGCCTCGCGCCGGGGTTCGGGGACCGCGGCGCGCTCGAGGCGCCGCGCGGCGGCATCCACCGCCTCGCCGATCGTCGGGCGGCCCGCGGGAGGTCTCAGGCCGAGACCTCCTCGCGGAGGCGCTCCGCCTGGTCGTGGGAGGAGAGGGCCTCGACGATCGCGGTGATGTTCCCGTTCATGACGTCCTGGAGGTTGTGCACGGTGAGGCCGATCCTGTGGTCGGTGACGCGGCTCTGGGGGAAGTTGTACGTCCTTATCTTCTCGCTCCGGTCGCCCGAGCCGATCATTCCCCGCCGCTCCTTCGCGATCGCCTCGTGCTGCTCGCGGCGCTTCATGTCGAACAGGCGCGACCTCAGCACTTGCAGCGCCCTCGACTTGTTCTTGTGCCACGACTTCTCGTCCTGGCACTGGACCACGGTGTTGGTCGGCAGATGCGTGATCCGCACGGCGGAGTACGTGGTGTTGACGCTCTGCCCCCCGGGCCCCGAGGAGCAGAAGGTGTCGATCCTAAGCTCCTTCTCGTCGATGCGGACCTCCACCTCGTCCGCCTCGGGGAGCACCGCGACCGTGACCGCGGAGGTGTGGATCCTCCCCTGGGACTCGGTGGCCGGGACCCGCTGGACGCGGTGCACGCCGCTCTCGAACTTGAGCCGGCTGTACACGCGCTCCCCCTCGACGAGGGCGATGACCTCCTTGATGCCGCCGACCGGGCTGAGGGACAGGTCGGTGGTCTGCACCTTCCAGCTCCTGGACTCGGCGTAACGGGTGTACATCCGGAAGATCTCGGCGGCGAACAGCGTCGCCTCGTCGCCGCCGGTCCCGGCCCGGATCTCGAGAACGACGTTTTTCGCGTCGTTGGGGTCGCTCGGGAGGAGGAGGATCGTGATCTGCCGCTCGAGGTCGTCGATCCGCGCCTCGAGCGCCTTGATCTCGTCGCCGGCCATCACCCTGAGCTCGGGGTCGACGCTCGAGGCGAAGAGCTCGCGCGCGCCGGCGAGGTCGGCGAACGCCTTGCGGTACGACTCGAAGGCGTCCACGACCGGCTTCAGGTCGGCGAACTGCTTGCTCGCGGCCCGGTAGCGGGCGACGTCGCCCACGACCTCGGGATCGGCGAGACCCCGGCTCATCTCCTGGTATCTGGCCTCCAGGACGTGGAGCCTGTTCTCCAGCTTGGGGTCGAGGGCTCCCGCCATGGCTTGGATTCCGGTGGGACCAGCGCCGGGGAGGCGCCTCCCCTCAGCTGGCGGTCTCGGCGCCCTGCTTCTTGTAGCGCTTCTCGAACCGCTCGATGCGGCCCGCGGTGTCCAGCAACTTCTGTTTCCCGGTGAAGAACGGGTGGCAGGCGGAGCAGATCTCGACCCTGAGATCCTTCCTCGTCGAGCGGGTCGGGAAGGAGCTGCCGCAGGCGCAGACCACCTGGATCTCGTGGTACACGGGATGGATCTTCTCCCTCATGTCGCGCTCCCTTCCGCTCCCAAAACGCTGAATTATAGGGAAGTTCTCCCGATCGCGCAACGCCCGGGCGCGAATACCCCCTACGCCATGCTGTTCAGGAACTCCTCGTTCGTCTGCGTCTTGAGGAGCTTCTCGCGGAGCAGCTCCATCGCCTCGACCGGCGACATCTGCTGGAGGACCTTCCTCAGGACCCAGGTCCGGTCGAGATCCTTCTTGGCCAGGAGCAGCTCCTCCTTCCGGGTCCCCGACCGCATCAGGTCCACCGCGGGGAACACCCGGCGGTCGGCCAGCTTCCGGTCGAGGTTGATCTCCATGTTCCCGGTTCCCTTGAACTCCTCGAAGATCACGTCGTCCATCCGGGAGCCGGTATCGATCAGCGCCGTGGCGATGATGGTCAGCGAGCCGCCCTCCTCCACGTTCCGCGCCGCGCCGAAGAACCGCTTCGGCTTCTGGAGCGCGTTGGCGTCGAGGCCTCCCGACATGACCCTCCCCGAGGTCGGCTGGACCGCGTTGTAGGCCCGCGCGAGCCGCGTGACCGAGTCGAGGAGGAGGACCACGTCGTGGCGGCTCTCGACGAGCCGCTTGGCCTTTTCCATGACCATCTCCGCCACCTGAACGTGCCGCGTCGCGGGCTCGTCGAAGGTCGAGGAGATCACATCCCCCTGGACCGATCGCCGCATGTCGGTCACTTCCTCCGGCCGCTCGTCGATCAGCAGGACGATCAGGCAGGCGTCCGGGTGGTTCCGGGTGATAGCGTGCGCGATCGCTTGGAGCATCATCGTCTTGCCGGTCCGCGGCGGGGACACGATGAGCCCCCGCTGCCCCTTGCCCAGGGGGACCATGAGATCCAGGACGCGGCCCGAGACGTCTTGCCCCGGAAGCTCGACCCGGAGCCGGTCCTGCGGGTAGAGCGGGGTCAGGTTGTCGAACGGGATGCGCCGCTCAAGCTCCTCGGGCGCCGCGCCGTTGACCGAGTCGACCTTGGCCAGCGCGAAGTAGCGCTCGCCGGGCCTCGGGGACCTGATCTCGCCGACGATCGAGTCGCCGGTCAACAGCCCGAACCTCCGGATCTGCGCCGGCGATACGTAGACGTCGTCCGGGCCGGGCAGGTAGCTCGCCTCCTGCGCCCGCAGGAAGCCGTAGCCGTCCTGGAGCTTCTCCAGGACCTCCTCGGCGCGGATCGAGCCGTTCCTGGCCGCCTCGGATTGCAGGATCCGGAAGACCAGGTCCTGCCGGCGCAGGCCCCCGGCCCCCGGCACGGCCAGGCTCGCCGCCAGCTTCACCAGCTGCGACGCCTCCATCGACTTCAGCTCTCGGATGTCCATGCCCTACCCTTGCCCTTCGTCGGCGCCCCCGCATCGAGCGCCTGGTCGAGATGCGACCATATTGCGCGGAGCCCGAGGCCGGTCCTCGCCGAGACCAGGAGCGGCGCGGCTCCCGCCGGCGAGGCCCCGAGCGCCTCGCGAAGCCCACGCTCGGCGGCAGCGCGCCCGTTGCCCGACAGCTTGTCCGCCTTCGTCGCCGCGGCGAGGTACCTCACCCCGGCGCCGACGAGCCAGTCCCTCATCGTCAGGTCCAGGTCGGTGGCCCCTTGCCGGGCGTCCACGACCAGGATCGCGGTCGCGATCCTCCCGCCGCAACGCTCCAGGAACCCCTCCGCCATCGGCCGCCAGGACCTCCTTACCTCCGCCGGAACCTTCGCGAATCCGTAACCGGGAAGATCCACGAACCAGAACGCTTCGTTGATCCGGTAGAAGTTCACGCTCTGCGTGCGCCCCGGCGTCGAGGAGGTCCGGGCCAGGTCGGCGACGCCCAGCAGCCGGTTGATCAGCGAGGACTTCCCCACGTTCGACCGCCCGAGGAACGCGACGTACGACCCCTCGGCCCGGGGCTCGTCCTCGGCCCGGTAGGCGGCACGCTCGAATCGACACGAAACGATCTTCACCGGCGATGTGGTCGTACCCTTCGGCGGCGGACGCGAGCGAAGCCTCGATGGCGCATGCCGGCGGTCAATGGGTCACGGAACCGTTTTCCGGCCGCTCCCCGTCCGTCTCCGCCCCGTCGGATCCGCGGATCTGCGTGGTGGAGGGCAGCTGCCCGGTGAGCGCGATTTCGAGAACCTCGTCCATGCTCTCGACAAGGCAGTATTGGAGATGTTTCGAGACGTCGTCGGGAATCTCCGCCAGGTCCTTCTCGTTGTCGCGGGGGAGGATCACGGTGGTCGCGCCGAACCGGTAGGCCGCGAGGACCTTCTCCTTGAGCCCGCCGATCGGCAGGACCTTCCCCCGGAGCGTGATCTCGCCGGTCATCGCCACGTCCTTCCGCACCGGGATCCCGGAGAGCAGGGACGTGAGCGCGACCGCCATGGTGATCCCGGCCGAGGGGCCGTCCTTCGGGATCGCCCCCTCGGGAACGTGCACGTGCAGATCGTACTTCCGGTAGAACTGCGGGTCGATCCCGAGGATGTCGGAGCGGCTCCTGATCCAAGAGAGCGCGGCCTGCGCCGACTCCTGCATCACCTCTCCGAGCTGACCGGTCAAGGTCAACTTCCCCCGCCCTCTCATCAGCGTCGCTTCGGTGGTCAGGATCTCGCCCCCCACCTCGGTCCAAGCGAGGCCGGTGGCCACCCCGACCTCGGGCGACTGGCGGTCCTCCCTCTGAGGGTGGTACCGCGGCACGCCCAGGAGCTCGACGACCTTTGCCGCGTTGAGCGGCGCCTGCGCCTCGTACTCGTTCGACACCACCTTCCGGGCGATCTTCCGGCAGATGGAGGCGATCTCGCGCTCGAGATTCCTCACGCCGGCCTCGCGCGTGTACCGCTCGGTGATCTCCATGATCGCGGCGTCCTCGAACAACAGCTTGGCCCGCTTCAGGCCGTTCGCCTTGATCTGCTTCGGCACCAGGTACTTCTGCGCGATGGCCAGCTTCTCGTTGAGCGTGTAGCCCGCGATCCGGATCGTCTCGGTCCGGTCCCTCAGGGCCGGCGGGATCGTGTGGATCACGTTCGCCGTCGCGATGAACATCACCTCGGACAGGTCGAACTCGGTGTCCACGTAGTGGTCGAGGAACGAGTGGTTCTGCTCGGGGTCGAGGACCTCAAGGAGGGCCGCCGACGGATCGCCGCGGAAGTCCGCGGCCATCTTGTCCACCTCGTCCAGGAGGAACACCGGGTTCTTCGTCCCCGCCTTGCGCATCATCTGGATGATCTGCCCGGGAAACGCGCCGATGTAGGTGCGGCGGTGGCCCCTGATCTCCGCCTCGTCGCGGACGCCGCCCAGGGACAGCCGGACGAATTTCCGCCCCGTGGCGCGCGCGACGGACTTGGCGAGCGAGGTCTTCCCCACCCCGGGCGGGCCGACGAAGCAGAGGATGGACCCCTTCGTGTTCCGGTTCCGCACCAGGCGGCGGACCGCCAGGAACTCCAGGATTCGCTCCTTGATCTTCTCGAGCCCGTGATGGTCCTCGTTCAGGATCCGCTCGGCCCGCTTGATGTCGGTCAACTCGCGGGACTTCTTGCTCCACGGGAGGGCCAAGAGCCACTCGAGGTAGTTGCGGGACACCGTCGCCTCGGCCGAGACCGGCGGCATGACCTCGAGGCGCTTCAGCTCCTGGAGCGCCTTCTCCTTCCCCTCGGGGGGCATCCCGGCGGCCTCGATCTTCTGGCGGAACTCCTCGATCTCGTTGACGCGATCGTCCTTCCGGCCCAGCTCCTGCTGGATCGCCTTGATCTTCTCGTTGAGGTAGTACTCCTTCTGGGCCTTCTCCATCTGCTTCTTGACGCGGGTGTTGATCTTCTTGTCCACCCGGAGCTTCTCGATCTCGACATCCAGGAGATGGGCCACCTGCTCCAGCCGTTCCATCGGGGCGATCGTCTCGAGGAGCCCCTGCTTTTCCTCGATGCCGACGGGCAGATGGGCCGCCACCGTGTCGGCGAGCCGGCCGGGATCGCCGATGCGCACCGTGGACAGCAGCGTCTCGTACGGGAGCCCCGGAGAGTACTTGATGTACCGCTCGAAGAGGGTCGAGACGCGGTTCATTGTCTCTTGCAGCTCGGCGGTGATCTCGACCTGCCGGTCGATCGGCTTCAGGACGGTGCGGAAGAAGCCCTCCGGCGCCTCCTCGATCTCGAGGACGCGGGCGCGATGCATCCCCTCGACCAGCAGCTTGACGTTGCCGTTCGGGAGCTTGAGGTGCTGAACGATCGAGGCGACGGTGCCGACCGAGTTGATCTCGTCGGGCAACGGCTGGTCCACCTTGGCGCTCCGCTGCGTGGCGAGGAAGAGGCGCTTGTCGCCGGAGAGCGCGTTCTCCACCGCCAGGAGCGAGGCCCGGCGTCCCACGACGAACGGGACCATGGTGTGGGGAAACACCACGATGTCCCGAAGGGGGACCATGGGAAGGCTGGTCACGCTGTCGGCGGAACGCGAGGCGCGTTCGTCCATCCGGTCCTCCTGTCCTGGGTGATTCCGAGTCGACGGGCGGTCGGGAGCCGGTCTAGCCGACCTTCTCCATCACGACGAGCGGGCTGCTCTTCTTGAGGACGACGTCCTTCGTGACCACGACCTCCTTCACGCCCGTCTGGGACGGGAGCGCGAACATCATGTCGAGCATCAGCTCCTCGACGATCATTCGCAACCCCCGGGCGCCGATCTTCCGCTCGATCGCCAGCCGCGCCACGACTTCGAGGGCGTCGTCGGTGAAGCGGAGGCTGGCGCCCTCATACTCGAAGATCTTCTGGTACTGTTTGACCAACGCGTTGCGAGGCTCCGTGAGGATCTTGACCAGGGCTCCCGAGTCCAGCTCGTCCAGCACCGCGATCACCGGGAGGCGGCCGACGAACTCCGGGATCATCCCGAACTTGATGAGGTCGAGGGGCTGCACCTGGCCGAGGATCTCCTGGAGGTTCTTCTCGCGGCGCGCCTTGACGTCCGCCTTGAACCCCATGGTCTTCCGGCCGGTCCGCTGCTCGACGATCGCCTCGAGCCCGACGAACGCCCCGCCGCAGATGAACAGGATGTTCGTGGTGTCCACCGGGACGAACTCCTGGTGGGGATGCTTCCGCCCCCCCTGCGGGGGCACGTTGGCGACGGTCCCCTCCAGGATCTTCAGGAGCGCCTGCTGGACCCCCTCGCCGGAGACGTCGCGGGTGATGGAGGGGTTCTCCCCCTTCCGGGCGATCTTGTCGACCTCGTCGATGTAGATGATCCCGCGCTGGCACTTCTCGACGTCGTTGCCCGCGTTCTGCAGCAGCTTCAGGATGATGTTCTCGACGTCCTCGCCGACGTACCCCGCCTCGGTGAGCGTCGTGGCGTCCACCAGGGCGAAGGGCACCGAGAGGAGGCGCGCCAGGGTCTGCGCGAGGAGCGTCTTCCCGGAGCCGGTCGGGCCGATCAGGAGGATGTTCGACTTCTGGATCTCCACCTCGTTGCGGCGGCGGGCGATCTCGTTCCGCTTGTAGTGGTTGTACACCGCCACGGCCAGCCGCTTCTTCGCCGGATCCTGGCCGATCACGTACTCGTCGAGGAACGTCTTGATCTCCACCGGTTTCGGGAGGCGGATCCTGCCCTCGGTCTCCTCGCCCTCCCGCTCCTCTGCGATGATGTCGAGGCAGATGTCCACGCACTCGTCGCAGATGTAGACCGTGGGGCCGGCGATGAGCTTCCGTACGTCCCTCTGGCTCTTGTTGCAGAAGGAGCACTTCAGGCCCTCGCCCCCCTCGGTCTTCTTGCGCGTCATCGGCGCGCCTCGACCGGCCCGGCCGGTCCCGCCGCGTCGCGCCGGTGGATCACCTGGTCGATCAGCCCGTAACCGAGCGCCTCCTCCGCGCTCATGATGAAGTCGCGGTCCGTGTCCTTCTCGATCTTGTCCAGCGCCTGGTGGGTGTGGTCGGCGATGATCTCGTTCAGCCGCTCGCGCATCCTGAGGATCTCGCGGGCCTGGATGTCGACGTCGGATGCCTGCCCCTGGAAGCCGCCCCAGGGCTGGTGGATCATCACCCGGGAGTTGGGAAGCGCGAACCGCTTCCCGGGCGTCCCGGCCGCCAGGAGGACCGCCCCCATGCTCGAGGCCTGCCCGATGCAGATCGTGCTGATGTCCGGCTTCACGAACTGCATGGTGTCGTAGATCGCGAGGCCGGCGGTGATCGAGCCCCCCGGGGAGTTGATGTAGATGGAGATGTCCTTGTCGGGATCCTCGGCCTCGAGGAACAGGAGCTGCGCGATCACGAGGTTCGAGACCATGTCGTCGATGGGCATGCCGAGGAAGACGATGTTGTCCTTCAGGAGGCGCGAGTAGATGTCGTACGCGCGCTCCCCGCGGCTCGTCTGCTCCACGACCATCGGCACGAGAGGCATGTCATTCCTCACGTTCAATATTAGCAACGGAGGTCAGGAAGTCAAGAGTTTTCTCCCTAACTAGCTGATCTTGAAGGGCTTCGATGCCGCCCGCCTTCGCGAGCCGCTTCCTGACCGCCTCCATGGGCTCCCCGATCCGCTCCGCCTCCTTCGCGATGCGGGCCTCGACCTCCCCCCGCTCGACCGCGATGGACTCCCTAAGCGCCACGGCGTCCAGGACGAGCCGGGCGTGGACGGACTTGCGGGCGGGCGCCTCCTGCCGATCACGGATCTCCTTCCAGTCCACTTTGATCTTCGACGGGTCCACTCCCTGCAGCATGAGGGTGCGCACGAAGTCCTCCAGGCGGTGGTGGATCTCCTCGTCCACCAGCACGTCCGGGAGGGCCACCGGGTTCTCCAGCAGGACCTTGTCCAGGACCGACTGGCGGAGCGCGAGCTGCGCTTCGTGCCGCTTGCGCTCGTCGAGATCCTCGCGTACGCGCTTCCGGAGCGCGGCCAGGTCCTCGAACTCCCCGAGGTCGCGCGCGAAGTCGTCGTCGAGCGCGGGGACCTCGCGGCGCTTGACCTCGTGGATCTTGAGGTGGTAGCGAACGGTCTTCCCCGCCAGCGACGGGTTGTCGTACTCCTTCGGGTAGGCCACCGGGAACTCGAGATCGGCGCCCGCCGCGGCCCCGTGGATCCGCTCGTTGAACTCCGGCAGGTTGTCGGACGCGCCCACCTCGATGAGCGTGCGCTCGCGCCGGAACGGCTCCCCGTCGTCGGGACGCCCCTCGACGTCCACGACGATCACGTCCCCGGTGGTCGCGGCCCGTCCTTCCTCCGCGACGAGGCGGGACTGCGCCTGGCGGAGGTCCCCGAGCGCGCGCTCGACGTCGGCGTCGGCCACCGCGGCCGAAGGCTCCCGTGCCTCCACCCCCCTGTACCCCTTCAGCTCGATCCGGGGCGCGACCTCGAAAGTGGTCCGGAACGTGAGCGGGCCGTCCTTGTCGTGCGAGAGATGGTCGAGCACCGGCTCGCCGAGCGGCTTCAAGCCCTTGTCCCGGGCGGCCTCGGCGTGCAGCTTGGCGACCAGGCGCTCGCGGACGTCCCCCTCGACCTCCTTCGCGAAGCGAGTGCGGACCACGCCGAGAGGCACCTTGCCCGCGCGGAACCCCGGCACGCGGACGCGCGCGGCGAGGCGGCGGACCACTTCGTCGGTCTCCCTCGCCACCTCGTCCGGACCGACCTCGAAGGAGAGGCTCTTCTTCACCGGACTCAGGTCCGTCATCTCGACCTTCATGCGCCCTTCTCCGATATCGTCGCCCTACGGCCTGGGGGAGCGGGTCGCGCGACCGCATCCCGGCCGCGACCCCGCGAAGCGAACAAGATGGTGAGCCGCCCAGGAATCGAACCTGGAACCCGCAGATTAAGAGTCTGCTGCTCTACCAATTGAGCTAGCGGCCCATCCTGACGACTGCGCGGCGACCGGTAATCCTAGCACAGCCCGCCGTCCGCCGGGAGCCGCCCGTACGGCCCGCTCTCCGTCGGAATTGGCGCGCCCGGAGGGATTTGAACCCCCGACCGTCGGATCCGAAGTCCGATGCTCTATCCGGCCTGAGCTACGGGCGCGAAGTTCGATCCTGCAAGGACGCCGCCCGCCGGTCTGGGGTGAGTGGAGGGATTCGAACCCTCGACAGCCAGATCCACAGTCTGGAGCTCTACCAGCTGAGCTACACTCACCACACGTTTCGAACGGCCTTCGACCCTGGCGCGCCTGGAGGGAGTTGAACCCCCGACCCGCGGCTTAGAAGGCCGCTGCTCTATCCGCTGAGCTACAGGCGCCGACCCTCTTCAGCTTTACGCGGGAAACCGGTTTGGTGCGCGTGGCAGGATTCGAACCTGCGACACCTAGCTCCGGAGGCTAGTGCTCTATCCGGGCTGAGCTACACGCGCCCCGACGCCCTCCACCGGGACCGGGCCTCGCAAGGAGCGTGGTCGGGGCGAGAGGATTCGAACCTCCGACCGCCTGCTCCCAAAGCAGGTGCGCTACCGGGCTGCGCTACGCCCCGCTGTTCCATCCCGGGCCTGGCGCCGGAACTTTAACAGAGGGTCCATGACCCGTCAACGCGACCCGGCCCCGACGGGCGCGCTTCGCTTGCCCCTCGCGGGCGCGGTCCGCTATGCTGGCGCCCGAGGGGACCCGCACGATGCGCATCGGCCTGTTCGGCTTCCCGAAGACCGGGAAGAGCACGCTGTTCTCGCTGCTCACCGGCGCGCCGCCGCCGGCGCACGGCGCGCGCGAGGAGGTCCGCGCCGGGGTCGCGAGGGTGCCCGATCCGCGGCTCGACCGGCTGACGGAGATGTACCACCCGAGGAAGGAGACCCCCGCGACGGTCGAGTACATGGACATCGCCGGAGTGGAGAAGGGCGAGGCGGCCGACGCGCTCCCCCTGGACCAGCTCCGCACGGCCGACGCGCTCGCGCACGTGGTGCGCGGGTTCCGCGACGAATCCATCCCGCACGTGGAGGGCCCCCCCGACCCGCCCCGGGACGTCTCGACGATGGAGACCGAGCTGATCCTCGCGGACCACACCATCGCGAGCCGCCGGATCGAGAAGCTGGAGATGGCCGTCAAGAAGGCCCATCGCGACGACGACCGGAAGGAGCTCGACCTCCTCAAGAAGTGCCTCTCCGCCCTCGAGCGCGAGGTGCCGCTCCGCAACCTCGAGTTCCCGGAGGAGGAGAGGCGCCGGCTGCGCGGCTTCACGTTCCTCTCGCTCAAGCCCCTGCTCGTCGTGGTCAACGCGGACGAGGCCGACGCGAGGCTGCTCGCGGGGGGCGCTCCCTCGTTCGGTCTCGGCGGGCTCGAGGGAAGGCCCGCGACCGAGGTGGTCGCGCTGTCCGCGCGCATCGAGGGGGAGATCGCCCTCCTGGACCCGGCCGACGGCGCGGCGTTTCGTGCCGAGTTGGGGATCAGGGAACCGGCTCTCGACCGGATGATCCGCGGCTCGTACCGGCTCCTGGGCCAGATATCGTTCTTCACCGTGGGCGACGACGAGTGCCGCGCCTGGACGATCCGGGAGGGAACGCCGGCGAGAAGCGCCGCGGGGACCGTCCACAGCGACATGGAGCGCGGCTTCATCCGCGCCGAGCTTACGGCCTACGACGACCTGATCGCCGCCGGCTCCTGGGCCGCCTGCCGCGAGCGCGGCACGCTCCGGCTCGAGGGGAAGGACTACGTCGTCCGCGACGGCGACGTGATCAACTTCCGCTTCGGCGTGTAGGACCGCCGCGGAGCGCCTCGACCAGCCGGTCGGCGAGCGCCCGCTCCTGGGAAGGCAGCACCGTCCTGAGGTCGAGGAGCAGCTTCCCCTCGTGGAGCCGCGCGAGGACCGGGGGGTCGCCGAGGCGGAGCGCGCGCTCGATCGGGCCGGCGTCCCCGCGCGAGTCCGCGACGGCGAGGAGTCGCGTCGGTCGCTCGCCGAGCGGCGAGGAGCCGCCCCCCGTGCGCGAGACTCCGTCCACGACCGAAAGGCGCGCGCCCGTGCCCGCGCCGCGCGCGACCTCGCGCTTGAGCCGCTCCGCGCGCCGGCCGATTTCCTCCGCTTCGGCCCCGATCATCCGCAGCGTCGGGACCTCCTCGAATGCCCGCCCTCTCACGTAGGACGCGAGCGTCTCGCGGAGCGCCGCGACCTGGAGCCGATCGAGCCTCAGCGCCCGGGCCAGGGGGTCGCGTTTCATCCTCGCGATCAGCTCCTCGCGACCGACCGCGATCCCCGCCTGGGGCCCGCCCAGGAGCTTGTCGCCGCTGAACGTGACGACGTCCGCCCCGCGATCGAGGATCCTCCGCACCGGGATCTCGTCGGCGATGCCGAGCGGTGCCAAGTCCACGAGGTCTCCGCTTCCCCAGTCCACGACCAGCGGGATTCCCGCCTTCCCGGCCACGGCGGCGAGGTCCTCGAGCGGCGCCTCCTCGGTGAACCCGACGATCCTGAAGTTGCTGGTGTGCACCTTGAGGATCAGCCCGGTCTTCGGCCCGACGGCGGCCTCGTAGTCCGCGGCGCGCGTCCGGTTCGTGGTCCCCACCTCGCGGAGCCTCGCCCCCGATACCGCCAGGATGTCCGGGACGCGGAACGAACCGCCGATCTCCACCAGCTCCCCGCGCGAGACGACGACCTCCTTCCCCCGCGCCAGCGCTCTGAGCGCCAGGAGGATCGCCGCGGCGTTGTTGTTGACCGCCGTCGCCGCGTGGCCCGGGAAGAGCCGGGCGAGGAGCGGGTCGAGGTGCGAGAACCTGCTGCCACGGGCTCCGCGCTCGAGGTCGATCTCGAGGTCCATGTACGCGGCGGCCGTCGCGGCGACCCGCGCGGCCGCGGCCTCGGAGAGGACCGACCGCCCCAGGTTGGTGTGGGCCACGACGCCGGTCGCGTTGATCACGGTCCTCGGGGAGGGCCGGAGCAGACTGCGCGCCCGCTCGCCGACCGCCCTCGCGAGGGCGGCGGCCGTACCCGCCTTGCGGAGCGCGGCCTTGGGCAGCCTGTCCCCTCGGACGGCGTCCCGGAGCCGCTCGATCTCCTCCCGGAGCAGGTCCGTGACGAGGCCGGGTCCGAACTCCCGCGAGAGCCGCTCGAACGGCGCGCTCCCGAGGAGCCTTCCCACCGCCGGGATCCCGCGGAGATCGGGGAAACGCGCTTTCTCGGGTCCGTCCCGCTTTCCTCGGTTTGTTTGCATCGCCTTCCACCCCAACCTATATTTTTCCGCGGGTCGATGTAGCCGCAAATGCGCCGTTCCAGCCGGCGATTATACGGAGAAACTGCTCGTGCCGGACCTGCCGAACCTGGGAATCGAGGCGGACATCGAGCGGCTCGAGGCGGGTCTGCGCCAACTGAAGATCCAGTACGACATGTTCTTCGCCGGCGCGATCCCGAGGCAGCCGCTGGAGCTGCGGTCGGAGCTCGAGCGGCTCATCAAGCGTTACACGAACGCGCCGCTACGGAAGTACGCCCACCGTTTCCACTTCAGCTCGCTGGCCGCCCGCTACAACAGCCTCTCCGAGCTCTGGAGCAAGACCCTCAAGGGGACGGAAGAAGGCGCTCGTCCGGTCCCCTCCCTCCTGGACCGGCCGGCCACCGAGACGGAGCGGCTCCTCGCACGGTGCCGCATCCACGACGTGATCGGCGAGCAGGAGAGCCTCAAGCTGCTGCACGCCCGCTTCCTGGAGGCGCGCCGGAAAGCCGGCTGCGACGGCCGCAGCGTCGGATTCGAGTCCTTCCTGCGCGGGGTTTCCGCCCAGGCGGAGCGCCTTCGCGAGAGCTCCGGCTGCAGCGACGTCGAGTTGCGCCTCGTACTCCATGAGGGTAAGGTTCTCCTGAAAGCACGCCCCGGTCGTTGATCCGGGGTGACGAGGACCCGCCATGAGGCACCGCAGCCCGGTAGCCTGGATTGTTCTGTCGTCGCTGGTCATCGCCTGCGCATCCTTCGGTATCGCGCTCGCCGCCGATCCGCCGAAGCAGCCGGCGCAGCCCTCGGCCGAGGCGGCCGCGGGGAAGACGACCGCCAAGGTCTCGTTCTGGCAACGGCTCCGCCCGCGCCGCCGGGACGGGTCGGCACCCGCCGCGGAGACCCCGCGCGAGACCAAGAAGGCCGATCAGGAGGTCCGTTCGGCCGCGCCGCGAGATCTCGTCAAGATCGGGGCGCGTCTCGGGACGAGCCAGATCGCGAGCGATCCGGCCGTCAAGAGCTACCTCGGCCTCGTGGACCGGGGCGGCGCGACCGCGGGCGACCTCAACGACTTCGCGGTCCTCCTGGGCCGACGCGGCTATTACGAGGATGCCATCCAGTACCAGCGGGCCGCGCTTAGGCTCGATTCCAAGAAATCGACGCTCTGGGTGAACCTGGGCACCCTGCACCGCGCGGCCGGCCGGAAGTCGGCGGCGCGTGCCGCGTACAAGCGCGCCCTCTCCATCGACGGGAACGATGCCTACGCGCACTACGACCTCGGCACCATCTACGAGAGTCAGGGCGATTACGACGCCGCCGTGGGTGAGTACAGCACCGCCCTGACCCTCGACCCGAGGATGGGGGACCCGAAGTTCAACCCGCAAGTGGTGAGCAACGATCGGATGCTCGTGGTGAAGCTACTGAACTACGCGGGACAGTCCGGCGCGATGGGCCTCCCGCTCCTGCCGGTGACGTCCGGCCCGCCGCAGCCGCCGCGCCCCGCTCCCGCGAGCCCGCCGGCTGCCCAGCCGGCCGCTCCCCCTTCCCCTCCCGCGCCGGCCCCGGCGACCGCCGCCCCCTCGCCGCCGCCGCCGAAGCCCGCCACCCCCTCGCCACGGCCGCCGCGCCCCGCTCCCGCGAGCCCGCCCGCCGCCCAGCCGGCGCCTCCCGCTTCACCTCCCGCCCCGGCCCCGGCGACCGCCGCCCCTTCGCCGCAGCCGCCGAGACCGCCCAGTCCCACGATCGAGCGGCTCCCCGCAGGGCAGACGGAAGAGAACCCGAAGAAGTAGCCCGGGAAAGCGGTACGACGGGCGCTCGGGACCGGGCCTCGACACGGTCCCGATCTGGTAAACTTCCGCCCGCATGACGCCGCTCCGACCTCTGACGCTCGCCGTCCTGCTCGCGCTCCCGGTCGCGCCGGCGGCCGCCTGGACGCCGCGCACCCGTGCCCAGATGGCCGACGAGGCGATTCGGCTGATGCCCGCGTCGCTCCGCCTCGCCCTCGAGCACCACCGCGAACCGCTGCTTCGCGGCATGCTCGAGCCGATGAACGGGGAGGACGAAACCGCCCGCCGGCCTCCGTGGCAGGGCGGGACGCTCGACCTGGAGATCGCGACCCGCGCCGCGGCGCTCGTCCGCTCGGTCGAGTCCGCGGCGGGGTTCGACGGGGTCGCGAGGTCCTTCGGCGCCCTCGCCCGCTCGGTCGCCGACGCGGGGTTCCCCCCCGCGGCCGCGGGAGCGGAGGGGGCCGCGCGTTATGCCGACTTCGCCGCGTTCTGCGAGTCGCGCCGTCCCAGGATCCCGCAGGTGTTCTACGGCTACGATGACGAGGACCTGGCGCGTGGCGACTTCCGCGGGTTCGCCCGCCGCGTCCTCGATCGAGCGCGGAAGGAGTTCCCGAACCTGGAGCGCGCCTACGCCGCCGCCGGAACACCTCCCGCCCCCGCGGCCTTCGACGACCGTTCCGTCCCGTTCGCCGTGGCATCCCTCTCCTACTCGCGGACCGTGACCGACATCGCGAGGGCATGGCTCGCGGCGTGGCGCACGGCCCACGGAGACGTCGGGCGCATCCCGTACCCCGGGCCGCGGGCCGCTCCGCGCGAGGACGGGGATCGGAGAGAAAGGAACCCGTGATGGTCGAACCGATCCGCCGAGCCCTCGTGAGCGCCTTCGACAAGGAAGGCATCGTCCCCTTCTGCCGGGACCTCGATTCCGCCGGCATCGAGATCCTCTCCACCGGAGGGACCTCACGGCTTCTCAAGGAGAACGGCGTCCCGGTGGTGCGGGTGTCCGAGCGGACCGGCTTTCCCGAGATGCTGGACGGCCGCGTCAAGACGCTGCACCCGAGGATCCACGCGGGGATCCTCGCCATCCGGTCCGACGCCCGGCACATGGAGGACCTGAAGCGCTCCGGGATCGACCCGATCGACCTGGTCGTGGCCAACCTCTACCCGTTCGAGAAGACCGCCTCCATCGAAGGGATCGGTCTCGCCGAGGCGGTGGAGATGATCGACGTCGGCGGGCCCACGATGGTCCGCGCCGCGGCCAAGAACTTCGCCCACGTCGGGGTGGTGGTGGACCCGGCGGACTACGGGGCGGTGATCGAGGAGATCCGGGAAAGCGGCGGCCTCTCCTCCGAGACCCGACTCTCGCTGGCGGTCAAGGCGTTCCGCCACACCTGCGCCTACGACGCCGCGGTCTCGGCCTACCTCAGCCGGATCGGCCCGCGGGGGGAGGTGCCCGCGGCGGACGGCGGGGGGTTCCCGGAAAAACTCGAGCTCGCGTTCTTCAAGTCGCTCGACCTGGTGTACGGCGAGAACCCGCACCAGAGCGCCGCCTTCTATCGGGATCCGCTGGCGACCGGCCCATCTGTCAGCCGCGCGGTCCAGCTCCAGGGAAAGCCGCTCTCGTTCAACAACCTCCTGGACTTCGACGGCGCTCTGACCCTCGCGGCGGCCTTCCGGAACGAGGCTTGCGCGATCATCAAGCACGGCAACCCGTGCGGCGTCGCCCTGGGACGGGGCGGGGCCGACGCGTTCCGCAAGGCGCTCGAGTGCGACCCGGAGAGCGCGTTCGGCGGCGTGATCGCGCTCAACCTGCCCGTGGACCGCGCGGCCGCCGAGGCGATCGCCGAGGCGTTCTACGAAGGGGTGATCGCGCCAGGGTTCGAGGAGGGCGCCAGGGAGGTGCTCGCGCGGAAGAAGAACCTCAGGCTCCTGCAGTGCGGCGGCCTCTCCGGGTACGCCCGCTCCGGCTTCGACCTCCGCCGCGTGAACGGGGGCCTGCTCGTGCAGGGCTGGGACGACGACCCCGATCCGGTCCTCGAGGCGAAGGTGGTGACGCGCCGCCCGCCCGGCGACCAGGAGTGGAAGGCGCTGGAGTTCGCCTGGACCGTGGTCCGGGCCGTCAAGTCGAACGCGATCGTTTACGCCCTCGCGGACCGCACGGTGGGGATCGGCGCGGGCCAGATGAGCCGGGTGGACTCGGCGCGCCTCGGGGTCCAGAAGGCGCGCCTGACGCTCCGGGGCGCCGTGGTGGCGTCCGACGCGTTCTTCCCGTTCCGCGACGGTCTGGACGTGGCCGCCCAGGCGGGCGTGACCGCGGTGATCCAGCCCGGGGGTTCGATCCGCGACCCCGAAGTGATCGCGGCGGCCGACGAGCACGGCATGGCGATGGTGTTCACCGGCCGGCGCCACTTCCGGCACTAGGCGGAGACGCTCTACTCGTTGATCCTGCGGAACGGAATCGCCTCGGCGGCATCGTAGAACGCGCGGTCCTTGGCGGCCGCCTGGTATTTTTGAGCGAGGCCCTTCGCCCGGCGGATGTCCGTCTCGCCGGGGCGGAGCCCTAGCGCCTCGTCGAAGCTCTCCTGAGCTTCCTTGCAGTTTCCCGCGCGGAGGGATACGAGGCCGAGGTTGTACCAGGCGTTGACCTTGTAGCGCTCGACCTCGGCCGCGTAACGACCCTCGGGCAGCCGGTACAGGATCTTCAGGGTCGGGGTGTACTCCCCCTCCTCGAACGCGATTTTCGCGCGGTCGATCTGGTCGCGGTCGGCCTTCTGGACCTTGTAGCGATCGCCCGCCTGCATCAGGCCCGCGCGCGCCTCCTCGAGACTGGGGTCGAGCGTCAGCGCCTCGTTGTACGCGATGACGGCCGCAGCGTACGCGCCGGAGTCCATCGCGGCCTTCGCGCGGGCCATCGCCTCGGGTGCGCTCTTCGCGGCAGGAGGATACACGGTATCGGGCGCCGCGGCGGCCGGCCGGCGCGCGGGACCCGGCGCCGCCGGAGCGCCGAGCTGCGCGGCCGGCACGGTGTGAGCGCTCCGGGCATGGAACAGCTTGGGGACCTGCCACGCGATCCCGGCGATCGCAGCGACGACCACGACTGCGGCCAGGCCTCCGACGAGCGGCCAGGGAAGCGAGAACGGCGTCGACGCGGCGACGGCCGGCGCGGCCGGCGCCCGGCCCACGATTCCCGACTCCTCGAGAGTCCAGGGCCCGGCGTGGTCAGCCTGGGGCGCGTTCTCCGCCTGGCCGGTTCCACGCTCGAGGGGAATCGCGCACGTGCCCGGCTCCGCGGTCATCGTCCGGGGCCCTGAGGGCGCCTCGCCGCCGGCGAGCAGGTCCTCGCCTCGGAACACCGGCTTGTAGCCCGCGGCCGCCGCTCCCTCCTCCTTCCGCGCCTCTGCGGAGTCGATCCTCTCGAGGTAGTCCACCGCCTCGAGGTGGCCGGGATACCTCCTCAGGACCTTCAGGAAGAGGTCCCGCGCCTCCTCGATCCTGCCCGCCTCGAAATCCTGGACGGCCTCCTGGAGCCATGCGTCGGCATCGCGGCTCGACTTCCCCTGGGCCGTGCGGAGATCCTGCTCGAGCGTCAGCGCCTTCTGGTTCTGCTCGTCGAGGATGAAAACGCGGGAGAGGATCCCCAGCGCCTCGTCGATCCGATCGGCGGCTGCCTCGCGCCTGGCTTCTGCAAGAAGGTCGTCGACACGGCGACGGAGCTCGTCCGCCGCGGCGCTCTGCGTGGGCGGACTCAGCGGACCTGGCCCCTTGGCGTCGCTCGCCGCCGCCGTCGCATGGGCGGGCGGCGCCACCGGCGCGGGAGGGGCCATCGTGACCGGCGGCTCCGCCGCCGGGCGCGGCCGAGGGAATGCCTCCACGACTTGTTTCGCGCCGTCGAGGCGAATCGCGAGCGTGTCGAGGACCTTCAGGCCCTCGTCGAGGGGATCGCCCCCCTCGGGGGCGCCTTCGCACCGGCGCAGCAGGCTCGCCGCCTCGAAGTGCTGGGGATCGATGGAGAGGATGCTGCGGCACGCGAGCGCCGCGGCGCCGGCCCGCCCGGCCACGAGCTCCGCCTTGGCGCGCGCCAGCTGTTCCTCGAGGAAGGGCTCGGTCTCGAGCGCGCGGCGCGCTCGGTCCCTCGCCTCGATCGCCGCGGGGTCGAACGGGAGCTCGGCCGCGAGCCTCTCCGCCACGTCCACCGCCCCCTTGAGGTCCCCGGCCTCGATGTGCGCGTCCACCTCGTCGAGACGCTTCTGGAGGTCGGCGGGATCGATCGACGGCAGGGGGGGCGCGGGCGGCGCCGGAGGCTCGGTCCCATCGGCGAGCAGCGCGGCGAGCCGCACCCCCTCCATCGCCTGCTCGTCTCCGGGATCGATGGTGAGGAGCGATTCCCAGGCTTCAAGAGCGTCGCGGAACTCGCCGCGCAAGTAATGCTCGGAGGCCTTCTCGTGAAGCTGGTCGATCTGCTGGCGATCCATGGGCGACCCCGTTCCGGCACACCGCCGCCGGCGGGGGCAAATATAGGTTCCGGAGAGGGATCGGCCAGTCGGGGAGCCAGGATCAGCGAGCGGCCCGCCGGCGCGAGAGAAACGCCGCCCGGCAGGCTTCGGAGCAGAAGAAGTGCTCCTCCTCGCCGTGACGGACGATGAGGGCGCGGGACTTCGGCAGGAACGTCTGGCAGATCCGGTCCCGGACCATCGCGCCCTCGAACCGCGGGACGGCATAGCGATGCGCGGGGCCCACGGCGGCGAGATCGCCCGCGAGGCGGCGAACCCACCACCACGCGCCGAACACGGCCAGGAGAAGGACGAAGAGCCGCCGGATCACGACGCCGCTCCCGGCCCGGCCCTCGTACGAGCCAGGTCCTGGCGGAGCCTTTCGAGGCCCGGCGCTCCGGGGTTGATCTTCTCGAGCTTGCGTACCGCCTCGTCGGCCGCGTCGAACCGGCGCAGGTCGAACCCTGCGACCACCGCCGCGTTGAACAGCGATTGCCAGTGCCCTGGATCCGCCTCCTGCGCGCGCCGGAAGAGCTCTAACGCTTCCTCGGGACGCCGGAGCTGCCGGTAGCAGATGCCGGCGTCGGTGAGGACGTTCGCGTCCTGCGGTCCGGCATCCAGCGCCCGCCGGTAGTAGCCGAGCGCCTCCGTCCACCTGGCCGCGTCGTACATCAGGTTGCCGAGGTGCTTCAACGCTTCCGCGTTCTTCGGTTCCGCTTGGACCCGCCGTTCCAGGTTCGCGATCTCCTCGAGAGAAGGACCGGCCGAAGGGGCGAGGGCGCCGGCGGGAAGCGGGGCCTCCTCCGCGGGCGCCGCGGAAGCTTCCGACTCGTGGGAGACGCTCGACGCCGGGCGTCCCGCGAAGTCGTAGACGCCGTACCCGATCAGCGCGCCGAGCAGGGTTCCTCCGGCCAGGTAGGCCCAGTTCTCTTTCTTCACCCGTGTCACCTCGAACCGTGCTGCGGGCCACCGTAGCGCCGGGGTCCGAGGCTGTCAAGGACGGTGGATCTCGGGTAGACTCGCGGCGATGGCCCGTCCCGGCACTCCCTCCCTTCCCAACCTGTACGGCCTCGAGCGCGAGGCGCTGGCAGCGCTCCTCCGGGAGCACGGCGCCGAGCCCTTCCATGCGGGACAGGTCCACCGCTGGCTCTACCGCTTCCGCCGCTACGATCCGGCGGAGTGGACCGACCTCCCCCGCCGGCTCCGGGGCCGACTGGCCGCGGCCGCCCGGGTGGAGCCCGGATCCATCGCGGGCCGGGTGGAGGCGAAGGACGGCACGGTCAAGTACCGGATCGCTCTGGCCGGAGGCGGGGAGGTCGAGGCGGTGCACATGGTGCACCGCGGCCGCTCCACCATCTGTCTCTCCAGCCAGCTCGGGTGCGCCCTCGACTGCGACTTCTGCCTCACCGGGCGGATGGGGCTCGGCCGCCACCTCCTCGCGGGCGAGATCGCGGGGCAGGTGGCGCTGATCCAGGAGGACCGCGGCCTCGGCGGCGTCCCGTTCAACGTGGTCTTCATGGGAATGGGGGAACCGCTGCACAATTACGACGCCGTGATGGCCGCGGTGCGGCTCCTCACGGACCCGGAGGGGTTCGGCGTGTCCCACCGGCGCGTCACCGTGTCCACCGCCGGCCTCGTCCCCGGGATCGAGCGGCTCGCGTCGGAGCCGACGCGCCCGCGGCTCGCCGTCTCCCTCAACGCCACGACCGACGAGGTGCGCGACCGGCTCATGCCGGTCAACCGGAAGTACCCGCTGGCCCGGCTCCTCGATGCGTGCCGCGCCTTCGCGAGCGCGACCGGCGACCGTTTCACGTTCGAGTACGTGCTGCTCCGCGGCGTCAACGATACCGAGGCGGACATCGACCGCCTCGCGCGGATCGTGCGGCGACACGGAGCGAAGCTCAACCTCATCCCGTTCAACCCCGTCCCGGGCTGGCTCGACTACGTCCCGCCGCCGAAGGCCCGCGTCGAGGCGATCCGCGATCGGCTCCTCGCGAGGGGCGTCCCCGTCGGCATCAGGTGGAGCCGGGGGCTCACGGCGCGGGCCGCCTGCGGCCAGCTCGCGCTGCTCCCCGACCGGGCGCAGGACGGGGCCGCGCGAGCGCGCGCTCCCAACCGCTCCGCCAGGAGGCATCCATGATCGACCTCACCGGAAAGTCCGCCCTCGTCACCGGAGGCTCGCGCGGGATCGGCCGGGCGTGCTGCCTCGCCCTCGCCCGCGCCGGTGCTCGGGTCTGCGTGAACTACCGGGTCGAGTCGCCGTCGGCCGAGCTCGCCGTCGAGGAGATCGAGAACGCCGGCGGCGAGGCGTTCGCTCTCGCGGCCGACGTCGCCCGGCCCGCCGACGCCGAGATGCTCGTGGACGAGACCGTGCACCGCCTGGGCGGAATCGACATCCTGGTGAACAACGCCGGGATCTGGAAGGGATCCCCGGTGGACGAGATGACCGACACCGAGTGGGAGGAGATGCTCTCGATCAACCTGACCGGGACGTTCCTCTGCACGCGCGCCGCGGTCCCGTTCATGAAGAACGCGCGCTCGGGCCGGATCGTCAACATCTCGAGCACCGCCGGGCAGCGGGGCGAGGCATTTCACTCGCACTACGCGGCGAGCAAGGGGGCGGTGATCTCGTTCACCAAGTCGCTTGCGGTGGAGTTGGCCCCGCACGGGATCACGGTCAACTGCGTCGCGCCGGGCTGGGTCGCGACCGACATGAGCCAAGAGTCGCTCCTCGGCCCCGAGCGCGAGGCGATCCTCGCCTCGATACCGCTCGGGCGGGTGGCCCGCCCCGAGGAGATCGCCGGCGCCGTGGCGTTCCTCGCCTCCGACCTGGCGTCGTTCGTGACCGGCGAGGTCCTGAACGTCAACGGCGGCGCGGTGCTCGTGGGCTAGAACGCGGCGCCCGGAGTGGCAGCGTCAGTTCGCCAGGCCTTCCTCGAGTCGGCGCAGCGCCTCGCGGAGCGTCTCCTCCCGCTTGCAAAACGAGAAGCGCACGATGCTCCGCCCCCGCTCGGGCTCGGAGAAGAACGACGATCCCGGGACGCACCCGACGCGCACCTCCTCGACGAGGCGCCGCGCGAACGCCGCGTCGTCCGAAACCCCGAGGCTCCTCGCGTCGGCGAGGACGTAGTACGCCCCGCGAGGAATCGTGCAGTCGAAGCCCACGTCCTCGAGCCCCGCGATCAGGAGGTCCCGCCGGGCCCGGTACGCCTCCGCCAGGTTCCGGTAGTAGTCGTCCGGCAGCGCCAGCGCCACCGTTCCCGCCTCCTGGAGCGGCGCGGGGGCGCCGACGGTCAGAAAGTCGTGGACCTTGCGGATGCCCGACGTGAGCGTGGGGCTCGCGATCGCCCAGCCGACCCTCCACCCGGTCACCGAGTAGGTCTTCGAGAGGGCGTTGATCGTGACCGTGCGGTCCGCCATGCCGGGGAGCGTCGCGATCGGCAGGTGCTCCGCGCCGTCGTACAGGATGTGCTCGTAGATCTCGTCGCTGAACGCCACCACGTCCCACTTCCGGCAGAGGTCGGCGATCGCCAGGAGCTCCTCGCGCGAGAACACCTTGCCCGTGGGATTGTTCGGCGAGTTCAGCACGATCCCGCGCGTCCTTTCGTTGAACGCCGCCGCCAGCTCGTCGGGGTCGAAGCTCCAGTCCGGCGGCTTCAGGCCCACGAAGCGCGGCACCGCTCCCGCCAGGATCGCGTCCGGGCCGTAGTTCTCGTAGAACGGCTCGAACACCACCATCTCGTCCCCCGGGTCGAGCACGGCGAGGATCGAGGCGATCATCGCCTCCGTGGACCCGCAGGTGACGGTGATCTCGCGTGCGGGATCGACGGCCATGCCGTATCGGCGCGCGTACTTCTCGGCGATGGCCGCGCGAAGCGAGGGCGCCCCCCAGGTGATCGCGTACTGGTTCACGTCCTCCGCGATCGCGCGGCGGGCGGCCTCCTTGATCTCCGCGGGGGCCGGGAAGTCCGGAAAGCCCTGGGCGAGATTGACGGCGTCGTGGATCCGGCAGAGCCGCGTCATCTCCCGGATGACCGACTCGGTGAACCGGCGGGCCTTGATGCTGATGTCGAGCACGGTCAGTTGTCCGCCCGGCGAGCGGCCGTGCACAGCAGCGACCCTCGCCCGTCGCCGGCGTCCTCGAACCGGCGGATTCTCACCCCACGGAAACCGGCGCGCCTCAGCCTGTACTGCAGCTCGACCTCGTGGAATCCGAGGATCTCGGGCCCGGCCGAGTCGCCGGCGAGCCGGAGCGGGACCTTCGCGATTCCCCTCCGCGACGCGGGCACGATCGCCGCGAGCAGCCCTCCTTCGACCAGAGATCGTCGGATCTCGCCAAGGATCCGGTCGACGTCCTCGGGGCGCGGCCCCACGATGGAGCGGACGGCCACCGCCACGTCGAGGGAGTTGCGGAAGGGAGCGAGGTCGCGGAGGTCCCGGCGGCGGAACGTCACGTCCTGGCCCGCGGAGACCCTCCTCGCGAACGCAAGGCTCCTGGGGGCGTAGTCCACGGCGATCACCCTGCCGAAGTGCCGGCCGAGGAACGGCAGGAGCCGTCCCGATCCGCAGCCGAGGTCCGCCACGGTCATGAGCCTGCGACCCGGCACGCGGCGCAGCAGGTCGAGCAGCGATTCCTCCGCGGGCCGGGGCTCGGCCTCGCGCCCCGCGCGCTCGACGGTGAAGATGTCCCACTCCTCGGGTCCCCAGCGCATGCGGCCTCCCCGTCCAGAATCTAGTTCCCGGCGCGGGATCGCACCACGGCGAGATCAGCTCAGGAGGTTCGCCAGAAACTCCTTGTTGGTCGGATAGCGCGAGAGCCGGTCGATCAGGAGCTGCATCGCCTCGGCGGCCTTGAGCGACGCCAGCGCCCGCCGGAGGAGCGTGACCCTCGGCAGCTCTTCCGGAGTGAAGAGCTTCTCCTCCTTCCGCGTGCCGCTCTTCGAGATGTCGATGGCCGGGAAGATCCGGCGGTCGAACAGCCCGCGGTCCATCACGATCTCCATGTTCCCGGTCCCCTTGAACTCCTGGAAGATCACCTCGTCCATCCGCGAGCCGGTGTCCACCAGCGCGGTCCCGATCACCGTGAGGGACCCGCCGCCGACCACCTTCCGCGCCGCGCCGAAGAACTTCCGGGGCTTCTCCATGGTGCGGGCGTCGATGCCGCCGGAGAGCACGCGCCCGGAGCTGCGCTGCTCGGTGTTGTACGCCCGCGAGAGACGGGTGATCGAGTCCAGCAGGACCACCGCGTCGCGCCCGGCCTCCACGAGTCGCTTGGCGCGTTCGATCGCGATCTCGGCGACCTCGAGGTGGTTCTTCGCCAGCTCGTCGGCGGACGACGCGATCACCTCACCCCGCACCGACCTCCGCATGTCCGTGACCTCCTCCGGACGCTCGTCCACGAGGAGCACGATCAGGTGGATTTCGGGATGGTTCGTGGTGATCGAGTGCGCCATCTTCTGAAGCAGGACGGTCTTCCCGGCCTTGGGCGGTGCGACGATCAGGCAGCGCTGTCCCTTTCCGATCGGCGTGATGAGGTCCACGACGCGCGTCGAGAGGTCCGCCGGGTCGCACTCGAGCCTTATCCTCTGGGTCGGGTCTTCCGCGACGAGACTCCGGAACGGCGTCCGTTTCCGCCATGCGTCGGGCTCTCCCCCGTGAACCGTCCTCACGACGCCGACCCACGGCGGCTGTCCCGGCCGGGCCGGGGCCACCGCGATCCCCTCCATCTCCACCCCGGTCTCGAGACCGAGCCGCACGATGATCTCGCGAGGGACGAGCGGGTCCTCCGCTTGGGCGTCGAAGTCGGCCTTCGACGAGCGCAGGAACCCGTGCCCGGCGGCGACCACGTGCAGCACGCCGCCGACCTCGAGGCTCGGGGTCCCGACGGGCGGCGCCCCGGGCGATCTTCCGAGTTGCGGCGGAGCCGCCGGAGGGCCTCCTCCGTGGCCGCGCCCCCGTCGTCTCGACCGCCGGCGCGGGCCGGGGCCGGGGCCTCCCTGTCCATGAAGCATGTTTTCGGCTCTCCGCTTTCCTGTCAGTCGCGGGCGTCGGCCGCGATCGCATCGAGAATCTCGGCCGCGAACAGGATCAGGACCTCCGGCGCGACGTCGAGCCTCTGCCCGGCATCGGTCCGCGCGATCTCGAACTCGTCCCCGTCGGAACGCGCCAGAAGATAAGCGCCGGGAACCTCCCACCCCGAAAGCTCGAATCGCGCGACGTCCGCCGCCCGCCGCCGGACCCGGAACAAGCGCCCATCGGGCGCCAGCAGGTTGACCGGCGGACCCTCACCGTCGGCCTCCCGCGTCGTGCGCCCCGACTCGCCGCCCGCGCTGTCGCGTAGCACGAAGCCGCCCGGGAACGAGCGATCCCGGAGGAGGCTCCAGCGGGTCCCCTCCGGACCCTGCCGTACCTCCCAGCCCTCACCCGCCGGACCCGCGACAAGCGCCGCCGCGCCGCCGCCCGGGTCGATCCGGAAGCCACCCTCCCGCGTCGTCGCGAGTCTCATCGATGTGGAAGCGCCACGCTCACTCTCGCGGGCCGGATCGGGATGGGCCGCGGGCAATCGGCCCCGCACCCGGGTCGAATCGGAGCGGGGAGTATACACCGATCCACCCGGCGGGCCGCGTCGCGGGCTCACGGGCGCGCCTCGCCGCCCGGCCTCGAGGGCCCCGTCGCCGGCGGTCGTCCGGGCGGCACCGCTCCCGGGGGCGCCGGCGCCGCGGGGGACGGCATGGCCTCCTCCGGCTCCGCCACGCCGCGGCGGCGCATGTTCCGCAGCGCGGCGGCGGCCGCGCCCCGAACGAACTCGTTCGGATCCCGGGTCGCGACGGCGAGGGAAGCGTACGCCTCCCCCACCGCCGTGCGTCCCAGCGCCTCCACGGCGGCCGCGCGAACTTCCCACGACGCGTCCCCTTCGGCGAGCTTCGCGAGGGGCTGGAGCGCGACCGCCGGCCCGAGTCGCGCGACCGCCTCGACCGCGGCGAGCCGGACCTGCGAGGAGGAATCGCCGAGCGCCGGGAGGACGTCCGCCGCGCCCCCTAGGGCTCCGAGCGCTCCGACGGCCTCGACGGCGCCACGACGCGCGCGCCAGTCGGGGTCGGCGACCGCAACGCGGGCGAGGCCCGGCACGGCCTCGGAGTCCCGGAGATCGAGAAGGCCCTCGACCGCCGCCGCGCGGACGGCGCTATCCGGGTCGCCGAGCGCCGCGCGGGAGCGCTCCTTGGCGTCGGCCACACGAAGTCTCACCAGCGCCGCAAGCGCGCCTGCGCGAACCTGGCCGTCCTCATCGGCGAGGCTCTCCCGGATCCGGTCCACGTTCTTCGCGCTCGGATCGCGCTCCCAATTCAAAACTCGGGAGACGCGCCCCTCGATCCGGTCGCGGCAGGAAACCGCACTCAGAACCGCCAGGCCGACGATCCAGAGAGTCCGTCGACTGCTCAAGACATGAAACATATTAGTTACATTAAACATGCATAGTTACAAATTGGAAATTAACGCACGTGCAAAGATCTTGTTGCATGCAAAGCAGGTGTGACGTATCTCATACGTCGAAGAACAAAATACGAGGACAAGAGACCATGCCTATGCTAACCTCCGAGATCCACTTCAGAAAGGGACTGGCGGCCCTCTTCGAAGGAAACCCCGCGGGGGCCGTGGAGCAGTTCAGGCAGGCGATCGTCATCGAACGGCAGCGCAGCGTGGCCCGACCGCAGATGCGTTACGTGTCGTTCTACGGGCTCGCTCTCGCGCAGGCGAAGGGGGCGACCCCGGAGGCGCTCGAGACGTGCAATCGCGCTGCGAAGCTCGACGCCTACAATCCCGACCTCCATCTCAATCTCGGCAAGGTTTGCCTGATGGCGGGCAAGACCACACGCGCCGTGATCGCGTTCGAGCGAGGGCTCCGCCTCGTGCCCAATCACGAGGCGCTCAAGGCCGCGCTCGCGGAGGTCGACCGCCGCGGCCGGCCCGTCCTCCCGTTTCTCCGAAGGTCTCATCTTATGAACCGCTGGCTCGGCAGGTTGAGGCACTCGACGCTGAGCCACACGCCTTCCAGGCCACCTCCCCGTCGCACGGTCACTCCCTCCTGATCGCGCGGCATGTCCGTCTCCTTACTCCCCATGGATGGAGCTGTCCCGGACCGGCGGCTCCCGGGCGGTCGAGAGGCCGCCCGTTCTCTTTCTACCTGACGCGCTGGAGCCGGAGCGCGACGTACCGCTGCGAGGCGTCCACGGCGCGCCGCAGCGTCTCCCCCCGCGCCAGGAACGCGGCGAGCGCGGCCGCGTGGACTCCGCCGACGCCGTCCACGCGCGGTGCCATGACTTTCGACACGTCGAAAACGGCGATGGGCCCGCCCTCGTCGAGGACGTCGAGCACGCGGCCGCCCCAGGCGGCTCCCGCCACCAGCGCCGCCCGCGCCCCCTGCTCGCGGAGCGTTCGAGCCCCGCGCTCGATCCCCTCGAGATCGCGCCCCCTCTCCCCCGTCACGATCGGGAGGTCCCCCGCCCGGATCAGCACGACGGAGGCCAGAGGGAAGAGCAGCCGCCGCGTTGCGTCGATCGTCGCGTCGTCCAGGACGCGCGTTCCTCCGACACGGACGACCGGCGCGACCACGAGTGACTTGACGCCGCACTCGCGGAGGAGCGTCGCGACGAGCTCCACCTGGAGCGGGTCGCGCAGGATCCCGGTTCGCGCCGCGGCGGGTCGCGCGCTCCCGGCCAGCGACTCGAACTGTTCCGCGACCAGCGACAGCGAGAGCCCCTCGAGCGCGCACACGCCCGACGGCGTCGCCACCAGCACCGAGGTCACGACCTGCACCGCACGGCAATGCAGGTCCACGAGGGCCGCCGCGTCGGCGATCACCCCCTCCTCCCCGCGGGTGTCCACGGCGTGAACCGTGAGGACGACCGGGTCCGTGCTCATCAACCCCCGTCTCCCTCGCCCCCCTGCCTCAGCAGGCGCCAGAGCAGAGCCGCCTCCCGGGCCGCCACGACCAGGTCGAGGATCCCGAGCCCGCTGACCGCGCCCCGGAACCACCCGCTCCTCACCCACGCGGCCGAAGAGGACACCAGGAAGAACGTTCCCTCGTCCCACACCGCGGTCCACGGCGCCGTAGCGAGAAACGCCCCCAGCACGCCGAACACGTAGATCCGGAGCGCCGGCCGGATCCGGTCGGTCAAGCCCCCTCCGCGCCTTCGAAGATCTCCGACCGGCGGAACAGCGGGTAGAACGGCCAGGACGAGAGCTTCTCCGTCCCCCCCTCCTCGCGGTCCACGATGCAGACCACCGCGACGACCGTGAGCCCCGCCTCGCGCGCGGCGTCGATCGCCTTGAGCGTCGAGCCGGCGGTGGTGACCACGTCGTCCACGATCACGACCTTCGAGCCCGCGGGCACGTCCCCCTCGATGCGGCGACCCGTGCCGTGGTCCTTCGCCTCCTTGCGCACGATGAACGCGCGCATCGGCGGCCCCTCGACGAAGCTCAGCGCGGCCACGGGGCAGACGATCGGGTCGGCCCCGAGGGTGAGACCGCCGATGGCGTCGGCGTGCACGCCGTTGTCGCGCAGCGTCCGCAGGACCTCGCGCGCCGCGAGGTACGCCCCCTCGGGCAGCAAGGTGGTCTTCTTCGAGTCGAAGTAGTAGCGGCTCTTCCGGCCGGAAGCCAGCGTGAAGTCGCCGAACATCAGGGAGTGCTTCTTCAGGAGATCCTTGAGTCGCTCGCGCTCGCTCGCCATGCGTTCGCCTCCACGAGGGTGCGAGAACTATAGCAGCCCGACGACACGCCAACAGCAACCACCCAATCCCGGCCCAATGTCTTCATGGATAGCCCGCGGATCTCGGCGGCTTCGTCCGCTTGACCCCGCCCACCCGGATCATCCATATTGGTGACAGTCCAAGGAGGGCCCACTCTGATGCGACATGGCACCGTCTCCCGGTGGATCGTGGCGGCAGTGGTCGTCGCGCTCGAGATCCCTTTCGTGCCGGTGCACGCGGGGAGCGCTTCCGCCACGCTGGCCGGCCGGGTCGTCACCGCCTCGACCCGGGCCCCGCTCGCCGGCGCTCGGGTTCACGTCGGGGAACGGCGGACTCAAAGGATCGTCGTCTCCGGAACGACGGGTGCGGACGGAGGGTTCGAGATCGCCGGCCTCCCGCCCGCGGCGTACGATCTCGCGGTCGAGTCGAACGGCGGGATCTACCCGGTGGACTCGCCGCTCCGCCTCGCGGCGGGAGAGCGCCGGGCGATCCAGCTCGCGGTCTCATCGGCGGCCGCGGGAGAGGAGGCCAAGGCTCCTCGGAAAAAGTCCCTCGCATCGCTCTGGAACAACCCGCTCGCCGCGACGTTGATCGTGGTGGGTGCCGCGGTGGTCGTCGGCCTGATCATCGGCTCCGCGACGGACGAGACGCCGGCGAGTCCTTCGGCCCCGTGATCCGCACCGCCGATGCGGCACGCTGCCGCGAAGAGATCGTCGACCGTCGTCAATTTTGTGCTTGACCCCGCGTCCTTCTCGAAGTAATTATCAGGTGACCTCCTTCTAAGGAGGCCTTGAAACTCGGGCCCGCCGGTGCAGTCCCGGCCGCCCCGGGTTTCTCTTGTCACGGCGCGCTTTTCGCGACGTGCTCCACGTACCAGCGATAGGTCGAGGCGAGCCCCTCGCGCAGCGGGATGCGCGGCCGCCAGCCGAGCCCGAAAAGCTTCGACACGTCGAGGAGCTTTCGCGGAGTCCCGTCCGGCTTCGACGCGTCGTACACGATCTCGCCGCGGTAGCCCGTGACGTCGCGGACCGTCCCGGCGAGCTCCGCGATCGTCTGGTCTTCCCCGCATCCCACGTTGACGATCTCGGCGCCGTCGTACCGCTCCATCAGGTACAGCGTGGCGTCGGCGAGGTCGTCCACGTGCAGGAACTCCCTCCTCGGCTTCCCCGTTCCCCAAACGGTCACGGTGGGGGACCCGGCCGTCTTCGCGGCGTGGAACTTCCGGATCAGCGCGGGAAGCACGTGCGAGTTCTCCGGGTGGAAGCTGTCTCCCGGGCCGTAGAGGTTGGTCGGCATCAGGCAGATCGAGTGGAAGCCGTGCTGCCGCCGATACGACTGGCACATCGTGATCCCGGCGATCTTCGCGACGGCGTACGCCTCGTTGGTCGGCTCGAGGGGGCCGGTGAGCAGCGCGTCCTCGCGCATCGGCTGCGGGGCGAGCTTCGGGTAGATGCACGAGGACCCGAGGAACAGCAGCTTCGCCGCTCCGTTCCGCCACGCGGCGTGGATGACGTGCATCTCGATCAGGATGTTGTCCCGGATGAAGTCCGCGGGGTACGCGTCGTTCGCCAGGATCCCCCCGACCCGCGCCGCCGCGAGGAACACGTACTCGGGGCGGGCCTCCGCGAAGAACCTCTCGGTCGGCTCCTGCCGCGTCAGGTCCAGCTCGTCGAGCTCCCGGGTGACGACGTTCCGGTACCCGGCCTCGCGCAGCCGGCGCACGATGGCGGAGCCCACGAGGCCCGAGTGGCCGGCGACGTAGATCCGCGCCGTCTCATTCACCGCGCTCACCTCGGGCCACGAACCGGTGGCCGGCGTCCCTCAAGGTCTTCTCCTGGCGGGCCAGCTCGAGGTCGTGATCGGCCATCATCCGGACCAGCTCCTTGAAGCCCACCTTCGGCGCCCAGCCCAGCTTCTCCCGGGCCTTGCCCGGGTCGCCGAGGAGGTGGTCCACCTCGGTCGGCCGGAAATAGCGCGGGTCCACCTCCACGAGCCCCGTGGGATCGAGGCCCAAGCAGGCGCACGCCTCGTCGAAGTACTCCCGCACGGAGTGCGCGACGCCGGTGGCCACCACGTAGTCGTCCGGCCCGTCCCGCTGGAGCATCCGCCACATCGCCTCGACGTAGTCCCCCGCGAACCCCCAGTCGCGCCTCGCGTCGAGGTTGCCGAGGTACAGCTTCTTCTGGAGCCCCACCTTGATCCGCCCGAGGGCGCGGGTGATCTTGCGGGTGACGAACGTCTCGCCGCGCCGCGGCGACTCGTGGTTGAACAGGATGCCGTTGGCGATGAACATCCCGTACGCCTCGCGGTAGTTCACGCCGTACCAGTGCGCGGCGACCTTGCTGACCGCGTAGGGGCTGCGGGGGTAGAACGGGGTCTTCTCGCTCTGCGGCGGCGGCGCCGCGCCGAACATCTCCGACGAGCCGGCCTGGTAGATCCGGACCTGCCGGCCGTTTCCTGTCATGTGGTCGCGCAGCGCCTCGAGGAGGCGGAGCGTGCCGAGCCCCACCACGTCCCCGGTGTACAGCGGCGCCTCGAAGCTGACCTTGACGTGAGACTGCGCCCCCAGGTTGTACACCTCGTCCGGCTGAACCTTCTCGAGCACGCGCCTCACGCCGGTCCCGTCCGAAAGGTCGCCGTAGTGCAGGAACAGCCGGGTCCCGGCGTCGTGCGGGTCGCGGTAGATGTGGTCGATCCGGTCGGTGTTGAAGGTGCTCGCCCGCCGGATGATCCCGTGCACCTCGTACCCCTTCTCGAGCAGGAGCTCGGTCAGGTACGACCCGTCCTGGCCCGTGATCCCTGTGATCAGCGCTTTCTTCATCGCGTTTTCTCCCCCCGAGGGTCCGGAAGACAAGACTACAACATACGGCGGGAGGCGGGGCGACCCTTGACGCCTCCGTCGATCCTCGGGATACTGAGCCGACCTTCGCGACGACGCGAGCCCGTCGCCCGTCGAGGCGGTAAGGGTGGGGTTGGGCCACCCATCGGGCGGAAGAAGCGGGAGGCACGATGAACGATCCCAGCGACTCCACGGCCATGCCCCCGGGGGCGGCGTCCCAGGACGGCCGGGAGGAGACGATCCACCTGCTCGACTACTGGCGGATCCTGGTCGCGCGGCGCGTCGTCGTGTTCGCCTGCCTCGGCATCTTCGTGGCCGCGGCGCTGATCTACTCGGTCTCCGCGACCCGCGAGTACGAGGCCGTCACGACGCTGCAGATCGAGCGGCAGGGACCGGAGATCCTCGGCTTCAAGGACATCGTCAACGTCGACTCGGCGTACAGCGCGTACCAGGACTTTTACCAGACCCAGTACAAGATCCTGCAGAGCCGGACGGTGATCAGGATCGCCGCCGAGCGGCTCGACCTGATGAACCGGCCCGAGTTCGTCGCGAGGAGGAAGTCCCCGATCCAGAGGATGGGCGACGCGGTGCGCTCGATGATCGCGAGTCCCGCTCCCGGCGGCGACCCGCTCCGCCGGGCGCTCAGCTTCATCCAGAAGAACCTCTCCATCCAGCCCATTCGCAACAGCCGGCTCGTGAAGATCGCCTTCACCGACCGCGACCGGACCCTCGCGGCGGACGTCGCGAACGCGGTGGCGGAGGCCTACCAGCAGTTCAACTTCGACGCCCGGTACAGCACGACGAGCCAGGCCACCGAATTCCTGACCAAGGAGGTCGCGCGGCTCCAGCAGGAGATCGCGGGCCTCGAGCGGAAGCTCCAGGAGTACGGCCAGAGGAAGGAGATCCTGTCGGTCAGCGACGGCGCCCGCGACATCAGCCAGCAGGCGCTCTCGGACATCAACACCCGGTACGTGGACGCCCGGGGCCGGCTCGCCCTGGCCGAGGCGCGCTACGAGGCGGCCAGGGGCGTCGCGCCCGAATCGCTTCCCGAGGTCCTGAACTCCCCGCTCATCTCGAACCTGAGGCAGCAGTACGCCGAGGTCGAGCGCCGGCACAGCCAGATGTCCGAGCGCTTCAAGCCGGACTGGCCGCCGCTCCAACAGCTCCAGCAGGAGCTGGACATCGCCCGGGACCGCCTCCGCATCGAATCCGAGAACATCGCCGCCCAGGTGAGAGGCGGCGCCAAGGCGGACTACGACCGGGTCCGAGGCGAAGTCGCCGGTCTCGAGCTGCAGGTCAACGCGCAAAAGCAGGAGGTCCAGCGCGTCAATCGGGACGGCATCGAGTACGCGAGCTTGAAGACCGAGATCGAGACGCGGCGGAAGGTCCTGTCCGACCTCGTCGCCCGCAAGAGCGAGACGGCGACCTCGGAGAGGCTCGCCGACACGAGGGCGAGCAACGTCCGCGTCGTGGACCGCGCGGAGCCGCCGCGGAGTCCCGTGCGCCCCAAGAAGCTCCTCAACCTCGCTCTCTCGGTGGTGTTCGGCCTCGGCCTGGGCGTCGGGATGGCGTTCCTGCTCGACCACCTCGACAACACGGTCAAGACGGAGCAGGACCTGGAGCGGGTCGCGGCCCTGCCCGCGCTGGGGTACGTCCCGCTCTTCCAGCCGCTCCGCGTCGTGACGGAGGGATCGGAGAAGAGCCCGGGGGCGTCCTCCCAGCTCGTGGACCTCGCCAGCCACCTCGACCCGCGCTCGGCCTTCGCCGAGGCGTTCAAGAACCTCCGGACCTCGCTTCTCCTGGCCTCCGCGGACCGCCCGCCTCGCACGATCGTCGTCACCTCCGCCGAGCCCGGCGACGGCAAGTCCACGATCGCTCTGAACCTCGGCATCGTCCTGACCCAGATGGGACGGCGCGTGCTGCTCGTGGACGCCGACCTCAGGAAGCCCCGCCTCCACCGGATGCTGCACATCTCCAACTCGGCGGGACTGTCGAGCTACCTGAGCGGCAACGCGCAGCCCGCGGACTTGATCCAGGACACCGAGGTCCCGAACCTCCTGGCCATCACCAGCGGGCCGATCCCTCCCAATCCCAGCGAGCTCCTCGGCGCCTCGAGCCTCGAGGCGCTGGTGGAGCGGCTGATCGAAGAGGGCCGCTTCGACCACGTGATCCTGGACTCGCCGCCCGCCATCCAGGTCGCCGACAGCGTGATCCTCTCGTCGCGGATGGAGGCGACGATCATCGTGGTGCGGGCCGGGAAGACCTCACGGACATCGGTCGCCCAGGCGGCGGGACGCCTTCGCCAGGCTCGGGGCCGCGTGATCGGCGCCGTCCTCAACGCCATCCAGGAATCGGGCGGGTACTACTACTATTACCGGTATAAGTACTACCGGCACTACGGCGAGCAAGGCCGCCCCGAGTCGAACACCGCCGTCTCGCGGTGGCGGCGCGGGCGGCAGCGCGCGGGGCAGGCGTAAGCCGGCGGCTCTCCCGCGGCGGCGGTCCCGGGTTCCCTGGTAGACTCTCGCCCGATGTCCCTCGAGACCGCACGCTCGGGCCTGAGATGGGCGCTCCTCGCACTCCTCGTCTCTGCCCCACTCCCTTTCGGCAGCGTCGAGCCGTGGGCCGTCCTCGCGATCGAGATCGCGGCCGCGGCGCTCGCGATCTTGGCGTGCCTCGTCGCGGCTCGCGAACCCGGAATGCCGGCCCGGAGCGCCCGGCGGATGCTCCTGCCCGCCGCGATCCTCGTCGGGATCGGCGTCGTCCAGCTCCTCCCCGCCCCCGCCGGCTGGACGCGGCTCCTCGCGCCGCAAAGCGCGACCGCGCGCGCGGGGATCTCGGCCGTCGTCCCGGATCTTCCGAAAGGGTGGTCGCCCGAGAGCCTCGAGCCGCCGGCGACGACGGACGCTCTCCTGCGCGTCATGGCGTACGTCCTGCTGGGCCTCGCCGCCGCGGTCGCGCTACGGACGCCGGCGCACCTGCGCCAGGCGGCTTGGGCGATCGCCGCCTCCGGCGCCTTCCAGGCCGTTTACGGCGCCGCGGAGTACCTGACGGGGCACCAGCACATCTTCGCCTACGCGAAGAAGTACTACGCGGACGAGGCGAGCGGAACCTTCATCAACCGCAATCACTTCGCCGGCTATCTCGCCATGGCCCTGCCCTTCGCGCTCGGACTCATGCTCGACGGCGCAAGGAGCCTGCCGAGGGCGCGTCCGTTCCGCGAACGGCTCCTCCGGGTGAGCGAGGCGGGCCGCGGGCGGATGCTCCTGGGCGCGGCGGCGGCCGCGGCGATCTGGGTCGGCGTGATCCTCTCCTACTCCCGAGGCGGCCTCGCGGTCGCGCTGGCGTCCACCGCGTTCTTCGCCTACCGGGCGGCGCTCCGTCGCTCCCGCGCATGGCTGATCGCCGTCGCGCTCCTGCTCCCGACCGCCCTGCTCCTGTGGCAGCAGGTGCGAGCGCCCGGCGAGCGCTTCGTTTCCGAGCGCAGCGACCTCGCGACGCTGAGCGGCCGGGTGCCCGTGTGGCGGGCCTCCCTGGGAATGATCCCGGACCACTGGGCCATCGGCGCCGGTCTCGGAACCTTCGAGAGCGCGTTCGAGTCCTACCGGCCTCCCACCGTGGTGGGCGGCTGGGACCACGCGCACAACGATTGGATCGAGTCCCTCGTCGAGGGAGGTCCGATCGTTTTCCTGGCCGGAGCGACCCTTCTCTTCCTGGCGCTATTGCGGCGGCCCGGCGGCGGGTCCACGGGGCGTGGAGAGGATCTCGGTCGCGCGGCCGCGTCCGCCGCGGTCGTGGCCATCGCCGTGTTCAGCTTCGCGGACTTTTCGTTGCGCATCCCGGCGGTCGCCCTGCTCCTCGCGGTGACGATTCCGATGGCGGCGGCTACCGGCTCGGCGCCGCAGCCGCCGGCGGCGCGGCTTTCTCGCCGGGTGATGACCAGTAACAAACCTGTAACCCACTCCGTACGTGCAGGATAGTTTCTTTCGCGGAATGATGTATGTTTGGGATCGGGATTGGCTTCCGAAGGGACCACGACACCTGGAGGTTCGCGATGCTGAAGGGGTGTTGGGCGGGGGTTCTCCTAGCGACCGTGCTTCTCATCCCGCCGGCCTGGGCCGACCGACGTGCCGACGCCGTGCTGCTGGTCAACTCTGCGAGCGCCAGTTACGCCGACGCGCAGCACTTCATCCGGCCGTACCTCGACAACTTCGGCGTGCCGTACACGGTTCTCGACGTGGCCACCACGCCCGTGGGGCCCGAGATCGGCGACTACGCCCTGATCATCATCGGCCACCGGCAGCTCGACATCTCGCACTCGAAACTGGACTCGACCGAGGAGTCGTACATCTCGAGCGCCGTCGCCAACGGCACCGGATTGGTCAATTTCGACAACGATCTCTCCCCGAACGGGAGCGCGCCCCGGTACCAGTTCGTCCAGGACATCTTCGGCTTCGGCTACGTCTCGCCTCCCGCGAACCACGACGTCACGTTCACTCCGGCCGCGGGGTCGCACTACATCACGGCGCGGCACAGCGTGGGGGAGACGATCACCACCGGCGCCATGACGCTCGCGGGGGTCGTGCTGCCGCCCGCGGCGAGCTCCCTGGCCGATGTCACGGCAGCGAGCCAGCCGTTCCTGGCGGTCCGCGCCTACGGACTGGGTCGCGCGGTGCAATGGGGCAGCTACAACTGGATATCGACGTCGGTGAAGGGGCCCATGTCCGGCCTGGACGACCTGGTCTGGCGGTCGATGGTCTGGGCGGCTCGCAGGCCGTTCGTGATGCAGGGGCTGCCGCACTTGTTGACCATGCGGGTCGACGACGTGGCGGACCCCCCGTGGTGGGTTTCGGTCGCCAACCAGTTCGGCTTCAAGCCCTGGCTCGGGTTGTTCTATGAGGAAGTGTCGGACACCAGCGCGGCGTCGATTTCGACGCTGGTCCAAGCGGGCCAGGCGACGGCCTCGGTTCATGCCCGCAACTCGGGCGGCTCGGACCACATGTTCTACTACGACCACGCCAACCAGACGGATTTCTCCGACGCGACCGTCGCGCAGTATTTCGCCGAGGCCACGGCGTGGCACCAGGCGCACCAGATTCCGATCGCGAAGTTCGTCGTCCCACAAACCTACGAGTTCGGGACGAACGTATTCGCGGGTTTGCAGGGTTGGGGCGTGGAGTTCGTCGGCACGCACATGGTGCCCGGCCAACACTGGGGTTCGCCCTGGCTCCAGCTGGGCCCCTATCGGTTGTACGAGACCGGGTCCTCCGAAGGCTCGCTCCCCGTCTGGTACGCGGACTATCTGAGCATTCCCGGGCATCCCGAGTTGGCCAATGATTTCTTCAATTGCATCACCGAGATCCGGGACGGAACCGGAATCCAGTGGCTTCCGAGCAACGACGTCGCGTACAGCGTCCAGCGTGGAACGCAGCAGGTCGAGCGAGCGTTCGACAGCATGGCCCTGGCCACGCTTTTCACCCACGACTACTACATTCAGACGACCGCCCCGAGCAACTGGCAGAGCATCCTGACCGGGATCACGAGCAATCTGGCGAGCTACAGCCCGCGCTACGTGACGATGGACGACGCCTGCCGGTACGTCCGGGCGACGCGGACTTCGGACATTTCGACCAGCGACTACGATACGGTGACGCGGGATCTGACGACGACCCTGACGGGGACGACGGACATCCCGACCCAGTTCTACGTGTTCACCGACAACGCGAGCGGGATCGCGGAGACGCTGATCGACGTGCCCCAATTCGCCGGGTCGGCGCAGGTCGTGCACCAGTTGACCGGACCGCTCGACCACGTCGTGGTCACGCCGGCGTCGGTCAGGGTTCCCGCCGGGGGGACCCAGCCGTTCACGGCGCAGGGCTACGATGCGAGCAACAACGCGATCCCGGGCCTCAGCTACTCGTGGGCGGCGACCGCCGGCGGGACGATCGACTCGAACGGACTCTTCACCGCGGGGACGACTCCGGGTGTCTTCACGAATAACGTCGCCGCTTCCTGCGGCGCCGTGACGGGCTACGGGTCGGTGGAGGTGTACACGCCCGTCCTCGATCACTTCGGTTTCGACACGATCGCGGGGGCGGTGTACGCGGGATTGCCGTTCGGGGTCCGGATCACGGCGTACGACCAGGACGGACGGGTGTTCACGACCTACGCGGGACCGGCTCAATTGAGCGATACCACGGGGACGGTCGCCCCGACCGCCACGGGATCCTTCACGGCGGGCGTCTGGGCCGGGAACGTGGCGATCGCGACGTCCACCACGGGAGTGACCCTCACGGCGACCGACGGGGCGGCGAGCGGGACGAGCAACGCCTTCGACGTGCTGGAGCCGCAGGGCGGGACGATCACGATCAATTGCTGGGAGGACAACCACCAGGATCCGGTGCTCGCCACCACGACGGACTCCGGCGCGCTGAGCGACACGGATGGCCAGTGGACCGAGTTCTTGTCTCCGTTCCGCACATATCCCACGGTGTTCGCAGGGGACAACGAAGAGGACTACGGCCTGCCCGTGATGAGGTTCTATGCGATCGGCATCCAGAACGGCCCGTACCGCATGTACGGAAAGCTGTACACGCACGCGGCCGGCCGTGACATGCGCTACTTCTACGGCTTCCAGCCCGACGCGCCGAAGGCGTTCCATGTCGATACCGTGGGTGGGGCGGGAGGCGACGAGGCCCATGCGGAGTACGATCTGGGAACGATCGACATCATCGACGACACGTTCAACATCTACGTCCGGGACGCCGACCTGCTGCCCACGAGCACCCTGGTCTACCCGTACTTCGGATGGGCGACGATCCGGCTCGAGTGCATTCCGCAGATTTGGTACCGGGACGTGGACCAAGACGGGTACGGGAACTCCGCGCTGACGCAGCTGGAGTGCGGGGCGCCCACGGGGTACGCCGCGGTGGGCGGGGACTGCGACGATACGAATCCGGCGGTCCACCCTGGGGCGTCGGACGCGAACTGCAACGGCATCGACGACAACTGCAATGGGTCGACCGACGAGGGGTACGTCCCGGTGGCGACGAGCTGCGGCGTGGGGGCTTGCGCCTCGACCGGCGTGACGAGCTGCGTGGGCGGAGCCGTGCAGGATTCCTGCCTGCCGGGGACCCCGACGCCGGAAGTGTGCGACGGGATCGACAACGACTGTAACGGGGCGGTGGACAACGGGGTGCTACTGACGTTCTACCAGGACGCGGACGGTGACGGGTACGGGAACTCCGCGGTGACGGTCCAGGCGTGCACGGCACCGACGGGGTACGTGGCGGCCGGCGGGGATTGCAACGACGGGGATCCGTCGGTCCACCCCGGAGCCACGGAGGTTTGCGACGGCAAGGACAACAACTGCGACGGGGTTATCGATGAGGGTTGCGACACCGCTGTCTGCGGGCCCTCGCTGACGG
>JBGQAU010000090.1:0-11813 GCA_041494445.1 Acidobacteriota bacterium | reverse complement strand
GGCCGGGCGGGCCGTTTTTTTCCCATGCTCACGTTGCTCGCCTCGGCGTATATTCAGGCCGTCGTTTCGCGGCGGTCGGCGGGCACTCCGTGTCCCCGGAGCGGTGCAGGAGCTTTTCCGACCGCCGGAGGAGGGTTTGCATGAAGTTCATCGTTGCCCCGAAGAGAGAAAGGCACGGACCGCCTTTCCACACGCTTTGCGCTCAGTGCTCCGAAGATCCCCGCTTCTGCGGGGATCCCATCTAGGCCTCGCCTTCCGTTCCTGGGGCGCGCGAATCCGGGGAGCGCGCCCCAGGATCTTCATTCGCCGGTGACGTTCAAACGACCGCGGGTCCTCGCCGCGGCACCCTGACGGCGGGCTCCCGCCGAGCGAATTCCCCGTCCAAATCCCGGTTGCCCCGGTTCCCCTAGCCGGTATCCTCTCGTGTCATGAGCCCACGAACGCTGCCCGACGACGAGACGATGTATCGCGCGCTGGTGCGGAAGGACCCGGAGTACGACGGGGTCTTCGTCACGGGGGTACGGACCACCGGGATCTTCTGCCGCTCCGTCTGCACCGCCCGAAAGCCGAGGCGGGAGAACGTGGTCTTCTTCACCGACGCTCGGGAGGCGCTCCTCGCGGGCTACCGCCCCTGCCGGGTCTGCCACCCGCTCGAGGCCCGCGGCGCGCCGCCCGCCGGGATCAGGGCGCTCCTCGACGAGATCGAGCGCGACCCGGCGCTCCGTTTCAAGGACGCGGAGATCCGCACGCGCGGGGTCGATCCCGTCTCGCTCAGGCGCTGGTTCAAGAAGCACCACGGGTTCACGTTCCACTCCTACCTCCGCGCCCTGCGCGTCGGGGCGGCGTTCGGGCGGATCGCCCATGGCGACCGGACGATCGACGCCGCGTTCGCCGCGGGCTGGGAGTCCACGAGCGCCTTCAGCGACGCGTTCAAGAAGCTCGCCGGCGTGGTGCCCTCCGGGGCCCGCGACGGGGCGCTGGTCAAGGTGACGCGAATCCCGACACCGATCGGCCCGATGCTGGCCGGCGCGACGGAGAAGGGAATCTGCCTGCTCGAGTTCGCCGACCGGCGGATGTTGCCGACCCAGCTCACAAGGGTGAAGCGGCTCTTGAAGGCGGCGCTCCTGCCCGGGACCAGCCCCTTCTTCGCGCGTGTGTCGGAGGAGCTGGACCGGTACTTCGCCGGCGCGCTCCGAACCTTCACCGTGCCCCTGGACGCCGCCGGAACGGAGTTCCAGCAGAGGGTCTGGGCGATGCTCCGGACGATCCCCTACGGCGAGACGCGCTCCTACGGCGAGCAGGCCCGCCTGATCGGGATGCCGGATGCCGTGCGCGCGGTGGCGCGCGCCAACGGGGACAACCGTATCGCGATCCTCATCCCCTGCCATCGCGTCGTGGGATCGAATGGCAGCCTCACGGGGTACGGCGGGGGCCTCTGGCGGAAGCGATGGTTGCTGGAGATGGAGAGGGGGCAGCGCGTCCTGTGCTAGGCGGCGTCTCTCCCCCGCCCGAAGGCCGGGACCGGAGCGGCGCTACTCGGGCGTTCGCACCTGGCGGATGTCCGCGAGAGGGAGATCGTACTGCACCGACCCGCCGTGAAGGCGACGCTCGATCGTCAGCGAACCCGGCTTCACGGAGACCAGCTTGCCCCAGACCGAGCCTCCCGCCTTCTCCACGAACCGCAGCTCCTCACCGACGTGGCGCGGAAGGTCCCGCGGCGTCACCTCTCCGGGATCGACGGGATCGAGTGGCAACTCGGGAAGCGCGCGCCGTACCGCGACGGGCCGGGCCTCCGCGGCCCGAACCCCCGGCAATGTCGCGGGCGCCGGCTCCCCCACGGCAGGACGGGTCGCCGGCTGCGGCTGATTCTTCCCCGCGGCCGCCTGGGCGGCGAGCTGACCGAATGGGGCCTTCACCGTGGACGCGATCCCGACGCTGAGCACGAGGTACGCGACGACGGCGAGCCCGGAGCCGGCCAGGCCGATCAGGAAACCGCGCTTCGCCTGCGGCCAGAACTTCACGAGGAAGACCAGCCCCGCGAAGGGAACGAATAGCACGAGGAGGCCCCACAAGAGGCTCACTCGGAACGCCGCGACGGCGAACATGATGGTCCCGACCAACGACACGACGCCCGCGACCACCATGAGGAAGATGCCCAGGCCCAGCATCGGAAACCTCCTTCCCGCCGGCAGGCGGAGACGGCTCGGGGTCGTCCCCGCCCTGCCGGCGAATCTAGGTTCCGAAAGGGGTGGAGGCAATCGCCCCCGGGTGACGGGGGCCGGGGGCGATCCTAGTTGCCGTGCGACAGCACGGCCCTGTAGCGGACCTTCCCGGCTGCCAGCCGGTCGCGCACCTCGTTCACCCGGTCGATCGGATAGTGCTCCAGCACCGGTTTGACCTTGCCGGCGGCGGCGAGGTCGAGGGCCTCGACCAGGTCGCGGCGCCGGTTCTGGGTGCTCCCGATCACCCGGCACTGGCTGAGCAGGATGTCCATCACGGAGATCGGCACCGGACCGTCCGGGAGACCCATGAGGACCAGGCGGCCTTCCGGGCGCAGGCCCTTCACGATCTGCGCCGTGGGCGCGGCCGAGTTGGAGGTGGCGAGGATCACGTCCGCCCCGCCGGCGTCGCGGAGGGCCTTCCCCGCGTCCTGTCCCGTCACCACCACCTCGTCGGCGCCGAGCGCGAGCAGGTCCTTCCTCTTGCCCTCCGTGCTCGTCACCGCGATCGTCGCGAGGCCGAGCGCCTTGGCGTACTGGAGCGCCAGGTGGCCGAGCCCTCCCAGGCCGAGCACGGCGACCCGTTCGCCGGGTCGCGGGTCCGCGTTCCTGAGCCCGCTGAAAACCGTGAACCCGGCGCAGAAGATCGGCGCGGCGGCGTCGGACGGCAGTCCCTCCGGGACGAGGGTGCAGCCCGACGCGTACGCGAGCATCAGCTCCGAGTTCCCGCCCCCGACCTGCATCCAGGTCACCTGTTCGGGGCAGTACTTCTCGCGCTTCTCCCGGCAGAACCGGCAGCGGCCGCATCCCTTCTGCATCCACGACACGCCGACACGGTCCCCGACCTTGAAATCGGTGACGCCGGGGCCGGTCTCGACGATCTTCCCCACCGGCTCGTGCCCCAGCACGACCGGCGGCTTCAGCGGCAAATGGCCGTGGTGGACATGGATATCCGTATAGCACATCCCGCTGGCCTCGATCCGGATCAGCACCTGGCCGTCGCCGGGCTTGGGATCGGGCAGCGTCTTGATCTCCCAGGGCTGGTTGAACTGCGTCATCACGGCTGCGCGCATGCGAAACCCTCCTATCGAAAAAGGCCGTCCCGGAGACTCAGTGGCAGGTGGAGCAGGAACGGCCCTTGCAGCCGGAGCAGCCTCCGCCTCCGCCTCCGCCGGCGCGGGACGCGGTCTTCCCGCCTCCGCCGATGCCGAACGCGGAGGGGAGCCGCTGGACCTTCCGGCCGTCGCACGCGGGGCAGCTCGGGCGCGCGGACGTGCCCATGACGATCTTCTCGAAGTGCTCGCCGCAAGAGCGGCACCGGTACTCGTAGATCGGCATCGCTGATCTCCGACGGACGGCCGCGGATCGTAACACCCGTCCCGCCGGAGCGCCAACCGGAGAGTCTGGACGGGAAGCTACCCGATCGCGGAGCCCGGTCCCCGTCGATCGGGTCGTTTCTTCAACCGATGTTCACTTCCTGGTGCCCTGCGCGTCGCGTCCCTTCACCGGCCGCTGCAGGCCGCTGTCGAAGGGGGGTTCCAGACCCCACGGCGTCACCGTGACCGTCTCGGTGCCTCCCGAGGCGGCTCCCACGGTGGGCCGCCAGCCGGGAGGGGACAGATCGAACTTGACCACGATCGGGACGCAGACGGCTACGGGTTCGCCGCGCCGGTAGGCCGGCTTGTAGGTCCGCTTCTCGACGGCGGACACCGCGGCCTCCGTGAACAGTCGGTTGGGCTTGACGACACGAACCTCCGCTACCTTCCCGCTCTCACTGACCACCGCCTCGACCTCCACCTTCCCCGTGATGCGCCCTCTCAGGGCAAGCTCAGGGTAGGCTGGGTAGGCCGCGTAGATCAGCACGGGAGGGGTGATGCAGTCGCTGTCCGGGCTTGGCACTGCCCCTTCGGGGCACCACTCTTCTGCAGAGGGTCGGAGGGCTTCCCCGGCCAGGACGGGCCGCCCGGGTTCCGCCGCCAGGGCCGGGAGCAGAAGCACTCCGCCTGCGAGGGACACGACCAGCCTCTTCCACATGGCTAGCCCCTCCGTTTTGCGGATCTAACTAGCTTGTACGCTCGGAGGGGCGCGGATGCAAGCAGATTCGGCGGCCAGGGGGGGCGGCGCTCGAGGGGCTCCAAAAAAGGCGGGTCGGGGCGAGGTTTCTTGCCTCGCGGCGAGAATCGAGCGCCCGTCCCCCCGCTACTTCTTGAGCGCCGAGCGGAGCTTGTCGGCGAGGGACGCGCCGAAGGCTTCGGACTGCGGGCCCTCCTGCCGGTCCGCGTATTCCTTGGCCTCGCTTTTCTCCTCGGCCTCGAGGACCGCCCTGCGGCTCAGGCGTATCCGCCGGGTGGCGGAGTCCACCTCGATGACGGCCACTTCGACCTCTCCGCCGACGGGGAACGCTTTCCTGAGATCGGCCTCCTTCTCGACGCCGGTCTCGCTGAGCGGGACGAGTCCGGTGCGACCGGGCGCCAGGTAGACGAACACGCCGAACTTCTCGAGGCGCTCCACCTTCCCCTTGACGCGCGCGCCCGCCGCGATCTCGGGCTTCGGCCGCGCTTCCGCGGCCCGCGACGAGCCCGCCTCGAGCATCGCGACGCCGATCCGCTTCCGGTCGACCTCCACGCTCAGGATCTCGAACGACCCGAGGGTGCCCGGCGGGACGGACGCTTTCCACCCGTCCGCGATCCCGGTGGGCGGGAAGGTGGACACGTGCGCCAGCCCTTCGATCCCCGGCGCGAGCTCGACGAAGGCGCCGAAGGCCGCGAGGCGGGTGACGCGGCCCTCGCGCACCTGGCCGACGGAATAGGCCTCCGCCACCTTCGTCCACGGATCAGCCTCGAGCTGCTTCAGGCCGAGGGCGATCTGCTTTTTCGCCTCATCCACCCGCAGGACCTTGACCGTGATCTCGTCGCCGGCCTTGACCACGTCCTCCGGGTTCGACACGCGCGACCAGCCCATCTCCGACACGTGGAGCAGCCCCTGCACTCCGGCGCCGAGATCCACGAACGCGCCGTACTCGCGCACCGACACGACCCGGCCGGGGAGCACCGCACCGGGGACGGCCGAGAGCCGGACCTCCTCGGCCTTCTCACGCTCCTCCTCCTCGAGGAGCGCGCGCCGGGAGACGACCAGGTTCTTGCCCCCCTCCCGGTACTCCACGATCCGGAACGTGTAGACCTTCCCCTCGTGCACCGCGGGATCCGCCGTGAACGCGCTGTCCATCTGCGAGATCGGGCAGAACGCGCGCTGCCCGCCGATCTTGACGTCGTAGCCCCCCTTGATCGCGCGCTCGACCTTCCCCTCCACCGGGAGCCCCGAGCGGAACGCGTCCTCGAGCTGCTGCCGCAGGGCGGCGCCGCGCGCGAGCTTCCTTGAGAGCCTGAGGCCGCCCTGCGTCGAGACCACGAGCGCCGTGATCCGGTCGCCCACCTCGACCTCGATCTCGCCATCCTCGTTCATCAGCTCCGAGAGATCGATCGTCGCCTCGCCCTTGCCGCCGATGTCCACGAACGCGACCTCGTCCGACACCGCGACGACGACCCCCTCGACCGCCTGCCCCTCCTCGAAGAACCGCGGCTTGAGAGAGTCCTCCAGCATCGAGGCGAAGTCCTCGTCGTCCGGAGTGGCGTTGGGATCGGGACGCTCGTCGTCTCGGGGCATGGCTGAGCTCCTGTCCTTTCGGGAAGCGGGTATTGTAGCGGTTCAGGGGCCTCCGTCGCGACCCGCGGCACCGGCCCGAGAGCGGTACTGGGCTTCTGACTTACGGCGTGGGCGGGCGGCCGCGGCCCTGGCCGCGGGGGCGGTGTCCGGGGGGGCGCATCCGGTCGAACTTTTCCTGCTGGTCGGGACGCAGAAGGGCGCGGATCTCGCCGCGGCTCTGCTCGAGGACCTCGCGGACCTGGTCGCGCGTGCGCTCGATCACGGCGCGGACCTGCTGCTGCTGCTGCGCATCGAGGTCGAGCTCGCGGGTCATGCGCGCGATCGCGAAACGCCCCGCGCGATCGGCGGCGCGCGAACCGAAGGAAAGCAGGCGGCCCTGCAGCAGGTGCGCGCCGGCGAAGAGTAGCGCGGCGCCGCAGATCAGGCCGAGTGCGAACACGCCGATCACGGCGAGGAAGCCGCCGGAGCGCCGGCCCGGTACCTGTGCCTCACCCATCGTTCTCGTCCCCCTTGGTCACCGCGTCGAGCAGGATGTCGGCGGAATCGCTCCCGTTGTTCTCCGGGCCGGTGAGAACCAGGGAGTCGAAGCTCGTGGAGCCGGTGCCCGCGGCGTCCCGCTCGACGAACGACACGGTCGTGGCCAGGACGACGACGACGGCCGTCGCGACGGCGAGCTTGGGAATCGCCTGGCGGGCGCGGTCGGCAAGCGAGGGCAAGGGCGCGGGCGCCGCGACGGCGTTTCGCCGGCGGCGCGCCTCGGCCATGAGATCCGGCACCGCCTCGACGAGACGGGTCACGTCGGGCTCGTCCTCGCCCGCCGCCCTCCGCAGCGCGTCGCGGACAAGGGCGCGGTCGTCGTCGCGCTCTCGATGTCGTCGGCTCATCGCGTTCCCCGTCGAGCGTCCGGCGCCGCCGCGTCCGGCTCCGGCCGGCGGCGCAGCACGCGGGCCAGCTTGCGGCGCGCCCGCACGGCGCGGAGCCTCACCGCGACGTTCGTGATCTCGAGGGCGGCCGCGGTCTCGGCCATCGAGCGCCCCTCGAGCTCCACGAGCGTCAGCACGGCCCGGTCCGCGGGCGACAGGAGGCTCACTCCTTCCCGGACGGCCAGGACATCGAGCGGCGCGGAGCCGCTTCCCTGCCGCCCGATCTCCGAAGCGCCGCCGTCCGTTTCGGGAAGCGGCTGCTCGCCCCGCCTCCGGGCGACCCGGACCGCATCGAGCGCCTTGCGCACGGCGATGGCCCGCAGCCACGCGCCGAGGTCGCCCGTCGGCAGGGCCGCCGTCGTCAGCGCCGCGATGAAGGCTTCTTGCACCACGTCGTCCGCCTCGGTACCGCCGTACCGCCCGAGCACGAGGCGGGCGGTACGAATCATCGAGGGGCCGTACGCCGCCATCAGGCGCCGGCCCGCTTCCTGGCTGCCCTCTCTCGCGGCGGACAGGAGGTCGAGTTCCGTTTCGGGGAGATCGGCCACCTGATTCGCATCCATCCGTTCATGCGTCCGGAGTACGCTCGCTCGGCCGCCGAGAGGCTACCAGCCTCGGGCCGCTCAGAACTCGTCCACCTCTTCGAGAGGGGGACCCCGGCGATCGGCGCGGTGCTGCTTCCGCAGCTCGGCCGCTTTCGCCCGCTGCTCGGGAGTCAGTACCGCGGAGATCTCCGCCGCCATGCGATGTCCTTCGACGGCGAGGACCGTGACCTCGGCAGCGACCGCCCGTGCCGCTTCCTGCACCTGCTCGTCGGTCGAGGCCATGTCGTGAACGACGATGCGGAGATTCGCACGCGCATCGCTCATCGCGTCCATGTGATTGCCGAGGGCGCCCGCCATGTACTTCGCGCGGATCTGGCGGATCTTCGCGCGCTGGTCGGCCGTGAGGTCGAGAGCCTCCGCCATCCGCCCCATCATCCCGCGCCCCATGCCCGGCCCGGGTCCCGGACCGCGCCGCCCGGGACCGGGTCCCGCCTGCGCGTACACCGTGCCGAGGCTCAGCGCCAGGGCCACAATCCCGAGAGCCGTCTTCGCCAGCAAGTTCGTCTTCATCAAGTCCTCCATGCGAGTCGTTTCGATCTCATCGAGGAGACGAACGGGAGGGGCCGCGCGTGTCAGGCGGGACCCCCCCGGGCCTCGGCGCGGATGAGACCTCAAGGAGGCCTGTTGGCGCAACAGGCCTATTTGCAGCATTTAGGCGGTTCGGCTGCTCCCGGTCGCCGCGGATCGAGCGGCCACGCGTTGGCGGCTACTTGAGCCCTCGCCTCTCGAGAAGGGGCTCGACGCTGGGCTCGCGGCCGCGGAAACGCTTGAAAAGGACTATCGGCTCCTCGGTCCCGCCACGCTCGAGGATGTTCGTGCGGAAGGATCTCGCGGTCGCCGGGTCGAAGAGTCCCTTCTCCTTGAACGCCTGGAACGCGTCGGCGTCGAGCACCTCGGCCCAGATGTACCCGTAGTAGCCGGCCGCGTAGCCCCCGCTCCCGCCGAAGACGTGGGTGAAGTAGGGGCTCCGGTAGCGCACGACGATCTCGGGGATCAGGGCGATCTTCGCGAGCGACGCCTGCTCGAAGGCGATGGGATCGCGCTCGTCCGGCCCGGCCATCGTGTGCCAGTCCATGTCCAGGAAAGACGCCGCCAGGTACTCCACGGTGTTGAACCCCTCGTTGAACTGCCGCGCCTTCTTGATCTTGGCGATCAGCTCGTCGGGGATCGGCTCGCCGGTCTTGTAGTGCCGCGCGTAGACCTTGAGCACCTCCGGCTCCAGCGCCCAGTTCTCCATGATCTGCGAGGGCAGCTCGACGAAGTCGCGGGGCACCGCCGTGGCCGACAAGCTCCGGTAGCGGCACCTCGACATCAGCGAGTGCAGACCGTGGCCGAACTCGTGGAAGAGGGTCTCCGTTTCCTCGAGGCTCAGGAGGGACGGAGCCCCGCCGGCCGGCCGCGGGAAGTTCGCGACGTTGTTGACGATCGGCCTCACGTCCCGGCCGTCCTCGATCCATTGGTCGCGGTACCTGCCGCTCCACGCGCCGTTCCGCTTTCCGGGCCGCGGATGGTAGTCGAGCATCAGGACGCCCAGGTGGGAACCGTCGGCGTCCTTCACCTCGTACGCGCGCACCTCCGGGTTGTACGTCGGGATGTCCTTCCGCTCGCTGAACGACAGGCCGTAGAGCCGGCCGGCGACGTAGAAGGCGCCGTCGCGGACGTGGTCCAGCTCGAAGTAGGGCCGCACCGCTTCCTCGTCCACGTCGTAGCGCGCCTTCTTGACCTTCTCCGCGTAGTAGCGCCAGTCCCACGGCTCGAGCTTGAAGCTCAGCCCGTCCTCCCTGATCCTGGCCTCGAGGACCTCCTCGTCCTTCTTCGCGACGGCCAGCGCCGGCGTCCAGAGCCGGCTCAGGAGCGCGTACACCTTGTCCGCCTTCCCGGCCATGTTCTCCTCGAGGACGAAGTCCGCGTAGGTCGGGTAGCCGAGGAGGCGCGCCTTCTCCGCTCGCAGCGCGGCGATCTTCGAGAGGATCGCCTTGTTGTCGTGCTCGTCGCCGTGGTCGCACCGGTGGGTGTAGGCGGTGAGAATCTGCCTGCGCAGCTCCCGGTCGTCGGCATACTGGAGGAACGGCCAGATGCTCGGGGCCTGGAGGGTGAAGACCCACTTCCCCGGGAGGCCCGCCGCCTCTGCCGCGTCCGCCGCGCCGGCCACGAGCGAGCCGGGGAGCCCCGAGAGGTCCTCGCGCTTCTCGACGACGAGCCTGTACCCGTTGGTGTCCGCGAGGACGTTCTCGCCGAACCTGACGCCGAGCACCGAAAGGTCCGAGTTGATCGCGCGGAGCCGCTTCTTCCCCTTCGCATCGAGGTTGGCGCCGCCCCTCACGAAGTCCCGGTAGGTCCTCTTGAGGAGCATCCTCCGCTCGGGGTCGAGATCGAGGGTCTCGCGCGCCTCCCAGACAGCCTTCACCCGCCTGAACAGCGCTTCGTCGAGGGCGATGTCGTCGCGCATCGCCGCGAGCATCGGCGCGACCTTCTTCGCGGTCGCCTGGTGCCGCTCGTTGGTCTCCGCGGAGAGAAGCCCGAAGAACACGCCGCTCGCCCGGTCGAGCAGCTGCCCCGAGCGCTCCAGCGCCTCGACGGTATTGGCGAAGGTGGGCGGATCCTCGATCCTCGTGATCGCCCGGACCTCCTTGCGCTGCCGGGCGACGGCTTCCTTGAACGCCGGGAGGTAGTGGCTCTCCTTGATCCTGTCGAAGGGAGGGACGCCGAAGGGCGTGGTCCAGTCCTCGAGGAGCGGGTTCGAGCTTTTCGCGGGCGCGGACGGCCCGGAGGCGAGGGCGGGGCACGCGAGGGACAGAAGACCGGCGAGCAGCAGGAGCTTCGGCATTGGAAAGACCTCCTCGGACCCTCCCCTCCCCTCGACCGACCGGACCGGCGGGCGGGAACGGAGGAAAGGGTCGGGTATGGTACTACGCGAACGACGAAGGCCGGCCGGGTGGATCCTCGCGGAAGCCGCACGATCGAGGTCCGAACGAGCCGGTGGACTCCCGGTGGCCGCCCCGCGACTCTCGTGGTACAAGTAAAGGGTTGCCGATCGCCGAACGGCCGAGGGTCCATCGCGCTCCCCGGCCGGGCGTCAAACTCGGAAGCGCGGACACAAGAGAAGGGGAGGCATCCTCAATGAAGCGTTTTCTGATTCTCACGGCTCTGGTCGCGTTGGTGGCCATGCCCGCCGTTCTGGCCTGCGAGAAGGAAGCCGGCATGAAGGCTTCCATGGGCCACGATTGCCCCGCCTCGATGAAGGGCGTCGAGCGGACGGTCACCAACCTGGACAACGGCGTCCGGATGGAGATGACGTCGAGCGATCCGGCCGTGGTCAAGACCCTTCAGACCCAGATGGCTGCGGACCACAAGACGGGCGGCTGCTGCAAGGACTGCCCCCTGTCGAACGCCGCCTGGACCCACAAGGTGGAGAACACCGACAAGGGAGTGATCGTGACCCTGACGGCCGACTCCAAGGACGACATCGGCAAGCTCCAGACGGCCATGGCCGGCATGGCCAAGGGCGGCTGCCGCCACATGGACGAGGCCGGCAAGGGCGAGTGCCCGCACAAGGCCGCGCAGAAGAACACCAAGGCCTGATCGACCTGCGGTTTCGGGGACGGCTCCCGGCCCCTGCGGGGCTCGGCAGCCGTCCCCGCCGTGTTTTTCCCGCCTCCCCCCGCGCACCACCTCCCGCCACACCGCAGCCGCCACTTCGTAGCCGGATGTCGCCTTCGGCGTCGTTCGCCGCGAAACCGCGCGCGTTCGCCGAAAAGACGGAGCAGGCCCTTCCCCGCGGCCGTAGAGTCCTCCACGGAAGGCGGGGATGCACCCCGTATGGAGGAGCGCGATGGAACTCGAAAAACGACCCCGACCCCACCGGCAGATCCTGTGGGGACTCTTTCTCATGGCGCTGGGCGGTGTGTTCCTGCTCGACCGGACCGGCATCGTCGAGATGCCCTCGATCTGGCGCTTCTGGCCGACCGTCCTCCTGGTGATGGGCGCGTGCCGCGTCTACGAGCGGCGTTGGGGGTCCGGCGCGATGCTGGCCCTCATGGGCCTGGCGTTCTTCGCCGCGGAGTTCGGCTGGGCGGGCCTCGGGTACCACAACTTCTGGCCGCTCCTGCTCGTTGCCGTCGGGGTCGGTGTCGTGATCCGGGCGATCAGCGGCGAGGACCGGCGGTGCGCGTGCGAGGAGGCTTCCCATGATTGACGTCGGCGTCGTGGTCAAGCGGCACGGCCGGGAATGGGTCACGGGAAGATTGGTCGTCGGCCTCGTGATCGTCGCGATCGGGGCGGCTTTCCTGCTCGACGAGCTGCGGATCGCGGACGCCTCGCGGGTCCTCAGGTGGTGGCCGGTTCTGACGCTCGTCTACGGGCTGATGATGCTGGCCGGGTTCTGCTGCCGGCGCCATGTCGCG
>JBGQAU010000111.1:0-7425 GCA_041494445.1 Acidobacteriota bacterium | reverse complement strand
GGCGCAGGCGGAGGTCCGCTTCCCAGGCCTTCGCGGCTTCCTCGCGGCGCTCCACCCGATCCCACTTGTTGACGGCGACGACCAGCGACTTCCCCGACTCGCGGGCGTACCCCGCGATGTGGGCGTCCTGCGCGACGAAACCCTCCCCGGCGTCGAGCACCAGGACCACGACGTCCGCGCGCTCGATGCTCTTGCGCGCGTGGAGCTCCGAGATCGAATCGGCGGTCGCCCGGGCTTTCCCTCGGCGCCTCAGGCCGGCGGTGTCGATCAGCAGGTAGCGCCGGCCGTCGCGCTCGAGCAGCGTGTCCACCGCGTCGCGGGTCGTTCCGGGCATCTCGCTGACCAGAGCGCGCTCCTCGCCGAGGAGGCGGTTCAGGATCGACGACTTCCCGACGTTCGGCCGGCCGACGATGGCGACTCGTACGGCCGGACTCGCAGCCGACGGGGAGGTCTCTCCCCCGCCGGTCTCGCCCGTCGCGCCGGGGAGCGCTCCCGCGTCGCACAGGACGCGCTCCACCGCGGCGAGAAGGACGTCGATGCCGAGGCCGTGCTCGGCCGACACGGCGACAGGATCCCCGAGGCCCAACTCGTGGAGCTCGCCGACGAGCGGCTCGAGCGCGGGCACGTCGATCTTGTTCGCCACGACGATCACGGGGAGCGAGGCGCGGCGGAGCATGTCCGCCACCTCGCGGTCGGCGGCGGTCGGTCCGAGACGCCCATCCACGACGAAGAGCACGGCGCGCGCCTCGGAGAGGACGCGGTTCGCCTGACGCTCCAGGTCACGCGCGAGGGGGCCGTGCCCGCGGAGGCTCAGGCCCCCGGTATCCACGAGCCGGAAGGCGATCGCCGCCGCGTCGACGTCGCCGTACAGCCGGTCCCGGGTGACGCCGGGCTCGTCGGTGACGATGGCACGGCGCCGCCCGACGAGCCGGTTGAAGAGCGTGCTCTTGCCGACGTTCGGAACGCCGACGATGGCGACGAGCGGCAGCGACATGTCCGGTGTCGAGTCTCCCGCGAGACCGTAGCACGCCCGACTTCCTCGCCACAAGAGGGGTTGTCGCTAAACCGCGACGCAACGTGGACTTAGGCGGAGGCGCCCCTTGACACCCATCCCCTCGATTCGTACAGTAGCGCTACCCTCGCGGGTGGAGGTTCCTCGGATGATCAAGGCGGACATCATCAACAAGGTCGCCGAGCAGGCCGAGATCACCAAGGTCAAGGCGGTGGAAGCCGTCGAGGCGGTCTTCGAGGCGATGAAGAACGCCATGATGCACGGGGAACGGATCGAGCTCCGGGGATTCGGAGTGTTCCAGGTGAAGCCCCGCAAGAAGGGGATCGGGCGCAACCCCAGGACCGGCAGAGAGGTCCGCATCCCGCCCGGGAAGACGATCCGCTTCAAGCCGGGCAAGAACCTCCGCTCTCTCAGCTCAGAGAGCTGAACCACCCTCGCGATCGAGAACGACTCGGATCACCGCGGGCGGCTGACCTTCGCTCACGTCAACCCTGTCCGTCCGGCTCCTGTAGCCGGGGCGGACCACCTCGATGCGGTGCTCCCCCGCCGCGACGGGGAGCGCTCCGTGGAGGCGCGCCAACTCGTCGCCACGGCCGAGGAACTCGCCGTCGAGATAGACCGCTGCGTCGGGCGGCGTCGCCTCGATCCGGAGGAAACCTCGCGCTAGCCCCGTCCTTTCGCCGCCTGGGTCCGGCTCGGCGGGCACGGGAGGAAGCGCGGAAGTCGTCGAGGGAGCGCGGTCGCTCGGCGGAGCCGGGGGCGGGAGCGGTGTCGACCGCGGGTCTTTGCCTTCCCCTTCCCGCAACAAGTAGGCGACCCGATAGTTTCGGCCCGGCCGCACGTCGATCCCGACTTCGAGCGTCTTGTAGCCCGGGGCCTCGAAGACCAGCAGATGGCGACCGGGATCGATCTCGAGTACGTCCCACGTGCCGTTGAAGTCTCGGGCCTGTCCGATCGGGTCGCCGTCCAGAATGACCTGCGCCCTCTTCGGCCGGATGGCCGTCTCGACGATCGCGGGGCCGATTGCGATCCCCTCCGCGTCGTCGCCGGCATACGCCCCGGGATACCAACCTGGCCGACCGTACCACCAGGCGTCTCCCCAGGACCCCGGCCAGCCCCACCACGAACCCAGCAACCACCAGGGGCCGTAGTACCAGTCCCAGTAGTAGGGCCGGTATCCGAAGTTGCCGTGACCGTAGCCGTAAGTCGCGTGACCTTGGGCGCGGGCCGCGCCCCGCCCGTCGGCCGGCGCGGAGGCATGGGAGGAACCGGAGGAAGACGACCCTCGAGAGTGGGGACGCGTCCGGGCCGCGCCCCCGGCGTCGGCGGGAAGGGCCGAGGCGACGAGGAGGGCGGAGAGCGCCAGCGCGCCCGATGTTCGGAGGACTTGGCGATTCATGTCGAAACCCTCCCCGGGGCCTTCGGAGCGCAACCCCGTCCGGACAGCGTGCAACCTCCGTACCGACATCCCGTGCGCCCCCGGCGCGCCCGACCGCTCGCTCGCCGTCCTCCGACGGCTACGGTCGCGTCGCCCGGAACGGACACCCCAGCTGTTATACTGCCGTTTCCGCCGCCGAGGCGCCATCGGCCTTCCGAGCGGTACCCTGCATGAGCCACGTGCCCGTTGCCCCGCCGCCCTTCCCGTACCCGCCGGACCCCCCCGCGCCGGGCCGTTGGGCGATGCCGTCCTCGCCACCGCCCAGCCGGAGGCTGCCTCTGCATCTCGCGCTCCTCGCGATGACCGCAGTGACCGTCCTCATCACCGGGGCCCTTTGGGAAGGGACGTTCGACGACGTCCCGTCCCTCGCGCGGGTCCCGCTCTTCATCCTCTCGCATCCCGCTTCCCTCGCTTCGGGGATTCCCTTCGCGCTCTCCGTCCTGGCGATCCTCGCGAGCCACGAGATGGGACACTACCTCGCTTGTCGTCGTTACCGCATCCCGGCGACCCTGCCCTTCTTCATCCCCGGTGTCCCGCCTTTCGGGACGTTCGGGGCGGTGATTCGGATCCGGGGCGTCATCCCGGACCGCAGAGCGCTCTTCGACGTGGCCGCCGCGGGGCCCCTTGCGGGGTTCGCGGTCTCCCTGCCGATCCTGGTCTGGGGAGTGCTCCGCGCGACGCCGCTCCCCGCACCGCCGGCCGCGGGAGGCCTGGTCTTCGGCTCGCCCCTGCTCTCGACGGCCATCGAGAGGCTGTTCTTCGGTGGCGCGGATCTCAGCGTCGGATCGGTCTACATCGCCGGCTGGTTCGGAATGCTGGTGACGTCGATGAACCTCTTCCCGGTCGGCCAGCTCGATGGCGGCCACGCGGTGTACGCCCTGTCGGGGCGGGTCCATCGGTTCCTGGCGCGCGCGACCCTCCTCGCGGTGATCGCCCTCGTCGTGGTGCAGACGATCCTCTACAGGACGCTCTCCGCCTACACGTTCTGGTGCGTGGTGCTGCTGCTCATGCGGGACCGCCACCCGAGGCTCGCGGACGAGCTCACACCGCTCGATCCGGTCCGCCGGCTGGGCGTCGCGCTGCTCCTCCTCATCTTCATCGTCTCGTTCATTCCCGTTCCGCTGTCCTTGTGATCTCCGCCTCGAAGCCGCGGCCGGATCCGAGGAGGCGGACCTGGCCGTCGCGGTCGGTACGGTGGACCGTCACCCCGCGCGTGCGGAGTCTCGTGACGAGCGCGGGGTCGGGATGGCCGAAACGATTTCCCAGCCCGACGGAGATGACCGCGACCCGCGGGCGGGTCGCCGCGAGGAAGGCGGGACGGGTGCCGCCGCGCCCGCCGTGGTGGCCGACGATCAACGCCTCTGCCGACAGGTCGGATCCGGAGGCGATGAGCGCTTCCTCCTCGGGGGACTCGAGGTCCGCGGGGATCAGGACTCGCGCCGGTGCCGCTCCCGCGCGGAGCACGAGGCACCGCTCGTTCGGGGCGCTCGAGGGGCTCTCCCGAGGAGGATGAAGCACCTCGATCGCGAGCCCCGCGCGCACGGCGCGAAGCCCGCGTTCCGCGAGGACGACCGCGATACCCCGTGCCACCGCGGCGGCGACGAGGGTTCTGACTCGCTCTTCCCGCAGCGCTGCTGCGGCGATCCACAGCTCCCCGACCTCGAACTCGCGCAGGATCGCCTCCGCGCCGCCGGCGTGGTCGTCGTGGTCGTGGCTCACGACGAGCGCCTCGACCCTCCGGCAGCCGAGGCGGGACAAGACCGGCGCGACCACCCGCTCGCCCGCGTCGAAGCGCCCTCCGGACGTACCTCCCGCGTCGACGAGCACGAACCCGCCCGACGGACCCTGGAGCAGAACCGACTGCCCCTGCCCGACGTCGATCACGGTCACCTGTGGACCCGGCCGGGGCCCGGGGGGAGGCGGCCCGGAGTGGATCCCGACGAGCGTCAGGCAGAGGCCGAGCGCGAGAAGCCTCGCGGCGCGCGCGGCTTTCCGTCGCTGTGGAGCGGCTCGCATCGCGAGGACGAGGAGAGCGACATACGCGACGGCCAGCACCAGCGGCGGCGGAGGCACGCGGAAAGCCGCCGCCGGCGCGGACGAGGCGGCGGAGGCGACCGCCAGGGTCGCGTTGACCGAGGCCACCGCGAGCCGCGCGGCGACCGCCCCCGCCAGGGGGACCCCCGCGAGGAGCATCGCCATCGCGCCCGAGGCGAGCACGGCGCCGCAGAGCGCCGCCGCGGCCACGTTCGAGAGGAGCGCCGCGGGGGAAAGACGCCCGAAGTGCCATGCGGTCACCGGAGCGGTGGCCAGATAGGCGGCGGCGGAGATGCCGAGCGGGAGCGCGAGCGCCCGTGGCGCGGGGATCGCGGCGGCCAGCCGGGCCGAGAGGGACAGAATCCCGGCGGTCGCCGCGAAAGTCAGCTCGAAGCTCGGGTCCCAGAGGTACGAGGGGCGCGACGCCGCGAGCGCGGCGGCGGCGAGCGCCAGGGCGTTTAAGGGCTCGCTCTCGCGGCCGACGGCGCGCCCCGTGAGGGCCAGAAGCGCGGTCAGCACGGATCGCAGCACGGGCGGCTGTGCGCCGACGAACGTGGCGACGGCGGTCAGCGTTCCCACGGCGGCGCCGAGCGTGCCCCAGCGGCCCAGCCGTGTCCTCCTCAGGCCCGCGACGAGCAATGCCACCACGAGGCCCACGTGCAAGCCGCTGATGGACAGCAGGTGAACGAGTCCCGAGTTGCGGAGGAGCAGCCACTCGTCGTGGCCGAGCATCTCCTGGTCTCCGAGGAGCATGGCGCCGACCACGGCGGTCGCCGTCGTGTCGTTTCCCGTCGCGCGCCGCAGGCGTGCGCGGGCGATGACCTTGAGCGCGTCGAGAGCTCGCGCGGGAGTCGTCGCACCCGCCTCGACGAGCCGAACGAGCTGCGCGCTCTTCACCGAGCCGACCGCGTCGAGACCACGAGCGCGAAACGCGAGGCGCGGGTCGAACTCGCCCGGATTCCCCGGCGACCTTGGCCTCCGCAGGCGGCACCACACGCGGACCCGGTCGCCCCGGCGGAGCGCGTCGAGAGACGTGGTGGATCCCGGCTCCGGCTCGGGCACGGACAAGAGGACCGTGCACGCCTTCCGCGCCCCAGGGGGCGCATCGGGCGTCCCCGCGATCCGAAAGCGGCGCTCCCGCCCGCAGGGCTCCGGCGCGCCGAGCAAGCGCCCCTCGAAATGCAGCTCGACCGGCGAGCCTTCCGGCGGCAGCCACCCCGCCACCCGCCGTTCCGCCGCTTGCCCCTCGCGGTGCGCGAGCAGAAGCCCGGTGCACGCGAGACACGCGAGGATCGCCGCGCGTCCCGCGAAACGACGTCGCCCCAGCCATGCCGCTCCCGCCAGCACCGCGGCGAAGATCGGTAGGGCGGCAACGCACACCGGCGGGGCGACGCGCTCCAGCGCGATGCCGCAGAGGAACGCGAGGGCGAGAGGGATCGCGGGACGCCGCGGCGGTCTGTGGTGAAGCACGGCACCCTACGAGGCGTGGACCCCGTCATTGTACACGCCGGGCCTTCGGCGGGTCAGCGATCGGGAGGCGCGGGCGGGCGCGTCAGCGCGAGGCGAGGAAGGTCGAGGGCCCGACGGAGGCGGTCGGCGAGCGAGCGACGGCTCGTCGCGTCGAAGACCGAGGGCTCCATCCGCTTGCGGAAGGGCTCGAGCTCGCGGTGCGTCTCGGCGGCAGCGCCGGCCAGGAGGGGGGCGGGGACTGCGGCGGGCAAGGACCGGTCGAGATCGGCGTCGAGGTCCTCGGGGGGATCCCCCCCGTCGCGCCCGGCGAGCAGGCGATCGAGCAGCAGTTGCAGCGGCGATCCGTCCGCGGCGGCTGCACGGGCCCGCCGCCACGCCCCGACGGCGGCTTCGAGCGGCGGGAGATCGTCGCCCGCGCCGCGCGCGCTCGTCGAAAGCCGACCTTCGCGCACCGCCTCCCACGCCTCCTCGATCGCGGGCGCGAGGCGGGCCAGCCCTCGCGCCCGCGAGGCGCCTCCGTGCCGCCCTGTCTTCTCCTCGATCGTCTCGATCACGAGGCCGAGCGGGACGCCGCGGGCGTGCCAGGCCGTGACCCGAGCGTAGTCCCGCGGCGACAACACGAAGGGACGGCCGGCGAGCGCGGCCAGGGCGCGCTCGACCGCGCGGACGTACGGGACGACGCCGACCTCCCCTCTCATCGCTCGTGCTTGAGGCACAGGACCAGGTGGTCCACGCACTTCCTGATGACCGCGAAAGCCTCGCGGTAGGTTTCGACGGGCATTCCGATGGGGTCGTCCAGGTCCGGCGCGCCGTCCTCAGGTTTCGGGCCGTGCTCGAACGTCCGAAGCAGCAGCCGCCTGCGCGCGCCGGCCGGGAACCGGCGATCGATCTCCTGGAGATGCGTCAGGGCCATCACGATCACGAGGTCGGCCACGCGGAGGTCGCGCTCGGCGATACCGCGCGACCGGTGCCGGCTGAGGTTGAGGCCCTCCTCCCGGAAGACCTGGAGCGCCTCGGGCGAGGCCATCTCGCCGTCGATTCCCAGGGTCCCCGCCGAGTCCACCACCACGTGGCTCAGGCCGGACGACGCCAGCCGGATGCGCGCGTACTCCACGGCCATGGCGCTGCGGCAGATGTTCCCGCTGCAAACAAACAGGACTCTCACCTTCGGTTCTTCTCCCAGATCATCCGGAGCCCCTCGAGGGTGAGGCCCGGATCCACCGCGTCGAGGAAGGGCATCTCGCCTTCGAAGATTCGGGCCAGCCCCCCGGTGGCGACCACCTTCGCCTCGACTCCCAGCTCGGCACGAACGCGCCGGACGAGTCCCTCCACCAGCGACGCGTACCCGTGGAACAGCCCCGACTGCACGCTTTCCTCGGTGTTGGCGCCGATCACGCGCCGGGGCCGCCTGAGGGGGACGCGGGAGAGGCGGGCGGCCCTGGCAAACAGAGCCTCCGCCGAGATAGCGAGG
>JBGQAU010000078.1:0-14025 GCA_041494445.1 Acidobacteriota bacterium | reverse complement strand
CGGCCAAAGTAAGTCTTCGCGCCGGTCAGCGCGACCACGCCGTTGCCTTCGCCCCGACGAACAATGGATCCCGACGAGAGCACTTCGCCGGGCGCCTTTTCCGCTTCCGTCGACTCGCCGGTGAGAGCCGACTGGTCAACGCTCAACGCTCCGGTCAAGAGCTTGACATCCGCGGGAATGATGTCGCCCGGGCGCACACGGACGATGTCGCCCGGGACCAGATCCCGGGCGGGAATGACCTGCCAGCTCGCCTCGCGCCGAACGCGCGCACTGACCTGCAACCGACGCCGCAGCGTTTCCACGACGCCGGCGGCCCGATGCTCTTGCATAGAGCTCAACACAGCGTTGACAACCAACAGCGCCCCCACCACAGCGAGATCAGAGAATTTCCTGAGCACCGCCGACAGGACCATGATCAGCTCGAGCATCCACGCTGACAGGCCCCAGAACTTGGCGAGAAACAGGAGGAACGGGTGCCCCTTGTGTTCGGCCACTTCGTTGTAGCCGTGCTCCTTCCTGCGAATGTCCACCTCGGCGCGCGTAAGCCCTATCTCCGGGTTCACGTGGAGCGCCGCGAGCGTGTCGGGGACCGGCATGGATGCGATGTCGGGCGCCTTCGTCGTTGCCGGCCTCGAGAGTGGGATATCCATAGGGTCTGAGTATGAATAGGCAATTCCATCGCCGCAACCCAGCTTCGCCCGTGGCGCCGATCCCTGCGAAGTCGGCGAGAACCGCCCTCCCGCGCCAAGTGGCTCGCGCCCTCGGATGGGCATGCTGGAACGGTTCCCCGGCGCTTGGTCGCCCTCGCTCAGGCCGCCGAGGGTGGTGGCGCGGACGCGTTTCCGCTCGGACACCGTCTCCAAAAGATCTCCAAGACTGGGGTGGACTCCAGGGGACTCCAGGGGACTCGATATCGGAAGAAGGCAACGGGTTGTCGGCCGAATTCAGCGAAAGTCGCGCGCCATCGACCTTTTTCGCGAACTCAGGAACGGGTTCGATTCCCGCCGCCTCCACCACCCAATCTAGCCGCAGCGTATACTCCCTCTTTGGGACGAAGGATGCCGCCACGCGCCATGGATGAGGATCGTCTTCGCGCGGTGTTCCGCGCCCTGCACGAGAAGGGCGTGGAGTACGCGGTGTTCGGCGCCGTCGCCCTGGGCCTGCACGGCCTTGCCAGGGCAACCGCCGATCTCGATCTGTTCCTTCGCCCGGACGCAGACAACGTCGAGCGCTTGAAGGCCGCGCTTCGTGAGGTCTTCGACGACCCCAGCATCGAAGAGATCTCCGCCGCCGACCTCTGCGGCGAGTACCCCGCCATCCGCTACGTCCCGCCCGACGGATTCGATGTCGATCTCCTCACGCGCGTCGACGAGGCGTTCCGGTATGCCGACCTCGATATCGAGGAGAAGACGATCTACGGCGTCCCTGTGCGGGTCGTGACCCCACGAACGCTGTGGCGCATGAAGAAGGCCACGATACGCCCGACCGATCGCTTCGACGCGGACGTGCTCGCGGAGAGGTTCGGGTTCCGGGAGGACTAGTGCCGGTTCATCGCTACCGTTCGATCGAGGAGATGTCCCGGCGGTGGCGAGCCGCCGACGATCCGGGAAACCTGCGGGCCGTGGCCTTGATGCTGGCTTTTCACCGGACCCTCACCGCCTCGCGCGAGCGGCGGCCGGGCGTCACCCGGTATCGATCGATCGAAGAAGCCGAGGCCGTTCGTCACGATCGGGTTTCGCGCTGAACGCCGGCCCGTCTCTCGGTTCCTCGCCCTCGTGGCTTGACGATGTGACCACATGAGTCTACATTGAAGACATGAAGGCCGTAGGGGTCAGGGAACTCAAGAGCCGCTTGAGCGAGTACCTCCGGATGGTTCGCCGGGGGGAGGAAATCCTCGTCACGGACCGGGGGGAAGTGATCGCGGAATTGCGGCAGCCCGGCCGCTCGGCCTCCGAGGTCCGATACCCGGCCCTGGTCCTCTACGCGCGGCAGGGAAAAGTCCGCCTGGGAGAGCCGAACCGCCCCGACCTCTATGGGGCCAGCCCTCGCGCCGCTGCCGACGGCACGGCGGATCGGCTCTTGGACGAGGACAGGGGCGAGCGTTGAGCCTCTACGCCGAGTCGAGCGCCGTCCTGCGGTGGCTTCTTGGAGAGACCGAAGGGGAACTCGCCCGCTCCGCCCTCGCGGGCGCGGACCTGGTCGTGGCTTCCGACCTCACGCTGATCGAGTGCGAGCGGGCGCTGATCCGTGCCGCCCACGGTGGCGTCATCGGCGAATCTGCGGCCGCGGACCGCCGCGCGCGACTTCGCCTTGCCGCCGTCCACTGGACCCTCCTTCCTCTGCAGACCGAAATCGCGGACCGAGCGCGCCAGCCGTTCCCGCGCGAGCCGGTCAGGACCCTCGACGCGATCCACCTCGCGACCATCGTCGTGGCGCGCGCTCTGGTGCCCGAGCTTCGCGTCCTATCGTTCGACGAGCGAATCCGCCGCGACGCGCAGGACCTGGGTTTCGAGACCGTTCCTCAATAGCCCCGGCGACGGCGGAAGATGCGCTTTCGATCAGGCCTTCGCTGTTCGAGGCGGTTCGCGCTTTGATTCCCGACGAACCGATGCCAACATGCGGGTAGGACCCGGAGAATTGCGGAGGTGAAGGAAGAATGACGGGCCGCCCGCCGACGCTCGCGGGACGGGCGCTCATGGCGCTCGTCCGCCTCCTCCTGGCGCTGCGGTACCGGATCGAGGTGCGCGGCCTGCGCGAGATCGCGGCCGGGGAGCGGCGGCGGATCCTGTTCCTGTCGAGCCATCCGGCGCTGATCGATCCCCCTCTCCTGCTGTCGCTCCTGTATTCGAGGTTCGCTCCCCGCAGTCTCGCCGACGAGTACGCGGTCGATTTCCCCATCCTTGGCCGGGTCATCCGCTGGTTCGGTGCGAGAGCCCTGCCGAATCTCGAGCGGTCGGGACTGTCGAGCGTCGACGCGACCAAGCGGGCCCTGGCGGAGACCCTCGAGGGGCTCAGGGCCGGCGAGAACCTTCTCCTCTACCCCGCGGGGCGTTTGAAGCGCGGCTACCTGGAGGAGATCGGCGCGGCCAGCGCGGTGGAGGCGATCCTCACCAGCGTCCCCGGCGTCCGCATCGTCCTGATCCGCCAGCACGGGCTCTGGGGAAGCAGATTCAGCTTCGGCTTCCGCGGACAGGCGCCCCGGTTCGGGCCCGCGCTGGCTCGCGGCCTCGGCTACCTCGCCCTGAACGGGTTCCTGTTCATGCCGCGCCGCCGCGTGACCCTCGAGTTCGTCGAGCCGGGCGACTTCCCCCGCGACGCGTCTCGCATGGCGGTCAACCGCCGGCTCGAGGAGTTCTTCAACGCGGGCGCGCCGAGGAACACTTACGTTCCCTATGGTTTCTGGGAGCGAGGCGGCGCGCGGGAGGTGCCCGAACCCGAGTACGGCGGCGTCGAGGGAGACGCGGGCTCGGTGCCACCGGCCACGCTCGAGCACGTGCTGGCGAAGCTCGCCGAGATCTCCGGCCGGGACGATCCGAAGCCCGCCGATTCCCTGACGCGCGACCTCGGCATGGACAGCCTCGCCACGGCGGAGATCGTCCTCTGGATCGAGAAGGAGTTCGGACACTCGGTCGGCACTCCCGAGAGCCTCAGAACCGTCGGGGACGTCGTGCTCGCGGCCTCGGGGCGGGGCATCTCCTCGCTCGAGGTCGACCTGACCCCCCCGGGCCGGGCCTGGCTCGCGGGATCGAGGGACGGAGGGCCCGTCACCATCCCGCCGGGGGAGACGATCACGGATGTCTTCCTTCGCCAGGCCGCCGTCGACCCCGGGCGCGTCATCCTCGCCGATCAGGTCTCGGGGACGATCACGTACCGCAGGCTCGTCCTGGGCAGCCTGCTGCTGAAGCCGCTGCTCGAGGAGATGCCCGGCGCCAGACTCGGCATCATGCTGCCGGCCTCGGCCGGCGCCGGACTGCTCTCTCTGGGCGCGCTCTTCGCCGGCAAGACCCCGGTGATGGTCAACTGGACCACGGGGATGCGCAACCTCGTCCACTCCCTCGACCTCGTGGGCGTCGAGAAGGTGGTGACCGCGCGCCCCCTCCTCGCGAAGCTGCACTCCCTCGGCCTCGACTTCTCCCCGCTCCACGACCGCTTCGTCTTCGTGGACGACCTGCGCGCGCGGATGGGGCTCGGGCGCAAGCTCGCGGCGCTGGCCGCAAGCCGTCTCTCCTGGGGGTCGCTCGCGGACAGCCGCCCCGCGGAGACGGCGGTGATCCTCTTCACGAGCGGCTCGGAGAGCCTCCCGAAGGCGGTTCCCCTCTCGCACGCCAACATCCTCGCCAACCTCCGGGACGTCCTGGAGATGGTCGAGGTGAACCGGGCGGACGCGCTGATCGGCATGCTGCCGCCGTTTCACTCCTTCGGGATCGTGGTGACCGTCCTCCTTCCCCTTCTCTCCGGCCTGCGCACGGTCTACCACCCGAACCCCACCGAGGCCGCCGTCCTCGCGCGCGTCATCGAGATGTACCGCGTCACGATGCTCGTGGGGACGCCGACCTTCCTCGGGGGGATCGTGCGCGTCGCGCGCCCCGGCCAGCTGGACTCGCTCAGGATGGCGGTCACCGGCGCGGAGAAGTGCCCGGAAGCGGTGTACGAGACCTTGCGGCGCCGGTGCCCGGGCCTCACCATCCTCGAGGGGTACGGCATCACCGAGTGCTCGCCCATCGTCTCGGCGAACCCGCTCGCCTCTCCCGTGCCGTACAGCATCGGGCACCTGCTTCCGAGCGTGGAGGGAGCCGTGGTGAGCCTGGAGACGGGCGCGCGGGTCCCTCCGGGCGAGACCGGGATGCTCCTCGTGCGCGGCCCCAGCATCTTCGCCGGCTACATCGCCTACGACGGGGAGTCTCCCTTCGTCGAGCTCGAGGGGAAGTCCTGGTACCGGACGGGGGACCTCGTCCGCCAGCGGCCGGACGGCGTGCTGTTCTTCGAGGGACGATTGAAGCGCTTCGTGAAGCTCGGCGGGGAGATGATCTCCCTGCCCGCCATCGAGGGCGTGCTCATGCCCCATTTCGCGTCGGAGCGGGACGAAGGCCCCCCGATCGCGGTGGAGGCCCTGGGCCCCGCCGAGAGCCCCGAGATCGTCCTCTTCACGGTGAAGGACACGAGCCGCGCCCGCGTCAACGAGATCCTGCAGCAGGCCGGCCTGAGCCCCCTCCACAACGTCCGCGACGTGATCCGCGTCGATTCCATTCCCGTCCTGGGAACGGGAAAGACGGATTACCGCGCCCTGAAGGAGTCGCGGGGGCAGTGACCCGAGCCGCTACGTCTTCCTCGTCGCCGTGGCGAGCGCTTCCTTCAGGCGCTTCGGTGTGATCGGCAGGCGCATCACGCGGGCGCCGGACGCGTCGAAGACCGCGTTCGCGATCACGGCGCCCATCGGAACGATCGCCGGCTCGCCGCCACCCTGCGGCGCGACCTCGTCGTTCTTCACGAGGACCGTCTCGATCTTCGGCACCCAGGAGAAGCGCGGCAGCTCGTACGTGTCGAAGTTCCGATCGAGGATCTCGCCACCCTGGAACCGCAGCTCTTCGGTGAAGACATATCCGAGGCCCTGCGTGATGCATCCCTCGACCTGCATCGTCGCGCCGTCGGGGTTGATGACGATCCCCATGTCCTGGGCGCAGACGATACGCTCGACCTTCACGGTTCCTTTTTCGCGATCGATCTTCACCTCGGCCATGAGTGCCGTATAGGTACCCGCGTCGATGCCGCAGGCGACGCCGACGCCGCGGCCGCTCGGAGCCGGTGCGGGCTTCCAGCCGAATTTTTTCGCGACCGCCTTCAAAACGCCGACCATCCGCTCGTCCTTCAGGTTGCGGAGCCGGAACTCGAGCGGGTCGACTCCGGCCGCCGCGGCCATGATGTCGATCTGCGACTCGCGCGCCCAGACGTTCATGTTCGCGCCCGGCGCGCGCCACGGTCCGACGCCAAACCGGTGCGTGTCCGAGCCGCGACCCATCCAACCGCCGGAGACGCGGACCCGCACGTTCGGAACGTCATAGAAGAAGTCCGTGCTCCGATCGCCCGCGTACCAGACGGTGTAGTCCCACATCGAGACCCTCCCGTTCGAGTCGACCGCGGACTCGATCTTCACGACGCAGGCCGGATCGAACGTGTCGTGGAAAAACTCTTCGGCGCGCGTCCAGGCGACCATCACCGGCTTGCCGGTGACGACGGCGAGCTTCGCGGCCTCGTCGGCCTGGAGGCCGGCGGATTTGCCGCCGAAGCCACCGCCGACGTACGGCGTGATCACGCGGACCTTCTTGGCGTCGAGGTCGAGCATGCGGGCGATCCGGTCGCGCGTCGGGAACGGCGTCTGCGTCGATGCCCAGATCGTCAGTTGGCCGTCTTTCATCTCGGCGACCGCGGTGTGCGGCTCCATCGGGGCGTGCGCGACGTAGCCCTTGCGATAGGTATCGTCGAAATGCTTCGCTCCGCCGCCGCGCGCGGCCTCAATGTCGCCTTTCGTTTCCTTGACCTCCGGCGCGCCCGCGCGCTTCAACAGGTCATCGAAGATGCCGTCGGGGTCCGCGCCCGGCTCCGCGTTGCTCCAATCCGCTTTGACCGCCTCGAGCGCTTTGCCCGCGATCTCGGGATCGGCGTGCAGCACCGCGACGAGGCCGTCGCGGTTGACGACGGTGACGCCGCTCATCTTGGCGGCCGCCGAAGTGTCGACTTTCGCGAGCGTCGCGCCATGTGCGGGAGGACGCACGATCCGCGCGTAGAGCATCCCGGGAAGCCGGATGTCGCCCGCGAATTTCGCTCCGCCGGTCACTTTCTCTCTCGCGTCGAGCCGTCGAGGCGACTGTCCCATCTCCCTGAACTCGGAGATCGAGCGGAGGATCGCCTTTTCGTCGAGCGTGCGGCTGATCGTCTTTCCCTTGGCCAACTCTCCATAGGAGACCTTGCGTTTCAGGTCACCCTTGACGGAGACGACACCGTTGTCGACGAGGAGATTCTCCTTCGCGACCAGGAGGTGCTCGGACGCGAGCTGCATCATCACGCCGCGTGCTTCCGCGCAGGCCGCGCGGAGCGCCGGGCCGAACATTCGCGTCGTGAGCGAGCCGAACGTCCCCATGTCCCACGGGCACCGGTCGGTGTCGCCGAGGATCATGTCGATCGCATGGAGCGAGACGCCGAGCTCGTCGGCGGCCATCTGTGCCTGCGAGGTCAGGACACCCTGGCCCATCTCGATCTTGCCGGAGAAGACGGTCACGCGGCCGTCTTCTCCGATGCGGAGATACGCATTGAAGTCGGTTGGATACGGTCGCCTTCGGTCCTGGCCGAGAAGCGCCGACGGCCCGAGGCACACGAAGACGACGACGCCTCCACCGACGAGCTTGATGAAGGAGCGGCGATCGATGTCGAGTGCGGTCGTCATGACTTGCCTCCTACTTGGCGTGACGCGTCCTCGATCGCCGCGACGATCCTCTTGTGCGCGCCGCAGCGGCAGAGGTTGTTATCCATCCCTTCGATGATCGCCGCACGCGAAGGATGCGGATGTTTCCCCAGCAGACCGACCGCGCTCATGATCATGCCGGAGGTGCAGTAACCGCACTGGAATCCGCCGTGCTCCATGAAGGCCTTCTGGATCGGGTGCAGCTCGTCACCGTGCGCGAGCCCTTCGATCGTGGTGACCGATTTCCCCACGACGTCCTTGAGCGACGTCATGCAGGAGCGAACGGCGCCTCCGTCGACGAGGACCGTGCAGGAGCCGCAGATTCCTTCGCCGCAGCCGTACTTCGTTCCGGTGAGCGCCAGATCGGTGCGAAGGACCCAGAGAAGCGTGCGGTTCTCGTCGGTGTTGAGGGTGATCGGCCGTCCGTTCAATTCGAACCGGATGGACTTAGTCATGCGCATCCCCTTCTCGTGGCGGCGAGCCACGCGTCATCGTAACGAAAGGGATGCGCGTGGCGCAACGGGGAACACCGAGCGCGCCGGGGCGGCGTCGGTGACCGTCGAGAAAATGGGACGGAACCGATGGGCTCGCGACGGAGTCTTGTCCGCGCGGGTCCCCGGTGTGGCCGCTAGGCGGCGGGGATGTTAGGCTTGAACGCTTCCTACTCGGAGGGGCTGTGCGGGCGAGGCATGATCTCGGGTCACGCGAGCGCTCCCTAATGGGAGTCCGGCTTCGAACATGAGCGGTCCGGTCATCTGCTTCGGCCAACAGCCGTGCGGCTTCTTTCCGAAGCGGTTCTTCTATTCGAAAGTGGTCACGGCTCGGCGGCTGCAGCAGGAAGTCGGTGGGACGATCGTCTATTTCTGCCACGATAGCGACCACGACCACCGCGAGACGACGACGCCTCTCCGGGACCTCAAGACGGGCGAGCTGAAGCGGCTGAACTTCGACCACGCCAGCAAGCTGCAGAAGAAGTACTCCCCGCTGTACGCGAAACGGATCCGGCCCGACTGGCAGGAGAGGACGGCCCGAGTGATGCCGTGTTTCGTCGCGCCCCCGCTGGTGGAGGTCTTCCGCTCGGTGCGGGCGGACACCGCAGCCGAGTTCTGCCTCGACATGTACCGGCGGATGGGGCTTTTGGACGGCATCGAGGTCGTCCGCTCCGGCGACCCGGAGGTGCGGCGGCGGGCGGCCGACGTCGACGATTACTACGTCGACGTGATGTACGAGGGGGAGCTGGTCCGCGCCCGGCGGCAGGGGGAGAGGTTGACGCTCCACCGCGGCGGCGACCAGTATCTCGAAATCCCCTACCGCGAAACCGGGAGAGAAGACATCAGCCCGACCCGGGACACGCGACTGCGGTGGATGCAGTCGGTCGTCCATTGCACCCACTACGTGGCCGGACCAGGGGAGGGCACCTACCTCAAGCGCGACGAGGCCCCGGAGATCACCTTCGTGGAACGCGACGTCATCGATCGGGCTCATGACTCCTGGGTGCCCGATGCCCAGTGACCTGCCGTCGCCGCCGTCGCCGCGCAACGGGGCGACCCGCGATCCGCTGCGGATCGCCATTACCTGCTATCCGTCGGTGGGCGGCAGCGGCATCCTGGCGTCGCAGCTCGGGCAGCAGCTGGCCCAACGCGGCCACCAGGTGCATTTCGTCAGCTATGGGGAGCCATTTCGTCTGGACCTGTCCGCGCCCAACGTGTTCTTCCACCGGGTAGTGATCAACGAGTACGACCTGTTCCGCTATCCCGACTACACGCTGCCGTTGTCGGTGAAGCTCGCCGAGATCGGCCGCGCCTACCACCTCGACCTGATCCACGCACACTACGCGGTGCCGCACGCGGTCGCCGCCTACCTGGCGCAGCAGATGATGGGGGAGGACGCGCCGCGGATCATCACGACGCTGCACGGGACCGACACCACGCTCATGGGCAAGGATCCGGGCTACCAGCCGATCATCCGACACGCCATCGAGCACTCCGCCGGGGTGACCACGGTGTCCCGGTACCTGCGAGAGGAAACCCTGACGGCCTTCGGCGTCGGTCGTGACATTCAGGTCATCCACAATTTCTTCGCGCCCACCACGCCGAGCCGCACGCGGCGGCAGGTGCGCGACGAGCTGGGATTCGGCGACGAGTTTCTGGTGCTCCACATGTCCAACCTGCGGCCGGGAAAGCGGATCCACGATCTCCTGCGCGTGATCGCCGCCTCGCGCCACCGCGACCGGATCCGGCTGCTGATCCTGGCCGGAGGAGACTTCGCCCCGTACCGCCCGCTGGCCGAAGCACTCGGGATCGAGCCGCGCGTGACCGTGATGACATCGGTGTCGGACATCGAGAACTACCTCAACGCCGCGGACCTGGGGCTGTACACCTCGGACCACGAGAGCTTCGGCCTCAGCATCCTCGAGAGCATGTTCCACCGGCTCCCGGTCCTGGCGACGCGCACGGGCGGCGTCCCCGAGGTCGTGGTGGACGGCGAGACCGGCTTCCTCCTGCCGGTGGGGGACATCGACGCCTTCGCCGCCAGGCTCGACGCCGTCATCGAGGACCCGGATCGCTCCCGCGTCCTGGGGGAGAAGGGCAGCGAGAGGGCCCGGGCCCTCTTCTCCGCCGAGCGCATCGTCGGTCGATACCTGGACTTCTACCGGCAGGTGATCGCAAGCAAGGAGATGCCGAGGCGATGAGACGATTCATGAGCCGCTTGGGGAGGTCGGCGATGATGGTCCTCTTGGGATGGCTGGGAACCGGGTCCGCGCGGGCCCAGGCCCCGCCCAGGCCCGACGCGGCCGAGATCCAGCTCGCGCTGAAGAAGATGCAGGTGCTGGCCAGCGTGCTGTACGTCGCCGCTCACCCCGACGACGAGAACACGCGCCTGATCGCCTACCTGGCCGACGGGCGCCTGGCCGACACCGGCTACCTGGCAATGACCCGTGGCGACGGCGGGCAGAACCTCATCGGCCCGGAGATCGGCGACCTGCTCGGCGTCATCCGTTCGCAGGAACTTCTTGCGGCGCGGCGGATCGATGGCGGCCACCAGTTCTTCACCCGGGCGAAAGACTTCGGCTACTCCAAGAGCCCCGAGGAGACGCTGCGGATCTGGGACAAGGAGCAGGTCCTCTCCGACGTGGTCCGGGTCTTCCGCGAGTTTGAGCCCGACATCGTCATCTCGCGCTTCCCGGCGGCCGGCCGGGAGACGCACGGGCACCACACCGCCTCCGCCCTGCTGGCGCGCGAGGCGATGGCGGCGGCGGGCGACCCGAAACGGTTTCCGGAGCAGCTCGATCGCGTAAGCCCGTGGCGGCCGCGGCGAATCCTGTGGAACACCTCCCGCTTCTTCCTCGACAAGCCCGACGACTTCAAGCCGGACGCGCTGCTCAAGCTCGACGTCGGCGCGTACAGCCCACTCCTCGGCGTGTCGTACACCGAGCTGGCCGCGCGCGGCCGCAGCATGCACAAGAGCCAGGGATTCGGCTCGAGCGGGACGCGCGGCGAGGTGCTCGAGTACTTCGAGCACGTCGACGGCGATCCGGCCAAGGCGGACCTGTTCGAGGGGATCGACACCACGTGGGGGAGGGTCCCGGGCGGCAAGGCAGTCGGATCGATCCTGGAGCGGGCCTACCGGGAGTTCAAGCCCGAGGAGCCGTCGGGCATCGTGCCGCTCTTGCTGGAGGCGCGCGCGCGGATCGCCGCGCTGCCGCCCGGCCACTGGCGAAACGTCAAGCTGGGGGACCTCGACCCGATCATTGCGGCCTGCCTGGGGCTTTACCTCGAGGCCGCGGCAGGGGCCACCTCGGCCGTCCCCGGCGATACGGTGAAGGTCAGCCTCGAGGCCGCCAACCGGTCGCCCGTCGCGGTCCGGCTCGATCGCGTGACCATCGCCGCCGCCGGCAGCGAAACCTCCGTCGGGCGGGATCTCGCGGCGCGCGAGGCGTTCAAGAAGACCCTCGATGTGGCGCTCCCCGCCGGCCTCCCCGACTCGCAGCCGTACTGGTTGCGGGAGCCGGGCACGCTGGGAATGTTCCGGGTCGACGACCCGGCGCTCATCGGGCTCCCGGAGAACCCGCCGGCGCTCGTGGCAGCGTTCGACCTCGACGTGAACGGAATTCGGCTCGTCATCGATCGGCCGGTGGTCTACAAGTGGAACGACCCGGTCCGCGGCGAGCAGTACCGCCCGTTCGAGGTGGTCCCGGCGGTCACGCTGAGCATCCCCGAGGGCGTGTTCGTCTTCCCGGAGGTCGCCGCGCACGAGGTCTCGGTCAGCGTCCGCGCCGGCCGGGCCGGTGTGGAAGGGAAGGCGCACCTCGAGGCACCCGACGGCTGGACGGTCAGCCCGCCGTCACGCGAGTTCGCGATCGCCGCGAAGGACGCGACCGCGACCCTGACGTTCGAGATCCACCCGCCGGACCGCGCTTCGACCGGGACCCTGCGGGCCGTGGCCGAGGTCGGAGGCCGGCGCTATCAGCGAGGGCTCGTGCACGTCGAGCACGACCACATCCCGACCCAGCTCGTCCTGCCCGCGGCCGAGGCGAAGCTCGTCCGCGTGGACCTGCACCGGAAGGGGCAGACGATCGGCTACGTGCAGGGCGCCGGCGATCAGGTGCCGGCGGGGCTCAAAGAGATCGGCTACACCGTCACCGAGCTGTCCCAGGATGAACTGGTCCCAGAACGCCTGCGGCAATTCGACGCGGTGATTCTTGGTGTGCGGGCCTACAACACCCTGGAGCGGATCCGCCTCCACCAAGCGGCTCTGTTCGACTACGTGAAGGACGGCGGCACCCTCATCGTGCAGTACACGACGGCCCAGGAGCTCAAGGTCGACGCGCCGGCGCCCCTGCCGCTCCGGATCTCCCACGACCGGGTGAGCGAGGAAGGGGCCGACGTGCGCTTCCTGATCCCGGATCACCCGGTGCTCAACGTCCCCAACAAGATCACCGCGGCCGATTTCGAGGGGTGGGTCCAGGAGCGGGGGCTGTACTTCGCCGACCAGTGGGACCCGGCCTTCCAGGCGGTGCTGTCCTGCAACGACGCAGGGGAGCCGCCGCGCGACGGCGGCCTGCTGGTCGCGCGGGTCGGCAAGGGGTTCTTCGTCTACACCGGCTACTCCTGGTTCCGGCAGATACCGGCAGGGGTGCCGGGGGCGTACCGCCTGTTCGCCAACCTGATCGCGCTCGGCCACTAGAACGACGGAGCCGCCTCGGATGCCGCTCGACGCCGACAAGGAGAGGCAGATCCTCCGGGACCAGCCGCCCTTCTTCCGCAGGTGGAGCGGCGTGTACGGCGTGGTTCTCGGGTTCCTCGCCTTTCTGGTACTCGTCTTCTACTTGTTCACGCGGCACTACCGGTGAGCGCGCTCGACCTGGTCGTCCTCCTCGGCACCCTCGTGGCCATCGCCGGCTACGGGGCCTGGAAGACACGCGGCCAGCAAGACCTGGAAGGGTATTTCCGCGGCGATCACGCGATGAAGTGGTGGGCCGTCGGCCTCTCCGTGATGGCCACCCAGGCGAGCGCCATAACGTTCCTCTCCATGCCCGGGCTCGCCTACGAGAAGGGCATGGGGTTCGTCCAGAACTACCTCGGCCTCCCGATCGCGCTGGTGATCGTCTCGGCGCTGTTCATCCCGATCTATTACCGGCTCGAGGTGTACACGGCGTACGAGTACCTGGAGAAGCGGTTCGATCTCAAGACCCGCCAACTGGGGGCGTTCCTCTTCCTGGTCCAGCGCGGGCTGGCGGCGGGAATCACCCTATACGCGCCGGCGATCATCGTGTCGAGCCTGCTCGGTTGGAACTTGAGCGCCACCATCCTGCTCGTCGGGATCCTCGTGATCGCCTACACCGTGTCGGGCGGTTCGCCGGCGGTCAGCCTGACGCAGAAGCACCAGATGGGCGTGATCCTGCTGGGGATGCTGGCCGCCTTCGTCATGGTCGTGGTCTACGTGTCGGCGGAGATCCCGTTCCCGCAGGCGCTTAAGGTCGCGGGCAAGATGGGGCGGCTCGAGGTGATCAATTTCTCGCTTGACTACCACGAGCGGTACACCATTTGGTCGGGGCTGCTCGGCGGGTTCTTCCTTGCGCTGTCGTACTTCGGGACGGACCAGTCCCAGGTGGGACGGTACCTGACGGGCAAGTCGGTGACCGAGAGCCGCCTCGGGCTCATGTTCCACGCCGTGCTCAAGGTGCCGATGCAGGCCTTCATCCTCTTGACCGGGGTCATGGTCTGCATGTTCTACCAGTTCGTGGAGCCGCCGCTGCTGTTCAAGCAGTCGGCGCTGGAGGCGGTCTACGCGACGGCGAAAGCACCCGAGATGAAGGAGCTGGAAACGCGGTACGGCGGCGTCTTCCGGGAGAAGAGGGACGCGGTGCGGACGCTGGCCAAAGCACTCAGCGGCCACGACGACGGCGTCGTCGCCGCCGCGCAGGCCCGGGTGAAGGACTTGGAGGGGCGGGCGGAGGGAATCCGGTCCCAGGCCAAGGAGCTGGTGCGGCAGGTCGACCCCGGCATGGAAGTCAAGGACACCGATTACGTCTTCCTGACCTTCATCGTGCGGCACCTGCCGCGCGG
>JBGQAU010000063.1:0-19796 GCA_041494445.1 Acidobacteriota bacterium | reverse complement strand
ATCCGGACCCAGGTCGAGGAAACCACCTCGGACTACGACCGCGAGAAGCTCCAGGAGCGGCTCGCGAAGCTCGTGGGCGGCGTCGCGGTGATCAAGGTCGGCGCGGCCACCGAGACCGAGATGAAGGAGAAGAAGGCCCGGGTCGAGGACGCCATGCACGCCACCAAGGCGGCCGTCGAGGAGGGAATCGTTCCCGGCGGCGGCGTCGCCCTGCTCCGCTGCATCCCGGTGCTCGAGGACCTGGCGAAGAAGGAAAAGAACGAGGACATGGCGATCGGCATCAAGATCGTCAAGCGTGCGGTGGAGGAGCCGATCCGCCAGATCGCGAACAACGCCGGGTACGAGGGCTCCGTCGTCGTCAACCAGGTCAAGGGGCTGGAGAAGGACAAGGGGTTCGACGCCCAGAACGACAAGTTCGTCAACATGATCGAGGCGGGCATCATCGACCCGACCAAGGTCGTCCGCTTCGCGCTCCAGAACGCCGGCTCCATCGCGGCGCTCATGCTCACCACCGAAGCGGTGATCAGCGAGATCCCCGAGAAGGAGAAGCCGGCGCCCGGCATGGGCGGCGGCGGCATGGGCGGCGGAGAGTTCTGATCCGGCCACCCGGGGAGGCGCAGCCCGCCTCCCGTAGCGATACGACGCCCGGTCCCGCGAGGGGCCGGGCGTTTTCTTTTTCTCTTGGACTCACCTTCGAGTCGCAGGTTGGATCGCGGCCCGCGGCCGATCCGGATTCGCGGGCACCGACTCATGGCAGAATACGCGGGTCACGGTGCCGTCGAGCGGACGGCCCGCCTCCGCGAGGGTCCGCATGCGCGTACGTCTTCTCCCCCTCGTCGCCCTTCTCGTCTGCACGACCGCCGGCGCGCAGCGACCGCCGCCGGGCTACGTCTCGGAGAAGCTGCCCAACGGCCTCGCGGTGTCGATCCTGCCCGACGCTACGATGCCCGTCGTCGCGACACAAGTCTGGTATCACGTCGGTTCCGCCAACGAGGAGCCGAAGACGCGAGGCTTCGCCCACCTGTTCGAGCATCTCATGTTCGGCGGCACCCTTAGCACGCCGAAGCGGGCGATTTGGGACCACCACGAGCGGTACGGAGGCGACAATAACGCCTACACGAGCTTCGACGACACCGTCTACGTCTCGGAGATCCCGCCGGCGGGGTACACGAGGGTGCTCTCGCTCGAAGCCGACCGGATGATCGACCTGTCCTTGACTTCCGAGAACCTCGAGAACGAGAAACGGATCGTCACCGAGGAGCTGCGCCTCACCAACGAGAACAGCCCGCTCAACCGGCTGTACACCAAGGGCCTCAAGGCGATCTTCGGCGAGCACCCGTATGCTCTCGAGCCGACCGGCACCAAGGAGGACGTCGCCGCGGCGACCCTCGAGCACGCGCGCGAGTTCTACGCCCGCTTCTACCGGCCGAAGAACGCGCACCTCGTGGTGGTCGGGCCGATCGACGCGGCGGCGACGCTGGCCAAGGTGCGCGAGGCGTTCGGTCCCCTTCCGGCCGACGGTGAGACGCCTCCCGACGTGCCGTCGCTCGCGACGTGGAAGTTCCCCGCCGAGATCGACCTGTCCGAGGACATTCCGCCCGTAGAGATCGCGGTGCTCGGATTCCCGCTGCCGCCGACCGACCACGCCGACGCCCCGACGCTCAAGGTGCTTTTCTCGCTGCTCGCCTGGGGCCACGTCGACCCTCTCGAAGAGGATCTCGTGCGGCGGAGGCGCAAGGCGCTCTTCGCCGGAACGCGCGGGATGACGATGCGGCGCGGCGGGGCGATCGTGCTCTACTCGGCCAGCCTGCCGTACCGTCGCAAGGCGAGCGCCTACCGGTTCCTCGACGAGGCGCGGCAGAAGCTCGGCGCCTTCGAGTGGATCGACGAGGCGAAGCTAAGGGCGGCGAAGCGGCGCCTGATTCTGAGTGAGCTGCAGGACGCCTACTACGCATCCTCGATCGCCGACCGAATCGGCCGAGCGGCATGGTACGAGGGGGACGAGCGACACGCATTCGACACCGCGGCGCGGATCGACGAGGTCGGCCTCGAGGACGTGAAGGCCGCTTTCCGAAAGTACGTGCTCGACCGCGAGCCGATCAGGGTGTACGTGTCACCGGAGCACGTCCCCGTGCTGGTCCGGCTCTTCGGGTGGCTTGAACCCGTGGTGAGGTGACCATGCGCGCACCGCATGCCGCCGTCGTCGCCCTGTTGCTGACCGTCGCGGCGGGACCTCGGGCGCACGCGGAGCCGAGCGTGCTCCCGCCGCCGCAGGTCCAGGAGTGGGCGGTGGACTCCGGAACGACCGGGATGCTGGTCGAGGACCACCGGGTGCCGGTCGCCTCCGTTCGGCTCGCCTTCCCCGTGGGGACCTGGAGTCCCTGGGGCCGACGCCACCACCTCGAGGAAGCCTTCGAGATCCAGATGCGCGACGGCAAAGGCGAACTGAGGCGTCGCGCCGACCTTCTCGCCATCGAGGTCGCGCTGTCCCCCCAGGAGCGTTCGAGCGACCTCAAGCTCACCTGCCGCAAGGAGGATCTCGCGTCGGCGCTCGCCCTGGTCAGGGATGTCCTTTTCAACCGGGACTTCGATCGCGACGAGCTCAAGCGGCGACGGCAGGCACGCAAGTTCGCCTGGACGGCTTCGCGGAAGGAGGCGGAATTCGTCGTCGGGCAGGCAGCCGTGCGGATCCTGTTCCGGGAAGGCGATCCCCGCGCGCAGTCGTTCGAGGAGCCTCCGCCGCTGGCGACGGACCCCGTCCGCCTGGCGGAGACGCGCGACGCGCTGATCCGCTTCCCGGGCCGGATCATCGGCTTCGCCGGCGACCTGACGCTCGACGAGGCGCGACGCGCCGCCCGGGGTCTGCTGCCGGATCCGTCCGCGTCGGCGCCGCCCGATGCCTCCCCGGTCTTCGGGCCGTTGTCCTCGGCGAGCGAGCGGCCGCGGGACAGGACGGTCGGGCTCGAGAGACTGACCCAGGTCTACTTCGCATACGGGCGCGACTCTCTGTCGTACGAGGACGCCGACTGGCCCGCCTCGGAGATCGCCGACCACGTGCTCGGAGGGCACTTCAACTCGCGCCTCATGGTCGCGCTCCGCCAGGAGGGGGGGGAGACGTACGGCGCCGCGGTGCAGAACTTCGGTGGGCTGCAGCCCTCGTTGTACGGCATCCGGACGTTCACCCGAACCGCCAACGCGGCCAGGACGGAAGGGATCCTGCGGGACGTGCTGAGGAGGTTCCACGACGACGGGATCACCGAGGAGGAGCGAGCGGACGCGGGGAGCTGCCTCGTGGGCCGCCGCGCCTTCGACCGACAGGCGCCCTCGCAGATCCTGTCGACGCGCATGACCGAGCGTCTGTCCGGCCTGCCCGACGGCTTCACCGAGCGCATGGCCGAGCGCGCGGCGGCCGTCCCCCTCGGCGAGCTCAACGCGTTCATCGGGCGTTTCTTCGACCCGGACGTCTTTACGATGCTGAAGGTCGAGGCGCCTTAGGGAGGCATCGGTTCCTTATCCTCGCTTCAGGAACGGCGGGCCTCCGTCACACCCGCCGGGGAGGGCGGCTTGCTAAGGATCTTGCAGCGGTGGACCGCCCTCACCCTGGCCGTCGGCGGATTCCTCGGCGTCGTCGGCTGGTTCGTGGGGATCAAGGCGTCGAGCCCTGCCGAGACCCTGGCACGGTTCGTCTTCGTCATCGAGAGCCTGCTGTTCGCCGGTTCGGTTTCGTTGGCATGGCTGGCTTCGGCGACCGGTTGGGGACGTCTCTGGCGACCTCTCTTCCGGGAAGCCTCCCACCCCTTCATTCTCCAGTTCGGCTGCGGCGTCGCGACGTTGCTGTGGCTCGATCACGCGCTGGGCTTCGCCGGCCTGCTCCCGCTCCGGCCGGTCGCATGGGCGCTGGCCGCGTTCGGTCTCGGCCTGGTCGTTCACCAGCTTCGACGCTCGAGTCCGATCCTCGCGGACTGGATCCGCATCCCGCCCACCGCCCTCCTGGCCGTCCCGCCGCTGGCCATCCTCGTGGTGGCCGCTTCATCGACCCCCGGCTGGCTGTGGGACTCGGAGATGTTCGGGTTCGATACCCTCGAGTACCATCTCCAGCTTCCCGCCGAATGGCTCGCCGCGGGCCGGCTAACGAGCCTTCACCACAACGTCTACAGCTGCCTCCCGAGCTACGTCGAGGCGGCCTACCTCCACATCGCGTCGGCTTTCGGCTCGATGTACGCGGCGGGGGGGCTCGTCATGCGGGCGGCCCAGTTCCTCCATGCCGGCCTGACCGTCTCCGTCGCGCTGATGGCCGCCTCCTTCGTGGCGGGACGCCTGCGCGGGAAGGGGGCCGGCTCGACGGCGGCCCTCGCCGGCGGTGTCGTCGTCGCGGCGGTCCTGTCGCCGCCCTACGTGCAGGTCGACGGATCCTTGGCCAACAACGAGATGGCGATGAGCGTGCTCTTCCTTGCGGGGCTCGTCGCCGTCGTCGAGTCCTCGATGTCGGCCGCAGCGAAGGGCGCGGTCGTCGGCTGGCTTTCCGGAGTGGCCGCGGGCGCCAAGCTCACGGCGATTTTCATGGTGGCAGCCCCCCTCGCTCTGCTGCTCGCTTTCTTCCCGTCCCGGCGGCGAAGCTACGCCTCCGCGGCCGGACTGGGAGCCCTCGCCCTCCTCCCCTACTTTCTGCGCAACGCCCTCGACACGGGCAACCCCGTGTTTCCGTTCGCGACGGGCTTGTTCGGTCTCGGCCACTGGTCGCCCGAGCAGCTCGAGCGCTGGGCCCAGTGGCATCGCTTCTCGGGACCGCTTAGGGAGCGCCTCGCGTTCGCGTGGACCGGCGGGGTCGCTCACCCGCTCTGGTCCGTCTTTTTCGGATGGGTCCTCGCCGCCGCGGCCGCGGCATGGGTTCATCGGGAAACCCGCAAGCTCTGCAACCTTCTGATCCTGGTGATCGCGGTCCAGCTGGCTTGCTGGATCACGCTCACGCACCTTCTGGCCCGCTTCCTGCTGCCGGTGCTGGCGCCCGCGGGAATCCTGATCGGCCTCGCGACGGGCCTGGCGGCCGCGCGATGGCCTGCCGCGGCGAGCCGGCGCCTCGCGTTCGCCGTCGCGTGCCTTGCGGTGGTGCCCATGACGGTGGCTTCCTTCAGGAACGTGGCGGTCCAAAGGGGTGGGGACCCCGCCCAGTTCGTGGGTTCGGAAGCCTTCGACATCCGGACGGGACGCTACTTCGTCGAGCACCCCGACCTGGCGGCCGCCGCGCCGATCGAGTACGCCACGAACCACCGCCTGCCGCAGGGGAGCGTGGTCTACTTCATCGGTGAATCCAGGGTCCTCTTCGCGACGGGGCCGAAGATCTACAACACCGCCTGGGACCGCTCGCTTCTGGGCGACCTGATGCGCCGCTTCCCCGAGGACCCGGCGCGGTGGGCGCGAGGGTTGGCCGACCTCGGGGTGACGCACGTCCGTGTCAGCATGGCGGAGCTCGATCGCATGCAACGATCCGACCGGATCTCGGACCCGTTGGTCAGCTTGCCGGTCGTGGAGCGGTTCCTCGACCGGTTCGGCCGTCCGCTCGCACGCATCGGGAACGCCAGCGCCCTCCACGAGCTCCGCCCCCCACCGCCATGACGAGGCGGAGTCGCTTGCCCACCGGCCCCTCGCCGCGGGCGGCGAGAACGAGGACAAGGTCCGCGACGCTCTGGACCGCATCCTAGGGAAGGAGAACGAGATCAGCAGCGGCGAACCGCGACGACCGTGATGTCGTCCGTCGGCGGCGCACCGGCGGTCCACTCGGCCAGGGCTCGCGCGACGCACTCCAGAACCGCGGCGGCGGGCTTCCCGCGGGCCTCCGCCAGCAGGCTCGCGAGCCGCTCCTCGCCGAACTCCTCGTCCCCGGGGCTCGTGGCCTCGGTCACGCCGTCGCTGAACAGCGCGAGGAGGTCCCCCGGCTCCATCCGACAGCGCCGCTCTTCGTAGCCGAGGTCCGGGAACATCCCGAGGACCGTCCCCCCGCCGCGGAGCTGCTCCACCTGGCCCTCCGCCCGCGCGAGGAGCGGCGGGTTGTGCCCCGCGTTGCAGTAGGTCATGTCGCCGGTTGAGGGGTCGAGGACGCAGACGAACATCGTGACGAAGCGGTTGCCGGGACAGTTCTTCGCCATCACCCGGTCGAGCCGGGACATCAGGCGCGGCAGGTCGTCGGGCTCCTCCAGCAGCACCTGCACCCGCGCCTGGAGGCTCGCCATGAGGAGCGACGCCGGCAGCCCCTTGCCGGAAACGTCGGCGAGCACCACGGCGACCCGGCCGTCCGGGAGCGGGAAGAAGTCGTAGTAATCGCCGCCGACCGTCCGGCACGGCGCGTTCATCCCCGCGAGATCGGCCCCCGCCACGTCCGGCGCGCGCTCGGGAAGGAGACGACGCTGGATCTCCGCCGCCTGCTCGAGCTCCAGGGCGTGGCGATGCTCGTCCTCCTCCACGAGCGCCAGGCGCTCTTGCTCGATCCGGATCGCGGCCACGTTGGCGAGCACGGTGAGGAGGTCGAGGTCCCGAGGCGTGAGGTCGGTGGCCAGCGCCGGGAAGTCCACGTAGATCAGGCCGATGACGCGGTCGCCGGTCTGGAGCGGGACCGCCATCAGCGTCCGCACGTTCTGCTCGCTGATGCTCACCCGGTTCCGGAGGGCCTCGTCGAGGCTCGTGTCGCGCACCAGCAGGGACTGCCTCGAATGGAGCACCCGGTCGCGGACCGCCGTGCTGATTCGAAACCCCTCGCCGCGCGCCGCGCGGGCCAGCAACCCTTCCTTTTCCACGGTGAGGAGCACTCCGCGATCGGCCTTCACGGTCTCCACGGAGAGGTCGAGGATCAGATGGAACAACTCCGGGAGAGGACGCCGGATCGCCAGCTCGCGCCCGGCGCGGATCAGCGCGCTCACCGCGGCGTCGTCGAACGGGCTATCTGCCCCCGCGGCGCGACCGGCGGGGCGGATCCTCCCCGACTGGGTCGGCAGGCTCTCCGCGGAGAAGGCGCCCTCGAGGTTCGAGACGATGGTCGCGTTGGGCGGGAGGTCCGCGTCCGACCCGGCGTAGAACGTCACGTCGCCGGCCGTCCCGCCGCGCGGGTCCTCATACGCGATCGTGAGATGTCCGGCCGCGATGCGGTCCCCGGGCTCCAGGCGGCGCAGCGCCTCGAGGCGCTCGCCGTTGACGAACGTGCCGTTCTTGCTGCCGAGGTCGCGGACCGTCCATCCGTCGCCGTCCCGCTCCAGCAACAGATGACGCCGGGACAGGCTCGTGTCGTCGGGGAAGTGCAGCTCGTTGTCGTGGGCGCGGCCGAGGGCGACCCTGTCCCCCTCGAGCGGCATCGTCTGGCGCCCGCCGTCGGCGGTCCGGATCAGAATCGTCTTCTTCATGGAGGCCCCCCTCGGAACCGTGCACTCAAGATGCCGCTAGAATAACATCGGCATCCGAGGGGTCAGAGCTTGATTCTTGCCTCGCCACGCGAGGGTCCTCGCGCGCCGCGTCGGCCCCCGGGCGAGGCAAGAATCAAGCTCTGACCCCTTTTCCGAAGAACGGCTCCAGCTCCTCCGCCTTCGGCTTCGGGGAAAGGTACGAGCCGACCACGAGCCCCAGCACCGAGATCGCGAAGGAAAAGAAGATTCCCGGGATCCCCCACGGGTCCTTCCCGAAGACCCCCGTCGCGGCGGCGGTCGGCGCGCCGAGCATCACTCCGGGCCACACGTTGGGCAGCACCAACTCGAAGAACAGCGTGGCCAGGGTGCCCAGCACGATGGACAGGAGGCCACCGAGGCGCGTCGCCCGCCTCCAGGTCAACGCCGCGAGGAGAGCGGGAGTGACGGCAACGCCGTAGATCGTGTAGGCGAAGTAGCTGTACTGGAGCACCGAGATGTTCGACTTCAGGATCGTCGGGACGAAGATCATCAGGAACGCGAGGAAGCCGATCACCACCACCACGACCTTCTGCAGCGCGGCCATCCGGCGCGGGTCGGCGTCCGGCCTCAGGAACCTCTGGTAGACGTCCCGCATGACGTTCGTGCTGGGCGACAGCAGGTAGTTCATTCCCGTGGAGATCACGACCGCGCACGCGGCCCCCAGGAGGAGCACCCCGACGGGGAGCGGGACCATCCTGCGCGCGGCCTGCAGCACCATCGCCCTCGCGTCCCACCCGAGGCGGTGCTCCGCGTCGTAGCTCGACGCGTAGACGGCGATCACGATCACCACCACCTCGACCACGATCGTCCCGAAGATCCAGACCCCCACGGCGGCTCGGGCCTCGGCGGCGCTCCTCGCCGCGTAGAATTTCTGGTACATGGACTGCACGCCCATGAGCAGCAGGAGCGTGGAGAACGCGTACCCCACGGCCTTGAGCGCCGGGTAGTACCCGAAGTCCGCCGAGAACGTCGCGAAGTGCGTCGCCGGGAGGACCTGCGCCGCGTGGGACCATCCGCCCGCGGTCAGGACCACGAACGGCACCGAGACGAGGCACGCCAGGACGATCACGATCCCGTTCGGGAGGTCCGTGTACGCCACCGCCACCATTCCGCCGAGGGCCGTGAAGAGGATCACGAATGCAGCCGCCGCCAGCTGGCCCCATTCGACGGAGATCCGGCCGTCGCTGACGACGTTCAGGATGTAGCCGCCCGCCCGGAACTGGTAGGCGACGATGGTCGTGAAGGAGATCACGACGGCGAGGGCGCCGAACATCCGCGCGAACTTCCCGTAACGCACCTCCAGGATATCGCCGACGGTGTACTGGCCGAAGGTCCGGATCTTCGCCGCGAGGAAGTAGATGACGAGGATCCCGATCCAGGCCCCGGCCGGCATCCAGACCGCGGACCACCCGGCGTAGTACGCGTACTCCGCGCCGGCAATGAACGTCCCCGACCCGATCCAGGTGCAGATGAGGGTGAAGACGATGACCCACAGGCTGAGCGTGCGCCCCGCGACCATCATGTCGTCCTGGGTCTTGACCTTCCTGGCCCGGAGGACGTTGAGCGTCGTGAGGACCCCGAAGTAGATCAGGATCGCCGCTGCGAAGACGTAGGCTCTGTTCATCCGGTCGCCCCCTGGGGCGCGCGCCCCGCGCAGGCCTCGCCCGTTCCGCCGGGCGGTGGCGAAGCATACCCGATTCCTGCGGCGACGGGCAGTGACGGCTATCATGCCGCCCTGGCGGGACGGCGGCCCGCCACGCTCCCGAGGAGGTGCCGCGTGGCCAAGAGCCTGCTCCGCTCCTTTCCCCGCGTCTTCTGGCTCGCCAATCTCATGGAGCTGTTCGAAAGGGCGGCGTACTACGGACTGAACTCCGTGCTCGCGGTGTACCTGACGGGGAGCCGCGAGTCGGGAGGGCTCGGGTTCGGCGAGCAGGCGGTGGGGTTCCTGCAGGGGATCGTTTATGCGGCGACGTACGTTCTACCGATCCTCGGCGGGGCGCTCGCCGACCGGTACGGGTACCGCCGAATGCTCCTCGTCGCCTTCTCGCTCCTCGCCGCGGGATACTTCGCGAGCGGCCACGCGTCGAGCTACGCCCTCGTTTTTCTCTTCCTGCTCCTCATGGCGACGGGAGCCGGGCTTTTCAAGCCGATCATCTCCGGCACCATCGCGCGCACCACGGACGAGAGGACCTCGGCGTTCGGATTCGGGATCTACTACTGGATGATCAACCTCGGCGCGTTCGTCGCGCCTCTCCTCGTCACGGTGCTCAAGGGATTTTCGTGGCGGGCGGTCTTCACCGCATCCGCCGTCTACACGGGGCTGATGCTGCTTCCGACGATCTTCCTGTACCGCGATCCGCCCCGGCCGGAGAGCGGAAAGCGCCTCCGGGAGGTGCTTCTCGGCGCCGCGGAGGTCCTCGGCGACGCGCGGTTCATGCTGATGATCGTCGTGTACTCGGGGTTCTGGATCCTCTACTTCCAGAACTTCGGGTCGGTTCTCTGGTACCTCCGCGATTTCGTGGACAAGGAGCCCGTGAACCGCGCCGTGACCGGCCTGCTCGCGGCGCTGCACCTTCCCTGGCGCTTCTCGTTCGATGCGGAGCACGTCACGGTCATCAACGCCGGGGTGATCATCCTGCTCCAGGTGTGGGTCAGCCGGATCGTGAAGGAGCGGCGAGCGCTGCCCACGATGGTCGCGGGAATGGCGATCGGCGCCGCCGGGTTCGCCTGTCTCGCGGTCTCCCTCAACCCCTGGGTGTTCATCGCCGGGATCGCCGTGTTCTCCGTCGGCGAGATGACCGCCCACCCCAAGTACTACAGCTTCGTCGGGCTGGTCGCGCCCAAGGATCGTGTCGCGGTCTACATGGGATACGCCTTCCTGTACGGCGTCTTTGGCTCGCTGCTCGGCTCCAACCTCGGCTCATTCCTCTACGAGAAGATGCTCAAGCCGGCGATGGGGACGCCCGGCGCGCCGGCGAGGTGCCGGCTGTTCTGGTCGCTTTTCGCCGTACTGGACATCGCGGCTTCGGCCGGTCTGGTGGCGTTCGCCCGCTCGTTCGGCGAGGACACTGCCGAGACCCGGCGCCGCGCCGCGCGCGTGATGCTCGGCGTCTACGCCGGCATCCTCGTCGTGGGGATCGCGTTCGCGGCCATGGCGTTCACCGGCCCCGAGGTGCAAGTCAAGACCGCCGTGCAAGCCGCCATTTTCATCGTTCTCGGCCTCGTCGGCTTCGTCGTGAGCGGGTACCGAAAACGCTGACTGGCGGCGTCTTCCGGATCTCGCGAAGCATCCTCCGGCAGTTACATTCCAGTGACCGCCATGGTACGAAACGTGCTGCAATCGGTTCCCTGGCGGAGCGTCCCTCGAGGAAACCCGCTCCGCCGGAGGGCGCTCGTTGGCCTCGCTCGTGACCCCACGATGACGGATCCCGTGATCGGAAGAACGCGACGGCGACGACCGTCGGAACATCTCGCCAGGAGGAACACCATGAGCCTCGAGAATCGTCCCGGCAACCGCCCAGCCGCGCGCGTCCCCGTGCGCGCTCTCGTCGCGGCGCTTTTCGTCGCGTCGTCCCTCTCGACCGCAGGCTTCGCCGCGTTCCCGGGAAAGAACGGAAGAATTGCGGCGGAGACCCTCCGCGACGGCGACTGGGAGATCGTCGCGATGGAGCCGGAGGGCACCGCCGTCGCCCTGCTCACGCACAACACCGTGCTGGATCGACAGCCGGCGTGGTCCCCCGACGGCTCGAAGATCGCGTTCACCTCGAACCGCTCCGGCGCGCCCGAGATCTGGGTGATGAACGCCGATGGTTCCGGCGCTCGGCGGCTCGTCGCCAGCCCCGACGGAGATCTCTATCCCGCGTGGTCGCCGGACGGGTTGCGAATTGCGTTCGCGCGTACCGTTTCTGCAACCGGAAAGCACGATATTTGGTTCGTGAACGCGGGGGATGGCAGCGGGCCGACCCAGCTCACCGACACCGACGGCGCCGACGAGTCGCAGCCCGCCTGGTCGCCCGACGGGTCGAAGATCGCTTTCGTAACCATCAGCGACAGTGACCCCAACCCCAACCGGGAGGTCTACGTCATGGGCTCCGACGGATCCAACCCGGTGAACCTCACAGAGAGCCCGTTCTCGGACGAGAACTCTCCGGATTGGTCACCCGACGGCGCTTCCATCGCTTTCGACAGCACCAATACCGTGGACGGCGAGACCCGCCTGTTCACGATGGCTGCCGACGGCTCCCTTCAGGAAGAGGCGGCCGGCTCCGAGCCGGGCGACGTCGAGCCGGCGTGGTCGCCCGACGGTCTCGAGGTCGCGTTCGCGGGCCACCGGAGCGAGAACGAGTCGAGCCTTGCGATCTACCGAATGACGGTCGGCGACGGCGGGAGCCGTTCGCTCGTCAGCGACTCGGCGTCCTTCGGATTCGACGAGCGGCGCCCCGACTGGCAGCCGCTCGCCGAGACGCAGGAGAACCGTCCGCCGCTGGCGAACGCCGGGCCCGACGGCACGGCCGAGTGCGCGTCGCCGCAAGGCGGCGAGGTGACCCTCGACGGCTCGCTTTCCTCGGACCCCGACTCGACGCCGGGGACGAACGACGACATCGTGTCCTTCGAGTGGTTCCTCGACTTCGGGAATCCGTCGCAATCGCTGATCGCCACCGGCGAGGTCGCGCAGGTCACCCTCCCGCCCGGTTCTCACGTCGTCACGCTGAGGGTCACGGACGGGGACGGCGCGACGGCCACCGACGACGCGGTCTGGAACGTCCGCGACACGGCGCCCCCCACGATCTCCGTTTCCGTCGACCCGTCGGTGCTCTGGCCGCCGAACCACAAGATGGTCCCGGTGCACGCCACGGTCACCGCCACCGACCTTTGCGGCGCGGCGTCGGTCGTTCTCGCCGCGGTCACGAGCAGCGAGCCCGACGACTCCCCCGGCGAAGGGGACGGCCATACCGTCAACGACATCCAGGGAGCGGACATCGGCCGGGCGGACTACGACCTGCTCCTCCGCGCTGAACGGTCGGGCAACCACACGGGCCGCGTCTACGCGATCGTGTACACGGCGACGGACGCCGCGGGGAACTTCTCGAGCGCGCGCGCCACCGTCCTCGTCCCCCACGATGCCGGCGATCAGGGACTCGCCTTGAGCCACCGTCGGGAGGCATCCCAAACGCACCGCCCGTAGCGCGGATCCCGCCGCCGAACTCGTGTCGTCGCCGCGGCCCTCGCATTGACCGCGCGCCCCCGGCGCGCTAGCCTCGGAGGGGTCGCGCCCCGCGCCGGCGGACGACCCCGCCAGTTCGCACGGGCTCGAGGAGAGATCCCATGAGACCGATCCGCGCGTTGGCCCTCTGGGCGGTCTTCGTCGCTTCGCTCACGCTGAGCGCCGCGGATACCCTGTTCACCATCGGGGTCTCCGCGAGCGGCCCCGGCCCGGACAAGCTGGAGTCCAAGGAGACGGTCTGGATGAGCCGCGGCAGGCTTCGACACGACGGCGACGAGGCGACCCAGATCATTCTCGCCACGGAAAAAAAGGCGTACTTCATCGATCATCAGGACAAGACCTACAGCGTGCTCGCGCTCCCGGTCGACCTCGCGAAGCTCGTCCCGCCCGAGCAGCGCCCGATGCTCGACCAGCTGGCCGCCGGCATGAAGATGGACGTCAAGGTGACCCCGACCGACGAGCGCAAGGAGATCCGGGGCTGGAAGGTCCGGAAGTACGGGTTGAGCCTGTCGAACACGATGGGCATGAGGATGGACGTCACGGTCTGGACCACCACGGACCTCAAGGTGGACGCCGCCGCCTTCAAGGACCTGAGCCGGGAGGTCAGCTCGATGTTTCCCGGCGCCGCCGAGGTGGCTGCCGAGATGAACAAGATCGAGGGGATCTCGGTGCTCACCGAGATGTCCATGGCCGGAACGGCCCTGAAGCGGCGTCAGGAGCTGCTCTCCGTCGAGGAGAAGGTCCCTCCCGCCGGGACCTACGATCCGCCCTCCGACTGCAAGGAAGTCCCGTTCAACCCGCTCTCCAGGACGCAGCAGCAGCGCCCATAGCCCGGAAGCCACCCCTCACCATCGGTCGGTCGAGAACACCTCGCTGCGGGGCTTCCGATCCTCAGGCGTCACGGACCGGATGAGCGACGGGTGCCGCGGGTAGCCCAGCGGCGTCAGCGCGACGATCTTCGCCTCCTCGGGGACGAGGAGAAGGCGCTTCAGCGCCTTCTCGTCGAACGAGCCGATCCAGCAGGTCCCGAGGCCTTCGGCCGCGGCGGCGAGCGTGAGGTGGTCGACCGCGATGGCGACGTCCACATCGGCGCTGTTCCAGGACTCCCCCATGCGCTTGTAGGCCCCTCGAGGAAGCGCGCATGCCGCGACGACCACGGGAGCCCCCGCCACGAACATCTGCTCGTGGCACGCCACCGCGACCTCCGCCTTGAGATCGGGGTCCGTCACGAGGACGAAGCGCCAGGGCTGGTAGTTGCACGCCGAAGGGGCCAGCCGGAGCGCTTCCGTGACGCGCTCCAGCACGTCGGGCGGGATCGGGTCGCCGCGGAACTCCCGGACGCTTCGCCTGCGCCGGATCGCTTCCATCACGTCCATGGCTCACCGTTCTCCCTACTCCCGGACCGTGTCCCAGATCTCGGTCCCGAAGTGGTCCCAGGGCAGCCGTCCCTCGTCGGTCTCGCCCGGCTCGGGAGAGAACCGGACGTCGGTGAAGTAGAGAATCCTCGCCGTCGCGGAGCCGAGGTTGCGGCACCCGTGGGCCACTCCCGGCGGGATCCTGACGAGCCTGGAGTCGTCGTCGCCGAGGGTCAGCCGGAGCCGGCCCCCCTCGGTGGGCGATCCCTCGCGGACGTCGACGAGAACGAGCAGGACGCGGTCCGACGGAGGAACGAACCACACATCGGTCTGGCGGCGGTGGACGTGGAAGGCCTTGATCCCGCCGGGCTCGATCGTGCTGTAGTTGACCTGGGCCGCCACGAACCCCTCGAGCCCCAGCAGCCGGCCGTCTTCGAGCCGGGCCAGCTCGGTCATCGAGCTCGCGTCGTCGTGGAAGCGCTTGAGATCGACGAGCGTCACCCCTCCGATCCCGGCCCGCCTCGAGTAGTCCTGCACCCGGTAGATCGACTCCGCGTCGGAACTGAGCTTCATTCGACGTCCCTCCCGCACAGATTCTATGCGCAATCGGCGCCGCGGTCAGCTTGACGCGCGGCTGGCGCGATCCCATAACTGGCGGGAGAATCGTGCTCCCGGTGGCGCTCCCGCGCCCCGGCGTCGGGAGCACGGGGGTGAGAATGGACGGGCGGAAACCGAGCGGCACCCGGACGGGATCGGACGCGTCGAGCACCGGCTGGGCGCTCGAGGTCGGGAAGGCCATGGGCATCCCGATCCGGATCCACTTCACGTTCCTCCTCCTCCTGGCCTGGTTCGGCTTCACCGCGACGACCCGCGGCGAGAGTCCGCTCAGGGCCGTGCTCTTCCTCCTGCTCCTGTTCGCATGCGTCGTGCTCCACGAGCTGGGCCACGCCGCGGTGGCCCTGCGATTCGGCGTCCGGACGAGGGAGATCGTCCTCTACCCGATCGGGGGCATCGCGAGGCTCGAGAACATCCCGGGAGGCAAGGCGGAGCTGCTCATCGCCCTGGCGGGCCCATTGGTGAACCTCGCGCTGGCCGTCGTCCTTTTCGCCGCGATGCGCGTCATCGGGATGCCGCTCCTGCCGGAGCCCGAGCGGATCCTCTCCCCGGGCAACATGGCCCAGCAGCTCCTGGTGGCGAACCTCATGCTGTTCGGGTTCAACCTGGTCCCGGCTTTCCCGATGGACGGAGGAAGAGTGCTGCGCGCGTCGCTGTCGCTCGCCCTCACCGAGGAGCGCGCGACGAATCTCGCGGCGGCCGTCGGCCAGGGGGTCGCGATCCTTCTGGGCGCCGTGGGGCTCTTCACGTCGAACTGGGTCCTGCTGTTCATCGCGCTGTTCGTCTTCCTCGGCGCGGCGCAGGAGGTCGCGTTCCATCGGCGACGCGCCATGGTGATCGGCCGGACCGCGCGGGAGGCGATGATCACCCGTTTCGAGACGTTGGCGCCGCAGGATTCCCTGGGCCGCGCCGCGGAGCACCTCCTGGCGACGCACCAGCAGGATTTCCCGGTGGTGGACGCGTGGGGGCGGGTCGCCGGCGTGCTGTCGCGGGCGCGCCTCATGCACGGGCTCGCCCGCGAGGGGAGCGGCGGCGCGGTCCTGGATGCGATGGGGCGGGAGTTCACCCTGGTCTCCCCCGGCACCGATCTCGAGGAAGTGCTCCGGGGCCTCCAGAACGACCCGGGCACCCCGGTGCTGGTTCTCGACGAGCAGCGCCTCCTCGGCATGATCACCCTCGAGAACCTCGCGGAGTTCATCGAGATCGCCCGCGTCAGCCGCTCCTGACCCCTCGGCTCCGCTTCCAGAGGGCGTACGCGGGGAATCCCAGGAGCAGGAGCCCGAGGCCGACGAGGGAGCGCGCCGGGTCCTCGTGCATGAGGCTCGCGGTCATCCCGACGGAAGTCGCGAGAACGATGGCGGGTGGCGCGAGCCCGAAAGGCGCCTTCCACGGAACCGGCTCTCCCACCCGGCGGCGCCGAAGCACCACCAGGGCTACCGCAGTGAGGCCGTAGAAGATCCACACGCTGAACGAGAAGAACGCCAGCAGGTTGCCGAATCCCGCGGAAACGACGTACAGGAGCGCCGCGGCAACGAGCCCCGCGACCGACCGCGCCGGTGTGCCCCAGCGGGGGTGGACTCCGCCGAACCACGCCGGGAACCGGCCGTCCCGCGCCATCGCGAAGCCGAGGCGGGAAGACGTCAACACGGTTCCGTTGATCGAGCCGAAGGTGCATACGACGACCAGGAGCGCCACGAGCTTCCCCGCCCTGGCGCCGACGCCGGCCTCGACCGCCTCCGCGACGACCCGCCCCGAGGCGGACGCCCGCGCCGGATCGAGGAGCGCGCCCACCGATAACTGGACCAGGACGTACAGCGCGACCAGGACCGCCGTGCCGAGCAGCACCGCCCGTCCCAGGTCGCGGCCGGGCCTCTTCAGCTCGCCCGAGACGAGCGTGACGTCCGACCATCCGTCGTACGTCCACAGCAGCACCACGAAGGCGGCCAGGAGCGTCGCGGGAGGGACGACGGGTCCTCCGCCCGGCGGGTGGGGCGACGGCACGGGCGACCTCGCCAGGAGCGCCACGGCGCAGAGAAGCGCCAGCGCCGCCAGCTTCACGCTCGTGAGCGCCCGCTGCGCCCCGGCCCCGACCCTGACCCCCAACGTGTTGAGGGCCCCGGCCGCCACGAGGGCCCCCGCGGCGACGGGGACCTCCATCCCGCCCAGCGGAATCACCTCTCCGAGATAGCGGGCGAAGACGAGAGCGATCGCCGCGATCGAAGCCGGGTACGTCACGAGGACCGCGGCCCAGCCCCCGACGAACGCGAGCGGCGCGCCGAACGCCTCGCGGTAGAACACGTAGAAGCCGCCGGTTCGGGGAAGCCGCGCCCCGCACTCGGCGTAGCAGAACGCGCCGCAGGCCGCGACGACCCCGCCGACGAGCCACAGGGCGGCGCCGGCCGCAGCCCCAGGGGCGACGCCAGCGACCGCCGCCGGGGCGACGAAGATGCCCGAGCCCAGGACGATCCCGATGTAGATCGCCGTGGCGTCCACGAGATGGAGCTGGCGCGTGAGGTCCCCGGGTGGCGTGGGCGGGCCGCTCATGGGAGGCGTCCCAAGGCGTCTTCCGGAGTCAATCGAGATAGGTGTAGTGCGTGAGCCGTTGGCGGTAGTCGTCCAGGAGCCCGTCGGCGTCCTCGGGTCCGAGCTCCCCGCGGTTGACCCGCTCGCGAAGCGCCGCGGTCACGGTCTCGATCAGCTCTCCCTCGTCGTATCCGAAGCAGGCCAGCGTGTCGCGGGCCGGCTCGCCGCGTCGCGTGTCCCGGATCAGCGAGGTGCCCATGGGGTCGAGGATGACCTCGGCCTCGTGGACCCGGCCGAAGAGGTTGTGCATGTCCCCCATGGTGTCCTGGTAGGCGCCCACCAGCAGGAACGCGAGGTAGTAGGGCTCCCCGGGGTTCAGGTCGTGCACTTCGAGCGAGTCCTTGATGTCCTTGAGATCCACGAACTTCTCGACCTCGCCGTCGGAGTCGCACGTGATGTCCACGAGGGTCGCCCGGCGGGTCGGCGGCTCGTTCAAACGGTGGACCGGGATCACGGGAAACAGCTGGTCGAGGGCCCAGTGGTCCGGCAACGACTGGAACACCGAGAAGTTGCAGATGTACTTGTCGTGGAGTCGCTGCTCCACCTCGACGAACTCGTCCGCGACGAACTTGGCGCTCTTCGAGAACCGCACCGCCTTGCCGGCGGTCTCCCAGAAGAGCGTCTCCGCCTTGGCGCGGTCCTCGAGGCCCAGCATGCCCAGGTTGAACAGCTGGTACATCTGGTCCCGGTACTCGATGGCGTCGTGGTAGAACTCCCGGTAGTTCTTCACCGAGATCTTCCGGGCTACCTCCGCCAGGTCCTGCACGACCTGGGGCTCGCGTCCCGTCAGCGCCGGCGGGTCCGGCTCGATCCCCGAAATGACGCCGCGCACGTCGGTCACCAGCATGGCGTGGTAGCCGACGAGCATCCGGCCCGATTCGCTGATGATCGTCGGCGGCGGGACGTGTTCCTCGGCGCAGACCTCCGCGATGCCGAACACCACGTCGTTGGCGTACTCCTGGACCGTGTAGTTGACCGAGGCGTCCGAGGAGGTCTTCGAGCCGTCGTAGTCGATCCCGAGACCTCCGCCCACGTCGAGGTACGCGATGCCCGCTCCCGCCTTCCTCACCTTCGCGTAGATCCGGGCGGCCTCCCTCACCGCATTCTTGATCCGCCGGATCTCGGTGACCTGGCTCCCGACGTGGAAGTGGAGGAGCGCGATGCTCTTGGAAAGCCCCGCCTGGTTGAGTTTCTCGAGCGCCCGCATGAGCTGGAGCGTCGTGAGCCCGAACTTCGACGCGAATCCCGAAGATTTCTCCCACTTCCCCGAGCCCTTCGACTGCAGCCTTATCCTGAACCCGATCTTCGGAAGGACCGGGTCCTCCCGGGCCGCCTCCAGGATCTGGTCCACCTCGAACGGCTTCTCGACGACCACCACGACCTGCTTGCCGAGGCGGGCGGCGAGGGAGGCCGACGAGAGGTAGTCGGGGTCCTTGAAGCCGTTGCAGATCAGGAGCGCCTCGGGCGAAGTGGGCAGCCCGATGGCCGCCAGCAGCTCCGGCCGGCTCCCGACCTCGATGCCGAGACCGTACCTCCACCCGCTGGCGACGAGCCCCTCGACCACCGACCGCTGCTGGTTGACCTTGATCGGGAACGCCGGCAGGTATCGCTCCGGGTAGCTGAACTCGCGGATGGCGTTCGCGAACGCGTTGGCCAGCTCGTGGACCTGCCCTTCCAGCAACTGCGGGAACCGGAGGAGCAGCGGCGTCTTGAATCCGCGCCGGCCGAGGTCCTCGACGACCTTCAGCACGTCGATCGAACGGCTCGGGTCGCGGGAGGGCGTGACCAGCAGGTGGCCGTCCGTCCCGACGGCGAGGTATCCGTTCCCCCAGCCGTCGAGACCGTAGAGGTTGACGGCGTCGTCCACCGTGAACCGGTCGGTCGCCGGAACGTTCATGTGAGCCCTCCCTGCCCCCCGCCTCGAGCCGGCGCCGCCTGCACGGTTCCGAAGCCGCGCTGATTATAGAACCCCACGCGAGCGCCGCAATGGTCCGCGCGCGATTCCGACGACGATCGGCGACCCGCGCGGGCGCGGACGCGGTACCCTTCCACCGTGAGCACGCGCGCCGCCCGCCCCGCCGAGGACCGGCTCGACGCCCTGGCCGCGATGGTGCCGCCGGGGTCCGTGGTGGCCGACATCGGGACCGATCACGGCCTCCTCCCCCGCCGCCTGCTCGCGTCGGGCCGCGCCTCCCGGTGCATCGCGAGCGAGCCCCACGCCGGTCGGCTCGCGAAGGTCCGCGGTTTCCCGCCCGGCCACCCTCGTCACGGCGCCCTCGAGCTGCGGGTCGGGGACGGCCTCACCGTGCTCGCGCCGGAGGACGGAGTCGACGTGGTGGTAGTCGCCGGCCTCGGCGGCCAAGCGATCGCGAGGATCCTCGATCACCCGATCCGGCGGACACTTGCCCTGCGGCGCCTCGTCATCCAGCCGCAGACCGATCCCGTGGCGGTTCGATTTTGGCTCGTAGAGCACGGCTTCCGCCACGCAGAGGAGCGGCTCGTCCTCGACCGCGGCCGCTTCTACGCGCTGATCGCGGCCGAGCCGGGCCGGGAGAAGCTCACGCACCCCTGCCTCTCGCGGGAGGACCTCCT
>JBGQAU010000150.1:0-2035 GCA_041494445.1 Acidobacteriota bacterium | reverse complement strand
GTTCTCGGTCTCATGGGTGGGTCCTCCTCTCCACGTCCGGAGATACCACACCCATCGAGATATGTAAAGTAACTTCTGTGTCAGTACACTAGCAGGTGTCCCCGGCTCGGTGGCGAACTGGGTTGCGGCCTCGAAATGATGACGGGGAGAGAAGAATACCGCGCCGGAGCGGTCCTCCGACGGGAGGCCGCGCCGGCGCGGTATGTTTCCGGTGATGGTTCCCCGGCACCCTGCGCCGGAGGATGATCGCGGCGCGCCGCCTTCTACTTCACGTCCACGATCTCGTGGACCTCGTCCAGATGCGCCTGTTTCGTCGGGGGCAGCAGGTACCCGTCCTCGCCGGGCATCCAGATTTCCGAGAGGAAGCGCTTCTCCCCGACCTTATCGAACACGAGGCTCCCCTTGGGGGGGTCAGCCATGTGCTGCCGAGCAAGTCGCTCGATGGGGTTCAGCCCCATGTTGACCTTGCCGTCCGCGCTTTCAAGCCGGAGCGCGGGCATTTGGTGGGGTTGATGAAGGATCCGGTATTCCCCCGCCGGGAAGGACTTGTCGCCCACGCGGAACTCGAAGGGAATGGTCGAGGCGACCTTCAAAACCGAGCCTTGGGCATGGGCCGGCAGCGACGTGGCCAGGACGGAAAGGACGAAAAGCGCGATAACAGCGAGACTTCGGCGATTCATGTGAACTCTCCTGTGCGGGTCGGTGGACCCTGCGAGTTGCGATCCTACCGGAGTGGATGGGCTGGAGTACCTACGTGTTACATGCACGACTCCCCGGCCATCCCCGCCGGCGCGTCCGGATTTGATTGTGGACAATTGCACTCCTTTTTTATCGCACCGATCTCCCCTTCTGTCAAGCGGCCCTGGCCGGAGCCACCCGGGAAAGCCGGCCGGCGAGGAACGGCGAAGGGCGCCGGAGTCCTGCGGGACAGCTCGGGCGGCGACCGCCTCGCCTCGCGGCCCCCCCCTTGACAGGACGCCGGAGCCCACCTATTCTGATGTCAGGTTCTGGTCGGCATCCTCTCGTACAGAAACGAAAGTATGACGTGCCGAAGCCGATGACGTGCTGAAGCACGCGTGTCCGACCCGTCGGATCGGGTCGGCGGCCAGAACCCGAGAACGGCGCCATTAGGAGCGCCAGGAGTTCGAGACATGGGTACCAGACTCTACGTCGGCAACCTCCCCTTCAGCGCGGACGAGAACCAGATCCGCGACCTCTTCGCCCAGGGCGGCCGCACGGTCAGCGAGGTCAAGCTCGTGACCGATCGCGACACCGGTCGTCCTCGTGGCTTCGGCTTCGTCGAGATGGGCAGCAACGAGGATGCCGACAGCGCGATCCGGGACCTCAACGGGTTCGACTTCGGCGGCCGCGCGCTGACCGTGAACGAGGCGCGTGAGCGCACGAGCGGCGGCGGCGGCGGCGGCGGCGGGTTCGGCGGGGGCGGCGGCGGCGGTCGCGGCCGCGGCGGCAACCGCCGCTTCTAGTCCCGGCGATCGACGGGCGATTTCGCTCGGGGGCGCCTCTTCGGAGGCGCCCCTTTTGTTTGTGATTCGGGTCATTCTTCTGCGCGCCGGGGGTTCCTCGAGACCTCGATCCGGCTGCTCAACGAGTCGGGGACGGCGATCCTGTTTTCGTCGCACTACATGACCGACGTCGAGCGGATGGCCGACCGGATCGTGATGATCCGCCCCTTCCCTGTCGCTTCGCGCGAACGACCCGGATCTCGCTCCCCGCTCCGGGCCGACGGTGCCGCTGACGATGGCGCTCGTGCTCGTGCCGTGGCTGCTGCTGGTCGCCTTGCTGCACCGCTCGTTCCGCTCGGAGGATTCCCGACCGGGTCCGCCACACGGCCTTCTGGGGCATCGTCGGCCTGTTCATCCTCACGATGGCCGCCGAAGCCGCGGTGTTGATCGCGGCTTTCGCCCGTCCGTGGCTCGCGCGTGCCGCCGTCGAGATGCCCGCATTCGTCCTGGGGCGCAGCGCGCTCTCGACCGTCGCGGCCTGGCTCGCCTGCGCCGTGCTCGTGCTCGGCGCC
>JBGQAU010000116.1:0-6717 GCA_041494445.1 Acidobacteriota bacterium | reverse complement strand
GAGCCGTCTTCCGGAGTGCCCGATCTCCTTGCCCGGATCACGGACGAGATCCGCGAGCGGGGCCCGATGTCGTTCGCCCGCTTCATGGATCTCGCCCTCCACGACCGCGACCACGGCTACTATTCGCGCGGCGCGGGAAGGCTCGGCCGGGATGGGGATTTCTTTACCGCCAGCGACGTCGGGACCTTCTTCGGCGAGTGCGTCGTGCGGCAGCTCTCCGAGATGGACGGCCTCCTCGGCCACCCGCCGGAATTCGCGGCAATCGAGTTCGGCGCCGGGCGGGGACTCCTCGCCCGGGACGTGCTCGACGCCGCGCCGACCCTCGATCGGGACTTCGCATCCCGCCTGCGGTACGTCATGGCCGACCGGAGCCTCGGTATGCGAGAAGCGGCAGCCGGCGGCACCCCGGAGGCGGAAACGGTCGCCCCCGGCACCGTCGCGCGACGACCGGCCGGCTGCGCCCTGGCGGTCGAGCTGTTCGACGCGCTGCCCGTTCACCGGCTGAGGCGCCGGGACGACCGGCTCCGCGAAGTCCTCGTGGATCTCGGGACCGGCGGATGCCTCGTGGAGCGGGAGGGCGACCCCGCTCCCGAGGTGGAGGCGCTTGCCCGGCGCTACGGCGCCGCGAGCCGGGAAGGGGAGGAAGCCGAGGTGTGCCCCGCCGCGGACGTCGAGCTCGACGCGATCGAGGGGGCTCTCGGCCGGGGGTTCGTCGTCGTCGTGGATTACGGGTACCCGGCGCAGGACCTGTACGGGCCCGTGCGGCCGCGGGGGACGCTCCTCGCGTATCACCGGCACGCGACGAACGAGGACTTCCTGCTCCGCGTGGGGGAGCAGGACCTGACCGCGCACGTCAACTTCACGCAACTCCAGGACCGGGCCCGCGAGCGGGGCCTCGTCCCGCTCGGGATCACCACGCAGGACCGCTTCCTGATCGCGAACGGCATCCTGCGGCACTTCGAGGACGGTAAGGGAAACCGGGGCGATCCGGCCCGCGTCCGGGCGAGACTCCGCGCGATGCAGCTCATCCACCCGGACGGGATGGGGAGGGTCTTCAAGGTGCTGATCCTCTCGAAGGGGATCGACCCGCCGCCGGTGCTCGCCGGCCTCGCGGACCCTTTCAGAGGGGTCCGAGCTTGATATTTGCCTGGCGGTGCGGCGCCAGGCCAATATCAAGCTCTGACCCCGCCGGGCTATACTGCGAAAGATGTCGAAGCCCCTAGCGATCACCCCCGAAGCCATCGAGGCGGCGTTCCAGGAGCGGGGGTTCGTCTGCACCGGCGAGGTGGCGACGACCCTGTTCCTCGCCGAAACGCTCGGCAAGCCGCTCCTCCTCGAGGGGCCGCCCGGCGTCGGGAAGACCGAGATCGCCAAGCTCTGGGCGGAGGTCCACGGCAGCGATCTCATTCGACTCCAGTGCTATGAGGGGCTCGACGAGGCGAAGGCGCTCTACGAGTGGTCGTACGGGAAGCAGATACTGTACGCGCAGCTGCTCCGGGACAAGACCGGCGACCTCCTCTCGGGAGCCGCGGACCTCCGCTCGGCGATGGCGATGCTCCGGGGCGAGGCGGACGGGTTCTTCTCCAGGGACTTCCTGCTCCCGCGGCCGCTCCTCTCCGCGATCACGTCGGAGAAGCCCGTGGTCCTCCTGGTGGACGAGGTGGACCGGTCGGACGAGGAGTTCGAGGCGTTTCTCCTCGAGGTGCTTTCGGACTACCAGGTCTCGATCCCGGAACTCGGGACGGTGCACGCGCGCCACCGCCCGCGGGTCGTCCTCACGAGTAACGACACGCGCGACCTGTCCGACGCTCTTCGCCGCCGGTGCCTCTACCTCTACGTGGACTATCCGTCCTTCGAGGACGAGATCCGGATCGTGGAGAGCCGGGTGCCCGGCCTCTCGGTCGCGCTCACCGAGCGCCTGGTGCGTTTCGCGCAGTCGCTCCGCAAGGCCGACGTGAAGAAGGCGCCCGCGATCGCCGAGGTCGTGGACTGGGCCCTGGCCCTCGTGGCCGTCGGAGCCGACGGCCTTTCCGCGAGCGTCTTGAGGCGCACCCTCGGAGTTCTCCTGAAGAACCGCGAGGACGTGGAGCGGGTGCTCGCCGACCCCTCCCGCTTCCGCACATGATCCCCGCCGTCGCGCGCTTCGTGGACGCGCTCCGCGACGAGGGGGTGCCCGTGTCCCCGGCCGAGGTCCTGGATGCAGCCAGGGCGCTGGACGCCGTGGGTCTCGAGGACCGGGCCCGCTTCCGCGCCGCGCTCCGTGCGACCCTCGCGAAAGGGCGCGCGCACCTCCCGCGGTTCGACCGGCTGTTCGACCGCTTTTTCGCAGCACCCGCGCGGGGGAGCGCGCGCCGCGGCGAGAAGCCCGGCGAGGCGGGAGCCGGCGGGGCCCGGGCCGGCGGAGAGGGCGGAGAGGCGAAGCGTTCCCGCCCGCGCGAGGAGCCGCGGCGAGGCGCGTGCCCCGCCCGGGATCGGGCGAGGGAAGGCAAGACCGGGGCGGGCGACGAGCGACGCGAACGTCTGCGCCGGGCGATCGCGCGGCTCGGCGAGGGGGACTCGCGCCGAGAGGGCCGGCTGAGGCGCGTCAGGGTCGAGCGCGAGGCGCATGCGGAGGCCCGGGGAGCGGTCGAGCGTGATCCATCCAGGCGGGACCTCACGCGGCCGATGACCACCGATGAGGAGCGGCGCGTCGCACGGGAGGTCCCGCGGCTGGTCCGGGAGATCCGGCTTCGGGCCGGGCGCCGCCTCGCCAGGGCGAGGCGCGGCCGCCTCTGGATCCGGCGCCTGTTCCGCGAGAACATCTCGCTCGGCGGCATCCCGTTCGTGCTCCCGTTCCGGCGCAGGCGCCCGCGCCGCCCCCGCGTGGTGCTGCTGGTGGACGTCTCGTACTCCACGGCCCGCGCCGCGGGGTACTTCCTCGCGATGGCCACGGAATTCGTCGTGGCGGGGCGTGACGCCCGCGTGCTGGCGTTCGTGGACCGGCCCGTGGACGCGACGAGGGCCGTGGCCGCGTGGGCGAGGCGAGGGCGCCGGCCGGCGACCCAGGCCCCGCGGTCCGCTCCCCGTGGGAGACGGCGCGGCGAGGGGATCGAGTCCGGCGGCCTGTCGTTCGCCGACCTGCTGGAGTCGCTTCCCGGCCTGAACCTGGCGGCGCCGAGCGACTACGGCCGCGCTTTCCACGCGCTCCTGCACTCGCATCTCCGTCCCGGCGGGCGCGACAGCGTGCTCGTCGTGCTCGGCGACGCGAGGACGAACCGTTTCGATCCTCTCCCCTGGGCGGTCGAGGAGGTCTCGCGTCGGGCGAGAGCGGTTCTGTGGCTCGTCCCCGAGCCGAGGAGCCGGTGGGGCACCGCCGACTCCGCGCTCGCCGATTACCTCCCTTACGCGGACGTCGTCGTCGAGGCCCGCGATCTCGCGGGACTCGCCCGCGGCGTCGCCGAGCTGGTCAGGAGACTCTGAGACGTGCCGGCCGCGGGATGGCTCGTCGCGTGGTGGGACGGCGCGGACCTCGCCCTGGGCGTCGTCGCGGGGGAGGAGAAGCAGCGGGTCCGCCTGGTCCTCGAGGGGGGGCACGAGGAGCGAATCGCGCCGGCGCGGATCGCGTTCGAGGTCGAGGCGGGCTCGCCTCCCGGTGCGACGCCCGAGGCCCGTCGCGCCGCGGGCCGCCGCCTCACGGAGGCCGAGAGCAGGATCGGCGGTTTCGCCGCCGCGGTGGACGTCGCCTCGCTGTGGGATCTGGCCGTCGAGGCCGACGAAACGCAGGACGACCGGACACTCGCGGACCTCGCCCTCGGCTCGGCGACGGGCGAGCGCCGCGCGGCGGTGGTCCGCGCCCTCCTCGGAGACGGCCTGCACTTCGTGAGGAAGGGGAGCGGGTGGGAGCCGCGCTCCCGCGCCGCGGTGGAAGAGATCAAGGTCCAGCGCGAGCGCACCGCCGCGCGCGACGCGGGCCGGCGCGCGGCGGTGGAGGCGCTCCGGCACGCCGCGGCGGGCGGGGCGTGGGAGCCCTCGGGGAGTCCCGAGGAAAGACGCTATCTCGAGGCGCTCGAGCAGCTGGCCGTTCTGGGGCTCGACACCGCCGAGGGCCCCCGCGCGCTGGCGATACAGGCGCTCGACGGCGCCAGGGTCGCCTGCGACCGGCCGAGCGAGGGAGCGTTCCGCCTGCTGCGCCGCGTGGGCCGCTTCGCCTCGGACGACGAGAACCTCGCGATCCACCGGTACGGCCTCCGCACCGCGTTTCCCGCGGAGGCGATCGCCGCCGCCGCGGAAGCGGCGCGCCGCGCCCCGTCAGGCGAGGGGAGGGCCGATCTGACCGGCCTCGATGTCGTGACCGTGGACGGTCCGGCCACCCGAGAGATCGACGACGGGCTATCGGTCTCGGCGCTCGCCGGCGGCGGATGGCGGATCGGCGTGCACATCGCCGACCCGTCGGCCTTCGTCCTGCCGGGGGATCCGGTGGATGCCGAGGCGCTCGCTCGCGCGGTCACCCACTACCTGCCCGACCGCCGGATCCCCATGCTCCCCGAGGCGATCTCGGAGGGCGCCGCGAGCCTGGTCGAGGGGGAGGATCGTCCGGCGCTGACCTTCCTGGTGGATCTCGACGTTTCGGGTGAGATCGCGGGCTTCGAGGTCCTCCGCTCGACGATCCGCTCGCGCGCGCGACTGGATTACGACGACGCGGACCGCGCGATCGTTACCGGCGAGGGGCCGTTCGCGGATCTGCTGCGGGGCCTCTCGCTCGCGGCCGCGCTCCGCGAGATCCGGCGCACCGCCGCCGGCGCGGTCCGCATCGCGGTGCCGGAAGTGGATGTGCGGGTCGCCGCGGACGGCCGCATCGTGCTGGAGCGCTCCGACCCGTCCTCGCCCGGGCACCGGGTCGTTTCCGAGGCGATGGTCCTCGCGGGGGCCATCGGCGCGCGGTTCTGCATCGAGCGCGGCCTGCCCGCGATCTACCGGCGACAGGGAGCCCCCGAGGGGCCGCTCCCGCCGCCGCAGGGCGAGGGAGTCGACTTCGTCGCGGCGCGCGCGCTCCGGAAGACGATGCGGAAGGGGGAGGTTTCCCTCCAGCCCGGCGCGCACCACGCGCTCGGGCTTCCCGCCTACGCCCAGGTGACCTCTCCGCTCCGGCGTTTCCAGGACCTTGCCGTGCACCGCCAGATCGCCCGGGCGCTCGAGGGAAGGCCGCCGGCCTACGACGTCGAGTCGCTCCAGCGGGTCGCTGCGACCACCGAGGCCTCCGAGAACGACGGGCGGCGCGCGGAACGCGCCGTGGACCGATACTGGCTGCTGCGCTATCTCGAGCGGCAGCGCGACGAGCCGGTCGAGGCGATCGTCGTCGAGACCGTCCCGCGCCCCGTCGTGCTGCTGATCGAGACGCTCCTCGAGGAGCCGGTCCCCGGCCTCGCCGGCATCGAGTTGGGCGCGAGCCTCTCCCTGCGGGTCGAGCGCGTCAACCCGCGCGCGGATCTCCTCGTCCTGCGGCCGGTGTGATCAGAGAACCGACGGCTCCCGTTCGCCCGTGCTCGACATCCTACTCGCGCGCCATGCCGGCGGCCAGGATGCGGGTTCCCCGGGTCTCCGGCAGGGTCCAGACCCACAGCCCCGTGAGAAGCGCGAAGAACGCGCCGATCGAGATCCCCGCCCCGAGGCTCCTCTCCGGGCTCAGCCACGGTCGCGAGGCCACCCAGGTGATCACGAGCGGCGTGAAGAACTGGACGCCCCGAGCGAGGTTGAAGGCCGTCCCCATGGCCGTGTTCCGGATGCGCGTCGGGAACAGCTCCGAGAAGATCGGGCCGTAGCCGGAGAAGTTGCCGGTGCCCACCCCGACGAGGAACAAGAACACGAGGGTGAGCGCGGGCACCGTCACCAGGGTCCCCCAGAACCACGTGACGGAGAGGAGGCCCGCGGCCCAGACGAAGGAGTAAAGCGTGTAAGCGACCCGCCGGCCTTTCCAGTCGGCGACGACGCCGAAGGACAGATAACCAAGGAGCCCGCCCGTCTGGGTGACGAGCATGAAGGCCCCCGCTCTGTTCATGGAGAAGTGGAGCTTGTCGTAGAGGTACTTCGGCATCCAGGAGTAAGTGAACCAGTACGCCGACATGTCCGTCACGGCGAGGAAAAGGCCGAGCAGAAAGAGCCGCCGGAGCGGCGGGTCCCGGCGCAGCGTCGCGAGGAAATGCTGCCCCGCGGCCTCTTCCCTTCGCTCCGGGTGCCGCTGCCACTCCTCCCAGACGTCGGATTCCGGCATGAAGCGCCGGACCGCGACCACCAGCAACGCGGGAAGGGTCGAGACGAAGAAGCAGGCCCTCCAGCCCCAGCCCGGCCCGAGAAGGCTCGCGAGAAACGGCTCCACGAAGCCGCCCACCACAGCGGCGAGCGCGATCCCGACGGGCGCGCCCGTCTGCATCACCGCAGCGAAGCGCGCGCGCATCCTGGCGGGGAACGTCTCCCCCACGAGCGTCTGGCCCGTCGCCCACTCGCCGCCGACTCCCAGGCCGGTGACGACGCGGAAGACGAGGAGGAGCCCCATGTTCGGGCTGACCCCGCAGAGGAAGGTCCCCAGGGAGTACGTCAGGATCGTCGCGGAAAGCACGGTCTTGCGGCCGAAGCGGTCGGCCAGCCAGCCGAAGGCCAGCCCTCCCAGCGCCGTGGCGGCCAGGCTGGCCCCGAGGAGCAACGAGAGCTCTGCGTCCGAGAGCCCGAGATCCTGCCGGATCG
>JBGQAU010000079.1:0-13719 GCA_041494445.1 Acidobacteriota bacterium | reverse complement strand
GGGCAAGGCCGAGGCGTTCTTCTTCGGGAGCCACCCGCGGCTCGCCGAGCGGGTGGAGGCGGCGAAGGCCGCGGCCGCCGCGGCGCCCGGCGAGCTTCCCGCCCGCCCCGGCGATCGGGACGAGTTCGCGCGCCGGATCCGGCCCGTCGTGCGCGACGACGCGCGGCTCAACATCGAGATGGGGCGCCTCGCCCTGGCGCAGGACGAGCTGGACCGCGCGATGCGGATGATGCCCGGCGACCCGGAGACGCATCACCTGCTCGGGCTCCTCGATCTCAAGCGGGCGGAAGCCGAGAAGGACCCGGAAGGCCGGAAAAACCTCCTTACGGAAGCCATGGCCGCCTTCCGGTAGGCGATCCGCCTCGATCCGGACCGGCCTGGGCCCCATCGCGAGGTGGGTCTCCTCGCGTACCGGGACGGGGATTTCGCGACCGCGTGCGTCTCGTTCCGGCACTACCTCGAGGTCGACCCCAAGGCCGAGGACGCGCAGCGGATCCGGGACTACCTCCTCGAGATGGAGCGCGAAGGGCGCTGCGACGGGTAGCTTCGTCCCCCTCGCGCGGATCGCGTCGTCGCAAGAGGTCACCCACCTGACTGCGTGGCGTCGCGGAAGAAGTCCCGCTTGGCGATCTCCAGCAGAAACAGGAAGAGCGTGATGACCAGGGGGCCGATGAACAAGCCCACCAGGCCGAACGCGAGCATGCCGCCGAAGATCCCGAAAAAGACGAGCAGCGTGTGGATCTGAACGCCTCGGCCGATGAACAGCGGCCTGAGGAAGTTGTCCGCCGTCGAGACGACCGCGACCCCCCAGATCGCGAGGAACAGCGCCTTCCACGGGTGGCCCGTCGCGAGGAGCCACAGCGCCGCGGGCCCCCAGACGATCACGGTGCCCGCCGGGAGCAGCGCGGAGAAGAACAGGGCCGCACCGAACGTCAACGCAGCGGGAAGGCCGACCAGCGCGATCCCGACGGCGCCGAGAACGGCCTGCGCCAGTGCGGTGAACAGCACGCCGAAGAACACCGCTCGCGTGACCCCGCGGAGCTGCCGGATCGCCTCCTCCTTGTCGCTCTCGGACAGCGGCAGGAGCTGCCGGACCATCGCCACGAGCCGCGGCCCCTCGTGGAACAGCACCGCCATGGTCACGAGCATCACGAGGAGGGTCAACAGGGTGGCGAGCGCTTCCGCGACGAAGCCCGTGGTCCGCGACGCGAGCGCGTTGCCGAGCGTCTTCAGAACCGACAGGGCCATCGCCTGGAGATCGATCTTCGAGAGATCCACGTAGCGTCCGAGCCACTCCGCCGCGTCCCGGACCCAGGGGATCCCACCGAGACCCGGCGGTTCCGTCGACCTCGCGGCGACCAGCTGGTCGAGCCAGGTGTAAGCCTGGACGAGCCCCTGCCCCACCTGGATCACCGCGAGGACCGCCGGCACGACAATGAACGCCGCCACCAGGGTCGAGAGAAAGACCGCGGCGGTCCAGCCCCACCCCTTGAACCACCGGAGGAGGCGGGCGTAGAGCGGCTGGAATGCCACCGCCAGCACCATGGCCCACGCGATGCCGGGGAGCAGCGGCCTGAAGATCAGGTACATGAGGTACAGGGTCAGGGCGAGCAGGCCCGCGAACAGCACGCGGGCGGCGTTCTCGGAGCGCATGGGGTGACCTCCTGGCGGGGCGGCCCTGCCGCCGCTCAACGGATCCTCGCGTGCTCGTGAACGTGGCGGCCGACCGCGCGGATGCGCTCCGCCTCCTCCGCGACGAGCGGGCCCGCGTCGAGCGCCGTCAAGGCTTCGTCCATCTCCGCGGCATTCCTGGGTCCGCAGATGCAGACGTCGAAGTCGGGGTTGGACAGGACGAATCGGTAGGCGTCGCGCGCCTTGAGAGGCGGCTGCCCCGGGGGCATCCGCTTGGGGTTGAGCAACGTACCCCACCTGGTGGCCGTGTACGCGACGATCCCCGGGCGGCCGTCCCGCCCGATGTGGGGGAAGACCTCGCTCTCCGCGCCGGTGTGGGCGGCGTTGTACCGGATGTGCAGGACGGAGACGCGGGGGTCGGCGGCGAAGGCCACGAAGCTGGGCCGGCGATGCCCCGAGATCGCCAGGTGGCGGAACATACCTTTCTCGCGCAGTCCCTGGGCGCGCTCGACCATCCTCTCCGGGATCTTCGAGAACCAGCCGAGAAGCAGGACGTTGGCGTGGTCCACGCCCAGGTCCGCCAGGCCCCGGATCACGCTCCGCTCGAGGAGCGCGGCGATCCGGGAGTAACTCTGAAGCACGATCACCAGCTCGTCCCGCTTGCCCGCGGCCACGAGCTCCCGGACCGCCTGGCGCATCCCCGCGGCACGCCGGCTGCCGTGGTAGAAGTAGTTGACCCCCCGGTCGAAAGCCTTCCGGAGGGCGCCCGCGTCCACTCCGTACCCGCCCGATGTCCCCAGCGGTCCCACGGACAGCCCGGACCGCCCGAGCGTCGCCCTCGCCGGAAATCCCGCCATGACCTTCCTCCGCGGCGGTGAGAAGAGTCTCCGTCACCACCGCCGCGATATGGTACGCCCCCTTCGAGCGGCCGGCGCCCGCGACCGGCGCCGACGGCGCCATGGAACCTCGGTGCCCCCGCGTGCGTCATTATGGGTGCGACCGCCGCCCCGGTGGGAGGTACCCGGTCGCGGCGATTGAGCCCAAGGAGACGCAGGAGCGGTCGTTGGCCGACCTGACCATTCTCGTCGAGCGATGCCGAGGAGGGGACGACCTCGCGTGGGAGGCGCTGGTGCGCCGTTATCAGTCCAGGGTCTATGCCGTCGCCCTCCACTACCTGAGGAACCGCGAGGAAGCCCAGGACGTGGCCCAGGACGTCTTCGTGCGGATCTACCGGAACCTGGAGTCGTTCGACAACGAGGAAGAGAACTTCCTTCCGTGGATGCTCTCCCTGACCCGCAACGCGTGCATCGACCGCCTGAGGCGGATCAAGGTCCGCCCGTCGGCCCCGCCGGTGCCGGTCGGAGATGGGAAGGAGAGCCCCGACCCGCGGCCCACCGCCGAGGAGACCCTGATCGCCGAACGCCAGAGGAATCTCGTGCACCGCGCCATCGCGCAGCTGAGCGACATCAACCGCGAGATGATCCTTCTCAAGGAGATCCAGGGCCTCGATCTGCGTCAGATCTCGGAGATGCTGGCGGTGCCCATCGGAACCGTGAAGTCCCGGTCGATCCGCGCGCGCATCGAGCTCGCGCGGACCGTGCTTGACCTCGACCCGTCGTACGGAGCGTGAGACCGTGGACTGCCGGAGCTACGAAAACCTCCTCGACGCCCTGCTGGACGGCAGGCTCGAGGCCGCGGAGCGGGAGGCGCTCGACGCCCATGCCGCGGCCTGCCCGCGCTGCCGGGAGCTGCTCTCGCTCGTGAGCGCGGAGATCGATCCGGCCGACGTCAACGCGCCCGAAGGCCTGGCCGAGGCCGTCCTCGAGCGGACCAGCGGATCGCGGTGCGTGCGTGCGCGGGACCTGCTCTCAGACCTCGTGGACGGGACCCTCGGGGAGCCCGACGCCGAGCTCGTGCGAATCCATCTCGACGGCTGCCGGGAGTGCGGCTCGACCGCGACGGCGCTAGCGCGCCTGCGGGAAGACCTCCCGCTCCTGGCCGAGATCCGCCCCGGCGAGCGATTCGTCGAGGACGTCCTGTCCCGCACCTCGCGGGGCTGGCGGCGGCGGATGGCCGGATGGCGCGCGAGCTTCGACGAGCGGTTCCGGCGCATCCTGGCGCGGCCGAGGTTCGCCGCGGAGGGCGCGTATCTCGGATCCATCCTGCTCACGGTTCTCGTGGCGGCGCCCGGATCGCCCCTCCGCGGGCTCCCGGGGAGGGCGCTCCAGGCGACGCGGATCGGCCTCGTGGAGCGGATCGCCGTTCCGGCGGCACCCGTGGCTGCTCTCGGCGCGCGAGTCTTGGCACTCGACGCCGGCGCGCGACGCGAGGTGGACGAAGCGTCCGAGACGCTCCGCCGGCTACGCGATCGCGTGGACCGCTTCATCGAAAAGCTGCGCGGCGACGAGCCTAGAGCCAAGAACGATTCGACGACCCCGACCCCTGAGGGCGAAACAAAGGAGACTCGACCATGAACTCGCCGTACGAGACGATGTCCGCGAGCGCGGAGGCTCCGAAAACCCAGCCGCAGCCGCCTGCCTGGCCGCAGCCGATGACGGGTCTGTCCGATCCCCGCAGGAAGTCGCCTGCGCTCGCGTGCATCCTGTCGATCATGCCGGGCCTCGGCCAGGTCTACGTCGGCTACTACTCCAGGGGATTCATCCACGCGATCACGGTCGCGAGCATCATCACCGTCCTGAACTCGAAGGCCGTCGTCGCCTTGGAGCCCTTGCTCGGGACGTTCCTGGCGTTCTTCTGGCTGTACAACGTCATCGACGCCGGGCGGCGCGCGGCGCTCTACAACTACGCGCTGGCGGGCATGGCGAACGTCGCGCTCCCGGAGGATTTCACGAAGGTCGGAATCGGCGGGTCCATCCTCGGCGGCGCGGTGCTCGTGGTCGCCGGGGCCGTCCTGCTGTCGAAGACCTTGTTCGGGGCCTCGCTGGACTGGGTCGCCGACTGGTGGCCTCTCGCACCGATCCTGTTCGGCGTCTACCTGATCGGCAAGGCGATCGCCGACCGGGGCAAGGCGAGCTGAGCCTCGACGTCCCGGACGATCACTCCATCCGCAGCACGTCGATCGGGCGGCGAGAGAGGGCGCCCGCGCTCGCGGCGACCCCCGCGAGAACGGACAGCGCCACGGTCGCGGCGAGCGCGACGGCGTAGGGCGCGGGATGGAAGCTCCACGGGGTGTCCATCCCGCGCGTGAGGACCGCCCAGGCGAGCACCCCTCCTCCCGTGGCGCCGATGGCGCCCGCCACGAGCCCGATCAGGGCGTACTCGACGGAGAAGACGAGGACGACGCCGCGCCGCGTCATTCCCAGAGTCTTGAGGAGCGCCACCTCGCGTCCCCGGCGCGCGGACCCGGCGCTGATCGCGCCTGCGAGGATGGCGATCCCCGCGGCCACGGTGAAGCCCCCGAGGAGCCGGATCCCGAGCCCGATGCGGTCCAGGATCGCGCCGATCTTCTCCAGGATCTCCCGGATCCTGAGGAGCATCACGTTCGGGAAGGCGGCGGCCAGCCGGTCCTGGATCGCCTGCTCCCGCCCGGCGGGGAGGCGGGCGGTCGCCACGCGCATCTGCGGGGCGCGCTCGAGGACCCCGGGCTCGACGATCAGGAAGAAGTTGATGCCGAAGGTCTTCCACTCCACGGTTCGAAGGCTCGTGACCCGGAGGCGGAGCGGCACGCCCTGCACGTCGAAGGTCAGCGTGGAGCCGATGCTCACCCCAAGGTCCCTGGCGAAGTCGCGCTCGATGCTGATCTCGGGGCTCGTCGGGTCGCTCCACAGCTTGCCCTCTACGACCACGTTGCCGGGCGGCAGCTTCTCGAGATAGGTCAGGCGCTGCTCGCGGGTCAGGACCCACCGGTGCCGCCGATCGTCGGAGCCCGCCGCTGCGATCCGCTCCACGGGACGCCCGTCGACCGCCGTGAGCCTTGCGGTCACGACCGGCACGGACTCGATCCGCGTCGCGCCCTGCTCCGCGAGCAATTTGCTCACCCCGAGCCACTGGTCGGGCTTGATGTCGATCAGAAACGCCGTGGGAGAGGCGGACGGAAGGTCCGCGCGGAGCCGCTCGCCGAGGCCTTGCTGCACCAGCCACAGGCCGAGGACCACGAGCACGCCGAGCCCGAGGGCGACGATCGCCCCGATCGTCCCCGCGCCCGGGCGCGCCACCGCGGACAGCCCGTGCCGGATCCACACCCTCGCGAATCTCCTCGGCAGGTGCCCGACGGCTCGAGAGAGGCCGGCCGCGGCCAGCGCGAGCGCCCCGGCCGCCGCCACGATCCCGGCCGCGAACCCCGCGCCGAGCACCGCCCTCCCGGATTGCACCCACGCGGTCAGGAAGATCCCGAGGAGCACGACCGCCGCGACGAGCACGCCGACCCATCGTCCGCCCGAGAGCGCGTCGGCGTCGCGGCGCAGCACCCGCGACGGGGGCACTCGTCTCAGCCCGACCAAGGGCGGAAGGCTGAACACCACGGCGACCGAGACTCCGAGCCCGATCCCCCGCGCCGCCGCCAGCGGCTCAAAGGTCGAGAGCGCGAACGACGGCAGCGTGTCGCGGAGCGCCAGCGGGACGGCGAGGGCGATCGCGACCCCGAGCATCGCGCCGCAGAGGCTGCCGGCGAGCCCGAGCAGGACGGTCTGGCCGAGGTAAAGGGCCAGGACCTCGCGCGGGCGCATTCCGAGGCACTTGAGGACGGCGATCGCGTCGAGCCGTCCCGCGATCCACGCCCGCACGGTCTGGGCCACGCCGATCCCTCCCACCAGAAGCGACAGGAGGGCCACGAGGTTGAGGAAGCTCGCGGCGCGCCGGATCCCTTCCCGGAGCTCCGGCCGCGCGTCCCGGAAAGTCTCCACCTCGAAGCGGCGGTTCGCGGGCACCGCGGCGCGAAGGCGGGTCGCGAGCGCGTCGATCTCGGCCGGCGGCCGGCCGTCCGGCAGCTTCAGAAGGACGCGGCGCTCGATGCGGCTGCCGAATGCCTCGAGCCCCGATCGCTCGAGCCCTTTCATCGAAAGGAGCACCCGGGGGCCGAGGGTGAACGAGACGTTCAGACGGTCCGGCTCCGAGAGGACCGTGCCCCGGACGCGGAACGTGGCGGCCCCGATCCGCACCTCATCCCCTGTCTTCAAGCCGAGACGGGCCAGGAGCTCGGGGCCGACGACGGCTCCCTCGGGGTCGAGCAGCCGGTCGAGCGGCCGGTCCGGCTCGAGCCGAAGCGTCCCGTAGTAGGGGTAGCGGCCGCCGACCGCCTTCAGCTCGACGAGATGGCTCCGGCCCGGCTCGCCGCCGGCGCGGACCGCGGCGACGACGCTCGCCATCTCCCTGACGTCGGTTCGCTCGACGCCCGGGATCGCCGCCAGGAGGTCCTCGACCGCCTGCGGAATCTGCGAGTGCCCCTCTATTCGGAGGTCCGCGGCCAGGAGCTGGCGGGCCTCCGTCCTGATCCCGCGGTCGAGCCCCGCCGAGAGCGTGGCGACCGCGACCACCGCGGCGACCCCGACCGCGAGGCAGGCCGCGAAGAACACGAGCCGCCCCCGCGAGCCTCGCGACTCTCGCCGGAGGAGACGGAAAAACCGCGACGGCCTCACCGCCGTCCGGCTCCCGCCGCGGTCTCCTCGCGGTCCACCCGCCCATCCCGGAGGTGCACGGACCGATCGGCGAGGGCGGCGACGGACGGGTCGTGCGTCACGAGGACCAGGGTGGTGCCGCTCTCGCGCCGCAGCCGCGAGAGGAGGTCGAGGATCACGGCGCCCGTCGCCGTGTCGAGATTGCCCGTCGGCTCGTCGGCGAGGAGGATCCGCGGGCGGGGCGCGAACGCCCGCGCGAGCGCGACCCGCTGCTGCTCGCCTCCCGACAATTGCGCCGGGTAGTGGTGCCCGCGGGCGGCGAGCCCGACCTCGCCGAGAAGCGCATCGGTCCTCCTCTCGGCTTCGGGGTCGTCCAGGAGCTCCAGGGGCAAGAGGATGTTCTCGCGCGCGGTGAGGTTTTCGAGGAGCTGGAACGACTGGAAGACGAAGCCGATCGCCTTCCTCCGCAGAAGGGCGAGGGCATCCTCGGAGAGGTCCTGGATCGGCGCCCCTTCGACGAGGACCTGCCCTTCGGTCGGCCTGTCGAGCCCGGCCATGAGGCCGAGGAGCGTCGACTTGCCGCTGCCGGAGGGACCGAGGATCGCCACGAACTCGCCGGGGTCGACTGCGAGGTCGATCCGGTCCAAGATCGTCAGCATCCGGTCTCCCGAAGGAAGCCGCTTCGTGAGGCCGCGCAGCTCGATGCAGGGTGGTGCAGGCATGAGGGGTGTTTATCCTATCCTGGCGATCCTCGCCACCGGCTGGCTCCTGGCGGCGGGATGCGCCCGGGAGCCGGAGGCCCACGGCGGCGGCGCTTTGGCCGAATCGGAGGATGCGGCGCCATCGCCATCGTCGGCGCCGGCGGTCGAGGACCCCAGCGCTCCCCTCGTCATCTTCCTCGGCGACAGCCTGACGGCCGGCCTGGGTCTCCCCGAGGACCGCGCGTACCCCTCGATCCTCGAGCGGAAGCTCCGCGATTCCGGGGTCCCCGTCCGCGTGGTGAACGCCGGCGTCAGCGGCGACACCACGGCCGGCGGCCTGGCGCGCCTCCCGTGGCTCCTGAGACAGCGGCCGGACGTCCTCGTGGTCGGCCTCGGCGCCAACGACGCGCTCCGCGGCCAGCCCCTCGAGAACGTCGAGGCGAACCTCCGCGCGATCGTCGAAGGGGGCGCGGCCGCCGGGGCGCGCGTGCTCGTCCTCGGCATGCGCATCCCCACGAACTACGGTCCCGACTACGCCGAGGGATTCGCGGCGATCTACCCGCGCGTCGCGAAGAGCCTCGACGTCGCGCTCGTGCCGTTCCTCCTCGAGGGCGTCGGCGGGCGCCCCGGGCTCAACCAGGAGGACGGGATGCATCCGAACGCCCGGGGCCAGGAGGTCGTCGCCGAGAACGTCCTTCCCCACTTGAAGCGGGTGCTGCGGGCGGCCCGCCGGGAGCGTGCGTCCGGAGCGCGGGCGGACCTCACCAGGGCCGGCTGCCGCCGGTCCTTCCCTCAGCCTACGAACTTGTACCCGCGCCCGTGGAAGGTGAGGATGAACCGGGGCTTGGACGGGGTCGGCTCGAGCTTGTGGCGCAGCGAGGCGACGTGCACGTCCACCGTGCGGGAGTACGGGGTCGCCTCGTACCCCCACACCTCGTGGAGCAACTGGTCCCGGGACAGGAGCTGGTCGCGGTGCTCCACGAGGTACGACAGCAGCTTGAACTCCAGGGCGGAGAGATCCACCGCCCGCCCCTTCTTCGAGACATCGCCTCGGCGAAAGTCCACCTCTATGTCGCCGAAGGCGTAGGTGCCCACGGAAGGGGCGATCGGCGTGCGCGCCCGCCGCAGCAGGGACTCCACGCGCGCCAGAAGCTCCATCATCTCGAACGGCTTGGTGAGGTAGTCGTCGGCGCCCAGCTTCAGCCCGACGACCTTGTCCACCGCCTGGCTGCGCGCCGTCAGCATGAGGACGGGGACCTCGCACCCGCGCCGGCGCAGGTCGCGGCAGACGTCGAAGCCGTTGCGCCCGGGGAGCATGACGTCCAGGACGACCAGATCGAACGACCCGGTCGCGGCGCGCTCGAGCCCCGTCGTCCCGTCGCCGGCGGACTCGACGGCGTACCCCTCGCTCGCCAGCCGATCGCTCAGGGTGGTCACGAGGGCCGGCTCGTCCTCGACGAGCAGGATTCTCCTGGCAGGGCCGGCCGAGCCCGGACCCGTTCTGGGATCGGGCGGCTTCCCGCGCGACTCGGGCTTCATGGGCTGCCCTCGCGTTCCGCGATGGGGAGGAGGATCGAGAACGCCGCTCCCTTGCCCGCGCTCGTCTCCACGGTGACCCGACCGCCGTGCGCCTCCACGATGCCTCTCACCACGGTGAGCCCAAGACCGCTGCCCGCGACCGCGCCGGCCGACCGTCCCCGCCCCCGGTAGAACGGCTCGAAGATGCGCGCCAGGTCCTCGGGCGCGATGCCCGGTCCCCGGTCCTCCACCGTCACGACCAGGCAGCGCCCGCCGAGGCCCGGGCCGACGCCCGCCCGGACGCGAATCCAGGATCCCTCCGCGGCGTACTTGATCGCGTTGCCGACGAGATTCTCGAGGGCGCGCCTCAGGGCGGGGCCGTCGCCGGCCACCTCGGGCAGATCGGGAGCGATCTCCGTCTCCACCTGAAAGCCCTTCTCGTCGAGAGGCCGCCTAGACGCCGCCAGGGCTTCCTCGATCACCCGCTCCATCGCCACCCGCCGCCGCTCGAAGGCCGTCCTCCCCGACTGGAGCCCCGCGAACGCCAGCACCTGCTCCACCATCTCCGTGAGGCGCCGCCCTTCCCGATCGATCAGCGTCCCGTATTCCCTCACCTGCGCCGGATCCCGGATCACCCCGTCGGCGAGGTTCTGCGCCGCCGCGCGCATCCCGGCCAGCGGCGTCGCGAGCTCGTGCGTCACCCCCGCGGTGAATTCGAGCTGCTGCCGGGCGAGCCGCTGGGCCCTACGGGTCGAGACCAGGAGGAGAGTCATGCTGAGCGCGAGCAGGAGCAGGGTGCCGAAGCTGAGGGCGAGATTTCGATGCCGCGCCGACGCCACGGCGGCCTCCAGCGATCCCGCGGGATGGGTCACGATGAGGCGCCAAGGTCGCTGCGTCGAAGTGTGGAAGAAATCGGCGGCCGGCGGCGGCATCCGCTCCCCGGCCGGTCCCGGGTCGCCCGTCCCCTCGCGCGGCTCCGCGCCGGGGGGCTCGGCCCACGGACCGCGGGAGGGTGGCGGGGCGAGCGCGCCGGCCTCCTCGGAGCGCAGGAAACCGAAGAGATCGACCTCCGCATCGCCGCGACTGATCGCTTCCCCTCCTGAAGAAGGGCCCGCCCGGTAGATCGCCCGACCGGGGTCCGCGATGACGACGACCTTCAGTCCGTACTCGAGCCCGTCCGCGCCGGCGAAATGCCTCGCCGCGAGCTCCGGGAGGAGCTTCCGCTCGATCGTGTCCAGGTTGAACCCGATGATCCCGTAGCCTGCCGCCGGCGCGCCGCGGCGGTCGCCTTCCTCGCCGCCCGCGGTCGACGGCCCCGGCCCGAAGACAGGCGCCACCAGCGCGGGAACGTCGGCGGCGATCAGGGGAAACGCGCGACCGCGGCGAGGGGTAGGGCCGGCTCCCCGGGAGAGTCCGGCGCCTTCGAGTCTCGACCGCAGCTCGGTCCACTCCTGCGGCCACGCGGCCTGCACCAGGCGGCCCGTGTCGTCCTCGACGCGAGCGAGGGTGAGCCGTCCCCCTTCGGCCGGCGTCGCGACGAAGACCGCGCGAACCAGCTCGGGGAACAGCGCGGAGGCGTTCCAGCGGGCGCGGCGCTCCGCGTACGGCTCGCGCGGTCGCCTCCCCGGGCCGGCGGGCTCGAGAAGGACGAACGCGCGGGTCACCTCGCGATCGAAGTCCCTCGCGAAGCGCGTCGCGCTGGACTGCATTCGAGCCCGCATCCGCTCCCTCTCGGCCTCGCTCACCTCTCCCAGCCAGTGGTGTTGGAGAGCCGCGAGGATCGAGAGCAGGACCAGGATGGCCAGTCCCGCCGCGGAGATCGCGCGAGGCGGGGAGAGCGCGTATCGCACGCGGTCAGTATACGCACGGGGGAATCCGCGTCGATCCGGCGCCGCCTCGCCTTACACTTTTTACAAACTCTTTTCGAGCCGCTGACGGCGCGGATTCGCGCCGTCACCTACCCTGGAATGCGTGAGGCGAACGGACGACCGCGAAGCCCGAGGCGATGCCGGGTGAGCGCCGAGAAAGGATCGATCGTGAAGACTGCAGCGCGCCGTTCCGAAACGATGGACCCACGCAGCCGGCTGCTGCCGGGAATCGTGCTTCTCGCGGGTCTGATGGCGCTCCCCTCGGGAGCCGCCGCTCGGGCTCCCCTGCTGGAGAGCGCGTGGCGGGACTCGAGCGCGGCCGACCGGGAGCCGCGGGGCGCCGGGACCGCGATCGGGAAGGGACGGGTGTCCGTCGCGGCGTCCAACGACGACCGGTTCCTGGTCCTCACCCTGACCACGCACGACCGCAGGCTGTACTCGCTGATGTTCCGCAACGGGATGACACTCTGGCTCGACCCCAGCGGCGGCCGTCGAAGAACCTTGGGCGTTCGTTATCCGCTGGGCATCGAAAGTCCTCCAGGTAGGGACATCTCCAGAATGGGGCCGGACCGCAGGGGACGTGACGGGGGACCCGGCCCGGGCCGCGAACCCGAGCCCGATGCCCTCCTGCCGCCCGCGCAGGTGCTGGAGATCCTGGGATCCGGCGGAGAGGAACCCAGGCGCGTCCTGGCCAGCGACATTCCCGGGTTCGCCTTGGAGATCTTGGACAGCGACGACACCTTCACCTACCGGCTGAAGATGCCCTTGACGGGCGCGGATGATCGATCCGTCGGCGTCGGGGCGCGGGCGGGCGAGACGATCGGCGTCGGATGGGAGACCGGAAGAGAGAAGGCCGAGGGTCTCTCGCCCGAGGGTCCCGGCTCGCGCGACGGGATGGGCGGCGGCCGGGGGGGCGGCTCGCGCGGCGGCATGGGCGGTGGGATGGGTGGCGACATGAGCGGCGACATGGGAGGCGGCCGAGGGGGACGGGGGCGCGGCGGCATGGGCCGCGGCTCGCCCGACGACCGGAGTGGCGGCGGCACGGGAAGGGAGGAGCCCAGGAAGATCGCCGATCCGCTGAAGGTGTGGGTCAAGGTGCGGCTCGCCGCTCCGGGAATGCACGAAACCCGTTGACGCACGGACGGCAACGTTCGAGAACCGGGCCTCGACGAGGCCCGAACGAAAGGAGCCTTGGATGTCTCACAAGCAAGTCATGAAGGGCGTGTTCAGGATCGTCCCGCTTCTTCTTCTCGTGCTGGCCCTCGTGCCGGCGACCGCTCTGGCCCAACCCGGTCCCAGGGGTCCCCGCCACGGTGGAGGGGAGCCGGGACAGCATCTGGAGCGGGTCCTCGGCACGCTGAACCTGTCGACCGACCAGCAGGCCGCGATCGACAAGATCTTCTCCGCGCATCGCGACGCCGCCGAAGGCGACCACCACAGCATGATGACCGCGAGGATGGCGCTCATGGATCAGATCCACGCGGAGGCGTTCGACGAGCAGGCGATCCGCCAGGCGGCCGCCGCGGTTGCGGCGCTGGAGGCCGACCAGGCGGTCGCCACCGCCAAGACGCTGAGCGAGGTCCGCGCCGTGCTCACGGCCGAGCAGCGGACCCGGCTTCAGCAGGCCTTGAAAGAGCACAAGGGAATGATGGGACCGGCCGGTCCCTGAGGTCCGCGCGCACCGATGCCCCCGGGCTCCTCCAGCGCGGCTCCGGTGGAACGGGGCCGGCGGGAGGGGTCCGGGAGCCGGCCGCTGCCACGATGCGGGGCTTTGACTAGTCGGAATGCGCCGTGAGCCACCATCGGCCCCGGCGCGCCTTCCGGGCGTCGTCCTCGACCGACTCGTACCGTTTCGTCCGCGCGAACGGAAACCGGGTGAAGACCCGCGCGTACCCCCTGCGGATCATCTCCTCGTTGACATCCGTCCCGTCGTCGAGAGCGACGTAGCGGAGCAGCCGGCCGTACTTGTCGCGGTTGCGGCAGAGTGGGTCGGGTTCCAAGGCGACGGTCCGGCCGAGGAGGCGCGAGCGGGCGTAATCCCGGGCCTGGTACGCCAGGTCGCGCCAAGCGGGCCTCGCGTCGTCGAGCTCGGGCGTGTCGATGCCGACGAGGCGGATCTTCTCCTTCGCGGCCCCGATCCGGACGGTGATCGTGTCGCCGTCGGCCACCCAGACGACCCGGCCGGTCTCGACGCGGGCGGAACCCGCCGCGGCGGCGACCACGAGCAGCACCAGGCCGCCTCCCACGAGGAGCCGTGAGAGCGCCCCGCGAACCGTTGGAGACATGGTGGGAGTATAGGCGGCGGCGGGTCAGACGCGGTGCGGCGGTCGCAGCTTCTTCGGCGGGGCCGCGCTGATGCGGCCGGTCCGGATCATCTTGCGGAGTCGTACGATGGCGTCGGACTCGATCTGGCGCACGCGCTCGCCG
>JBGQAU010000007.1:0-55006 GCA_041494445.1 Acidobacteriota bacterium | reverse complement strand
TGCATGGTCAACGGCGCCGGCCTCGCCATGGGGACCATGGACATCATCAAGCACCACGGCGGGAACCCGGCGAACTTCCTCGACGTCGGCGGCGGCGCGACCACCGAGACCGTCACCGCAGCATTCGAGATCCTCATGAAGGACCGGGGCGTCAAGGCGGTCCTGGTGAACATCTTCGGCGGGATCATGCGGTGCGACGTGGTCGCGGAGGGAGTCGTCGCCGCGGCGCGCAAGGTCGGCGTTGCGGTGCCGATGGTGGTGCGGCTCGAGGGGACCAACGTGGAGAGGGGAAGAGAGATCCTCCGCGATTCCGGACTCGAGTTCGTCGTGGCGGACGGGATGGAGGACGCGGCGGAGAAAGTGGTCGCCGCGGCCTCGGGGAGGTAGCCATGGCCGTCCTGGTGGGCAGCGAGACGCGACTCCTGGTCCAGGGGATCACCGGTGGCGAGGGGACGTTCCACACGCGCAAGGCCGTCGAGTACGGCACGAAGGTCGTCGCGGGCGTCACGCCGGGCAAGGGCGGCTCGAGCGTGGACGGCATCCCGGTGTTCAACACGGTGGAGGACGCCGCCCGTGCGACCGGCGCGAATGCCAGCGTGATCTTCGTCCCGCCCCCGTTCGCGGCCGACGCGATTCTCGAGGCGGCGTCCGCGGGGATTCCGCTCGTGGTGTGCATCACCGAGGGGATCCCGACCCTCGACATGGTCCGGGTCATGGCGTTCCTCGAGGGGCGGAGGACCCGGCTGATCGGGCCCAATTGCCCGGGGATCATCTCGCCGGGCCGGTGCAAGATCGGGATCATGCCCGGGCACATCCACACGCCCGGTCCCGTGGGCGTCGTTTCCCGGTCGGGCACCCTGACCTACGAGGCGGTGGACCAGCTGACCCGGCTCGGCATCGGGCAATCCACCTGCGTTGGGATCGGCGGCGACCCGATCCCGGGCACGAACTTCATCGACATGCTGAAGCTGTACGAGGCCGACCCCGAGACCCGCGCGGTGGTCCTGATCGGCGAGATCGGGGGGACCGCCGAGGAGGAGGCCGCGGCGTTCGTGAAGGCGCACGTGACGAAACCGGTGATCGCGTTCATCGCCGGCCAGACCGCGCCGCCGGGGCGACGGATGGGCCACGCCGGCGCGATCATCGCGGGAGGCAAGGGGACCGCGGCAGAAAAGATGAAGGCGCTTCGCGAGGCGGGGATAGGGGTCGTGGAGACCCCTGCCGCGATCGGGGAGACCGTCAAGAAGGCGCTCGTGTAGCGGAACGGGAGACGACATGACGCATCACGTTCAGAAGACGCTGGCCATCGTCAAGCCGGACGGTGTCGCGCAGCGCGTCGCGGGGAAAGTGATCGCGCGGATCGAGGCCGAGGGGTTCAGGATCGCGGCGCTCAAGATGGTCCGCCTCGGCAAGGCCGAGGCCGAGGGGTTCTATGCGGTGCACCGCGGCAAGCCGTTCTTCCCGAGCCTGACCGCGTTCATGTCGTCGGGGCCCGCGATCGTCATGGTGCTCGAGCGGGAGGACGCGATCGCGAAGTGGCGCGAGGTCATGGGCGCCACCAACCCGGCCAGTGCGGCGGCGGGTACGCTTCGCAAGGAGTTCGCCGCCTCGGTCGAGCGGAACGTGGTCCACGGCTCCGACGCCCCCGAGACCGCCGCGTTCGAGATCGCCTACTTCTTCGGCGGCGCGGATCTCCTCCGCTGAGGCGCGGCTCCGCACGGCCGACCGGAAGCCCGTGGCGGCGGGGCTTGCCGCCGAGGTTCGCGCCCCGCATTTTCTGTTAGCATCCATCCGATGGCCAGTTTCCGCAGGATCCTGCGGTACGCGAAGCCCTACCTGGGCCAGATGGCCGCCGCGGCGCTGATGCTGGCGGTGGCCGGCGGGCTGATGTCCGCCGTCGTGGCCACGGTCAAGCCTCTGATCAACCAGGTGCTGATGCCGGCGGTCGCGCCCCTGGCCGTGGCGGCGCCGGCTCCTCCCAAGGCGGCGGGCCCCGACATCCTCGCCCAGGTCCAGACGTGGCTCCAGGCCGGCCGGTGGTCGACCTGGCTTCTCGGGAGGGCCTACGTCCAGGTCCCGATCCTGCTGGTCGTCGTGTTCCTCGTTCGCGGGATCTTCCTGTACTTCGGCGAATACCTGACCACCAAGTCGGGAGCCTCCGTGATCCGGGACCTGAGAGCGGACCTTTACGAGTCGGTCACCTACCAGTCGCTCAGGTTCTTCCAGGCGAACCCGACCGGAGTGATCCTCTCCCGGATCCTCAGCGACGTGCAGCGGCTGCAGGCGCTGACCACCACGGTGTTCGCGGACCTCGTCCGGGTCGGGACCATGGTCCCCTTCATGCTGGTCGTCGCGTTCGTCCACGACTGGCGAGTCTCGCTCTTTGCCCTCGTGGTCCTTCCGCTCCTGGCGTGGCCGTTGGTGCGGCTGGGGAGGAGGCTGAGGCGCGCCTCGACGAGGTCGCAGGAGACGATGGCGGAGGCGGCGAGCCTCGTGTCCGAGGCGGTGGGCGGGGTGAAGGTCGTCCAGGGATTCGCGATGGAGCGGTTCGAGATCGCGCGGTTCCGCGGGACGCTGGATCGGATGCTCCGGGCGGACCTCAAGGCCGGCCGGGCCGCGGCGCTCGCGCCGGCGGCGATGGAGCTGGTGGGCGCGATGACGGGCGCCGGGCTGTTCTACTACGCGGGACTCGCGATCCACCGCCGTACCCTCGACGCGGGCAATTTCGCCGTGGTGCTGGCCTCGCTGGGCTTCCTGTTCATCTCGGTCCGCAAGCTCAACCAGCTCAACGTGTACTTCCAGCAGGCCCTCGCTGCCGCCACCCGCGTCTTCGACATGATGGATCGCGAGCGCGACGTGCGGGACGCGCGGGAGGCGGAGCCGCTCCCGCCGTTCCGGAGCGAGATCCGCTTCGAGCGCGTGGACTTCGCGTACGAAGGGGAGAAGGTGCTCGACGGGATCCGCCTCGTCCTCCGGAAGGGGGAGGTGGTGGCCCTGGTCGGCGCGTCGGGATCGGGCAAGACCACCCTCGCCAACCTCGTGCCGCGCTTCTACGACCCGACCTCGGGAGCGCTCCTCGTGGACGGGAAGGACATCCGCGACGTGACGCTCGCCTCGCTCAGGGCGCAGATCGGCCTCGTGACCCAGGAGACGATGCTCTTCGACGACACGGTCCGGAACAACATCGCGTACGGCCGCGGCGAGGCGCCGCTCGACCGGGTGATCGACGCGGCGCGCGCCGCGAATGCCCACGAGTTCATCGAGGCCCTCCCGGAGGGGTACGACACGATGCTCGGCGAGCGGGGCGCGAGGCTTTCCATGGGGCAGCGGCAGCGGATCACCATCGCCCGGGCGCTCCTCAAGGATCCGCCGATCCTGATCCTCGACGAGGCGACGTCCGCCCTCGACTCCGAATCCGAGATGCTCGTGCAGAAGGCCCTCGAGGTGCTGATGGCCGGACGGACCAGCATCGTGATCGCCCACCGGCTCGCGACCGTCCGCAAGGCGGATCGGATCGTGGTGCTCCAGGAGGGCCGGATCGTCGAGGAGGGGACCCACCGCCAGCTTCTCGTCCACGGGGGTGTGTACGCGCGCCTCCACGCCCTCCAGTTCCAGGAAGCACCGCCGTGACCCCGCTCCCCCCCGGACGCGCGGAGGTCCGGCGGGACCTCCTGGCCCTAGGGTTCGGGGCGGCGGTGCTCTTCTTCGTTTCCCTCGGGGCGCGTGACCTCTGGCAGCCGAACGAGCCCACGTACGGCCAGGCGGTCGTCGAGATGTGGGGAAGGGGCGACTGGATCGTCCCGACGGTGAACGGACGGGAATTCGCCGAGAAGCCGATCCTGTACTACTGGATGGCCCTCGCGTCCGCGAGCGTCCTCGGAGGCGTCGGCGAGTTCCCGCTTCGGGTCCCCGCGGCCGCGGCGGGGGTGCTCGGCGTCTTGCTGACGTATCTCCTCGTCATCCCCTACGCGGGCCGCAGCCGGGCGTGGCTCGCCGCGACGCTCTTCGCCACGACTTATGGCGTGTACTGGAACGCGCGAGCCGTGCAGATGGACATCTTCGTCGCGGTGTCCACGCTGGCGGTGGTGCTGGCCGTGACGCGCGTGACGGACCAGGGAGCGCCGCCGCTTCGGGGCTTCATGCTCGCCGGGCTCGCGGCGGGACTGGGCTTTCTCGCGAAGGGGCCGGTGGCGTGGCTCTGCCCGGCTCTCGTGCTGATCCCGTACCTCGTCGCGACGCGTCGGTCCTCCGCCCTGCGCTCCCCCTGCGTGGCGGCCGGAATCGCGGTCTGCCTCGCGGTGACGGCCCCGTGGCTCGTCGCCCTCTGGGCCCGAGCGGAAACCGGCTTCCTCCGTGAGATGCTCGTCCGCCAGAACGTCACCCGGTTTCTCGATGCGTGGGACCACCGGGCGCCGTTCTGGTACTACCTGGAGTATTTCTGGATCGACATGGCGCCATGGGGATGGTTCGTGCCCCTTGCCGCCGCGCTCCCGGGGCGCGATCGGGAGGAGCGGCGGCTCGACCTGCTCGCGTGGATCTGGATCGCCGCGGTCGTCGCGTTCTTCTCGCTGTCGGAGAGCAAGCGCAGCCCGTACATCCTTCCCGTCGCCCCCGCGGTGGCGATTCTCGCGGCGGGCGTGGGCGATCGGCTCGTGGACGGCGCGCTGCCGAGGGGGCGGCGGATCGCGGCGCTCGCCCTCCTCGCCGCGGGGGGGCTGCTGGCGGGGGCATGCGGAGTCGGCGTGCTGCTCCGGTGGGTACCGCGCTATCCGGACGTCGCCCTTCAGTGCAAGGCGCTGGGCGGACTCCTCATCGCGGGCGGCACGGCGATCCTCGCCGCCTTCGTCAGCCCCCTCAGGGCCCGCACCGCGGCGCCGGCGGCGCTCCTTGCCCTCGTGCTGTCGCTCGAGATCCTGGCCGCGGTCTCTCTGTTCCCGGCGGCCGATCGCTACAAGTCGGCACGCCCCTTCTGCGAGGAGGTGACGGCGAGAGTCTCGCCGGAGGAGCCCCTCGCCTCGTACCGCTTCTGGGCCTGGCGGGCCAGCTACGCGTTCTACACGGGTCGCGCGATTCGCAATCTCGAGTCCGCGGACGATCTTGCCTCGTACCTCGCCGGCGGGCGGACGTCGTACGTCATCGTAGAGGATCGGGAGATCGCGGAGGCGAGGCGCGTGCTCGGGGGACGCGAGCCGCTGGTTCGGGCGGCGATCGGTGGGACCACGGCCTACCTGTTCTCGAACCGCTGAGCGGTCGGACGGCGCGTGTCTCGCGGCCTCAGTGCGCCGGGGACGTCGCCGCCGGGGGCTCCTCGGGGCGCACCGCCTCCGCTCCGAGGGCGTCCCCCTGGATCGAGTAGGCCCGCCAGAGCATCAGCAGGGAGACCCCGAGGAGGCCGACCACCATCCAGTGCTCGCGGTTCCGGAGCATCCGGTCCGACGACCATCCGGCGGACGCCCCCTCCGGGTACGGATGCAACGTCGGAAGGAGGGCGGGGACCGCGCGGTAGTAGCGCTCGAACGCCTCGCCGTGTTTCTCGCGCAGGCGGGTCGGCTCCACGCGCTCCTTCCGTCGCAGGTAGTACCCGAAGAACATGGCGCAGCCGAGCACGAGGAGGAGCCAGTTCGCGCCGTAGGGAAGACGCGCCATGACGCAAAGGCCGATGAAGATCAGGAGGCGCCCGAGATAGAGAGGGTTTCGCGTGAACCGGTACGGGCCCGACGTCACCAACTCCTCGGTCTTGAGGAGATGCCCCGCGGCCCAGAAGCGGATCGCCTCTCCCGCCACGGCCACGGCGAAGCCGATCGTCACGGACACCGGCGTCGGCTTCGACAGGACGAGCATCAGCGCGATCAGGACGTAGACCGACACGAGACGAACGTGGAACAGCGTCCGGCTGTACGTCTGCTCGCTCAAGCGCCGAACCTCCGGGCGAGAAGAGGGGAGGATAGCTCAGAAGGTGGCACGGCGCACCCGGAGGGCGTCAGGCTGTCGCGGCCGCAGCCGCGGCGGCGAGGCGCCGTGCAATCTCGAGGTTCCGCCGCGCCTCTGTCATGTCGGGCCGGAGGCGCACGGCTTCCTGGAGGTGCGCGATCCCGAGCGAGAGCCGCCCGCCGCGTGCGAGGAGGGTCCCGAGGTCGTAGTGGGCGGACGCGTCGTCCGGCCGGATCCGCAGCCCTTCCTCGTAGCGATCGACCGCCTCGCCGGGTTGGCCCGCGCGCGCCAGGGCGTTTGCCAGACCGAATAGCAGATCGGGATCCCCGGGGTGGAGCTCGAGCGCGGATCGGTATTCCGCCGCGGCGAAAAGCGCGCCCGGCACCTCGAGCGCCAGCAGGACGCGCCACAGCAGGAGCCCGCATCCCGCGTGCAGGAGGACGTTGACGAGGTGGTAGCCGAGCGGGGCGAGGCCCCACAGCCGGTGCTCGATCCAGAACGTCGTGTGCGTGAGCGGGTAGTACTGCGGCGTCGCGGCGGGATCGAGCCAGATCCGCGCGAGCCCCCGCGCATCGACGAGCACGGGGCTATGGGTCACGTGGTAGTCGTCGTCCCAGACGAAGCCGGCACGCAGCGCGGGGAGGTACGCGGCGACGGCGATCGACAGGAGCAGTACCGCGCCCAGCGTCGGAGAAGGAGCGGCGTGCCGCGCGCGCGGTGCGAGAATCGCGGCCAAGGATCAGCTCGTTCCGCGCCCGCGCCGGCCGCGGAGCCGGTCCCAGAGCCTCCGGAGCCTCCGCCCGCGCGCGTGCCACGCCGCGGCCGCGCTCCCGACCGCGGCCACCGCCTCGTCCTCGTCCCGCCCGGTCCACCTCGCGCGAAGTCGCGCCAGCGCCACGAGGTCCTGGTCCCTGAGACGCGCGAAGACGGCACGGCGGAGCCGGCCGGGCCGGGCGCCCAGCACCAGGGCCGTGGCGAGGTCCACGACGTGGACCGAGCCGTCCCGCCCGACGAGGACATCGCGGTGGTGGAGGTCGCCCAGGGCGATCCCGCGGTCGTGGAGCCGAGCGAGGATCGTCGCGACCCTGTCGAACAAGGCGTCATCGAGGGGCTCGCCCCGGAGGTCGGCAAGGGGCCGCCCTTCGACCCACCGGAGCGCGAGCGCGCACGCCCCGACGCGCCCGTAGCAGTCGGGGAGGCCCGGCAACCCCCGCGCCGCGCGGTACGCCGCCTGCTCGTGCCGCGTCAGCAGACGCCCGATCGTCTGCCGCACGAGAAACGGCCGCGCGGCGTAGTCCTTGACGGCGATGTCCCGGCCGTCCAGTCGGTAGCGAAGCACGTCGGCCTTGGTCCAGTTGCGCCCCGTGAGCCGAACCAGCGGAGCGGTTGCCGCCAAGCGGCGCGGATCCACGCCGGGGCTGGGTGGTGTGCTAGACTCTGTCACGGTCTCGAACACGGTAAGCTGCTGAAAGCGCCGGGATTGTTCCTGTTGACACCTCCCGACTCGCCCAACATACCACCCCCGGACGGGACCCACAATCGCCCCGGGGTTCCGCGACGCGCCCCTCGCCGTGAGGAGATCGCGGCCGCGACCGTCGGGCTCCTTCACAAGGGGGGTCGCGAGAAGGCCGACCTGTTGCTCGTGGACCTTGGCGACGGCGTGATGGTGGTGAAGGACTTCGCGGGGAAGTCCGGGCGGACCCGCCTGCTCGGCCGGATCCAGATCCACCGGGAGATCAGAGCGTACCGCCGGCTCGGGCGGATGCCGGGGATCCCCGCGTTCGTCGGAGCGGTGGACGCGCTCGCCCTCGCGGTCGAGAAGGTCGAGGGGGAGCGGCTCCACGGCTCGCCGGACCCGCGAGCTAGGGGAGCGGAGCACGTGCGGAAGCTGCGCGCGCTGATCGATCGCCTTCACGAGGCCGGTGTCGTCCATAACGACCTGCGCGGGCGCGAGAACCTCATGCTTAGACCGGACGGGGAGCTGGTGCTGCTCGACCTTGCCGGGGCGATCTGCCTCAGGCCCGGCAGCCTCGCGCATCGGGTGCTCTTCGACCGGCTGGCCATGACCGACGAGGCGGCCTACCTCAAGTGGAAGGAGTTCCTGGTCCCCGGGGGATGGACCCCGGAGGAGGAGGCGTTCCTCCGCCGCTTCCGGGTGCTGAGACGCCTGTGGCCCTTCAACCGCAAGCGGCGTTCTTCGACGGAGGCACGACCGTGACGGAGCCGAACCGAGCGCCCGACCTGTCGATCGTCGTCCCCGTGTTCGAGGAGCGGGACAACCTCGAGCCGCTCGTCGCCGAGATCCTGGAGGCGCTGGGCCCGTCGGGCCTGACCGTCGAGATCGTCCTGGTGAACGACGGGAGCCGCGACGGCTCGGCGGAGCGGATCGCGGAGCTGGCGCGCTCACGCCCCGGCGTCCGCGGCCTCCACTTTCGCGAGAACCGCGGGCAATCGGCGGCCTTCGACGCCGGGTTCAAGGCGGCGAGGGGGCGTTTCGTGGTGACCATGGACGCGGACCTCCAGAACGACCCGCGGGACATACCGGCGCTTCTCGATGCGTTGAGAGAGCACGACGCCGCCGTGGGTCACCGGGGCGTCCGGCACGACTCCTGGCTGCGGCGCGTTTCCTCGGTGATCGCGAACTCCGTCCGGAACCGGCTGTCCGGGGACGACATCATCGACACCGGATGCTCGCTCAAGGCGTTCCGGGCCGAGGCGCTTCGCGGCCTCAAGCTCTACACCGGCATGCACCGGTTCCTCCCGACGCTGCTCCGGATGGACGGACGGAGCGTCGTGCAGCTCCCCGTCAACCACAGGCCGCGCCGCTCGGGACGCAGCAAGTACGGAGTGTGGAACCGTGTATTCCGCTCGTTCACGGATCTCCTGGCGGTCCGGTGGATGAAGAAGCGCGGACTGGGATACGAGGTGATCCGCCATGATCCTTGACCGGATCCCCACGGGCTGGCTCCTCCTCGGGCTCCTGGGTCAGGCCGCCTTCTCCGCGCGGTTCCTGGTCCAGTGGCTCGCGTCCGAGCGGCGCCGCCGGAGCGTGGTGCCGTCGTCGTTCTGGTGGCTGTCCCTCGCCGGAGGGGCGCTGCTCCTGGCGTACGCGCTCCATCGACGCGACCCCGTGTTCTTGCTGGGACAGTCGGCGGGCCTCGCCGTCTACCTCCGGAACCTCGTCCTGATCGGGAGGCGGCCGTCGGGCGGACCGGCGGCATAGCGAAGGAGCACGCCCTTCTCAGGGTGATGGCGCGGGCCGACCGCGTGCAGGATCCGCCGGATCGGCCAACGGCGCGTAGTACCCGCGCCGCGCCGCGGCGTTCAGGCCCGATTTCGTGACGACCACCCGGATGTCGCGCCACGTCCCGTCGTGGCGCCGGTTGTCGGGGACGTAGGCGAGGGAGTACTGGTGGCGCAGATCCTGGGCCACCTCGTCGAACGCCCTGCGGAGCTGCCCGGCTCGCGAGGAGAAGATCGCGCGCCCGCCGGTGTTCTCCGCCAGGTCTCTCAGGATCGTCTCGAGCGAGTGATTCCCGTCGAAGTCCATCTGCTCGTCGAGGCGGCGGCCGACGCCGATGGTGAAGATCATGATCTCGTTGCGGAGCGCGCGGTCGAGAGCCTCGGGCAGCGTGTGCAGGCTGCCCGGCTCGAGGCCGCTCGCCGACTCGTCCCTCCCGTCGGACAGGAGCACCAGCACCCGGCGCCCCTCGAACTTCTCGAGGAGGTCCGAGGTTCGGTAGACGGCGTCGTAGAGGGCCGTGCCGCCGCCCGCCGTCGCCTTCCTGATCGCCTGGGCGACGGCCTCCCGGTCGGTGGTGAGCGGCTGGGCGGTTTCGACCTTGTCGTTGAACGTGACGAGGAGCTCCTCGTCGTCCGGCTCGAGCAGCTTCAGGAACTCGAGGGCCGCATCCTGCGCCGCCTCGAGGCGGGCACCCTTCATGCTCAGCGAGGTGTCGAGGACGATCGCCACCCTGAGAGGCTTCCACTCGGTGCTGAACCGATCGATCTGCTGGGGGCGACCGTTCTCGAAGATCCGGAAGTCCTCTTGCTCCAGCCCCTGGACGTATTTCCGGTGGGAGTCGCGCACCACGGCGTAGACGTTGACCAGGTCCACGTTCTCGATGAAGTCCACGCGGAAGGGGGAGGTGCGCACCGTGCCGCGGGCCTCCGACCCGCTGGAGAAGGACGCGACGGCTTCGAAACGGTGCGCCGTCGTCCCATCGCCCGCGTCCCAGACCGTCTTCCACGGCGGCGACTCGATCGTCGTGAGCGACCTTCCGTCCACGCTGAACGCCACCCGAACCACCGACGCGCCTTCGGGCGGGTTGACGGAGACCTCGACGCTCACCTTCCCCACGACCCGCCCGAGGTTCGGGGGGGAGACGAACTGAACGGCCGGGCCGCGGTCGGCGGCGGGGGCGAGGGCCGCCGCGGCGGCAACGACGGCGGCTCGGAGAGGGAGAGATCGTGTCGCGAGACTCATCGAGGTCGGGTCCTCCGCGGACGCGACAAGCGTCCCGATCATCATACGGCGTCGGCGGGGGGAAGTCCCACGGACCGGCGGGGCCGAAGACTCCCGTCAGGCGAGTGGACGACGCCTAACCCGCCCTCGTGGGAACGATGCGCCGGACCTGGAAGATCACCACGCCGCCGTCCTCGGCGATGCCGAACTCCACGTCCTGGGCGCGGCCCGTCGCCTCCTCCAGCGCGCGGGCGACTGCGGCGAGACGGGAAAGATCCCCGGCACCGAGGCACGGACGGCCTGCTCGTTCCGGCGAGAGGGGGATCTCGATCGTGCCGGTTCCTGCCGGGTCGAGACCGAGGCACGAGGTCGCGCCGCCGGCCTCCGAGGCGAGCTCCTCCCCCGTGGTACGCCGGACCCAATACAGGTCTCCGACGACGTCTCCCTGGGAGATCGCCTCGCCGAGTCCCCAAGTCGCGTTGATCAGGAGGGTGTCAGGGCTCCCGGCCGGGTCGCGCGAGAAGAGGACGCCGGCCGCGCGGGTCTCCACGATCTCCTGGACCAGCACCGCCTGGCTCGCGTCGAGCGGGGAAAGCCCGGTCGCCGCCATGGCCCGGAGCGCCCTCGTATTCCAGAGCGAGGCCCAGGCCAGCCGGGTCCGGTGGAGCAGTTCGTCCAGCCCTGAGACGCCGAGCCAGGTGTCGAACAACCCCGCGAGGCTTCCCGCCGCCCCGTCTTCGACGGTGGCCGAGGAGCGGACCGCGAGCCGGGCCGGGCCGAGGCTCCCCAGCGCGGCCTCGATCGCCCCGGCGATCTCTTCGAGGATCTCGCTTCCGAGGAGGATCGCGCGTGCGCGTCGCGATAGGGCCGCGACGTCCCGGATCTCCCGGACCGCCTCGCGGAGCCGCTCCCCTCGCTCGCCGAGCACGTGCAGCCGGTAGGCGGAGGAGGTGACGACGAACCCTCTGGGGATCCGGCAGCGCGCGGGCAGCGCTTCGCGGACCGCCAGGAGCCCGGCGGCCTTGCCCCCCACGAGGGCGCGATCCTCCGGCGCGCCGTCGGCGAGCAACACCACGATGCTCCCGCCGGAGCGCTCTCGCTCGTCGGCGACGGTGCGGGCGAGCCTGCACTCGAGGTGCCTGAGGTCGTCGCCTCCGAGCTCTGCGGACCTCGCACGGCGAGCGAGCTGGTGGAGGCCGCCCAAACGCAGCCGGAAGGCGCGGTCGGGAAGCTCACAGGCGGCGGTCACGTCCGCCCCGAGCCCGAGGACAAGCTCCTCGCGGCGGCGCGCGGCCTCGGCGTGCATCGGGTCGAGAAGGCCCGCCAGGATCTCGGGAGATCCTCCGAGGTCCTCGATCCGCTCGAGGTCCCGCCGCAACGCCTCGCGGGCCGACTTGAGGGCCTGATCGAGCGCGCCGGGGTCGGAGTGGGACTGGACGGCGGCGAGCGCCCGCTCGCACCGGGAGCGGGCCGCGGCGACGACCCGGTCGCGGGCGCCGGAAACGAGAGCCTCGGCGGTGTCGGAGAGCGTGCGTGACGATCGCAGCGCCTCCATAAGTCTCCGCGAGGGAAGGCCCGAGGGAACGATCCGGTGCAGGACGGCCGCTTCGATCACGTACGCTGCCGCCGGCTCCCCGCCGGCCTCGGCGCTGGCGAGAAGGGTGCTGAGGGCGGTCTCGCTCTCCGGGGTCCGCGCGAGCTCACGGAGGGCCGCGTGGGTCCGGCGGATCGCGAGCCGGGATTCTGCGAGAAACCCGCCCGGGATCGAAATCGTTCCCGCGTCGCCGTCGATCATCACGACGTCCCCCTCGCGGAGCACCGGCGGTTCCCCCAAGCCCCCCACGACATCCAGCAGCTCGACGAGCGCGTCGTCCTCCCGAGGCGGTACGATCCGCGCGGGACACCGCGGCCCGAGGGCGACCGAGGGCTTTCCAAACTCCCGCGAGAGCAGGCTGACGTGGGACAGGAGGGACCCGGATACGGTGAGGGTCCCCGCCGACGCCAGGATCCGCCCGATGTCGTCAGGAACCGCGCGGTCGGCCACCAGCACCGCACCGTCGGACTCCTCCGGCGGCAGGTCGGGGGAGTTTCTCAGGAGTGGACCGCACGCCAGACCCGGGGCGGTCCCCCTGCCTTGGAGGGTGAAGAATCCCGCGCGGGCGGGCCCGCCACGATCGATCATGCCTTCCGAATTCTATCAGCCCGGGAGGATCCTCCGGTCAAGGTGCGGGCGCGGGGGCGCAGGGGCCTGCGGCGCGGAGGCCGGCACCTGCACCGCTGCGCCGTATCGCCTGCCGCCGCCCCGCGTCAGGACCACGAGTCCGACGGCCATCGCTTCGAGCACGAACCAGATAAGGGTCCCGATGCAGAACGGGAGGAACCGCAGGAGCGCGAACGGGAGGAACCCGAGGAGGATCGCCCCGAGGAACGATAGGTCGCGCCCGAGGAGCCGCCCGATCCGCCTCCCGACGAAAAGGAAGATGCCCGCGAGACCCATCCACTTGACCACGATGAACGCGAAATAGAGGAGGAGCGCCGCGGGGATCCCGATGATCGTGATGCACAGCAGGATCATCGTGATCGTCAGGACGACGTACCCGCCCAGCCCGGCGAAAAACGCCATGAACGGGCGGAGCGGGGCCTCCTCGCTCATCAGGTTGATGCGGTCGGGCACGAACGCGGCGAGCAGCAGCAAGCCGATGAACACCAGCACGAGCTTCAGGAGCTTGACCCAGAACAGGATGAAGCCCAGGATTCCGAACGGCCCGGGCAGGTGCGCGAGCCACCCCCCGCCGAGCCCGATGTTGACCACCTTTCCTCCGACGCTCGCCCCGCCGCGGTCGAGCCCGCCGGCCACGTTGACGAGGTCCTGGCCGACGCTCGCGCCGGGGTGCAGGACCAGCTTGGAGCCGACCCCCACCACTCCACCGCGGGACGACCCGAGCATGTCGAGGCTGCCGCCGATCACCACCACGTCGCCATGGACCTTCCCGAGGAGCTTCACCTTCCCACCGATGCAGACGACGTCGCCGTGGATCTCCTGCCCGGCGGCGACCTCCACGTCGCTCATCACGGCGAGCTTGTCTCCGCCGGTGCGCTCTTCGGGGCGGGACTCTTCTTCACCCGCCTCGGCCTCCGGGGCGGACGGCTCCGCGGAGGTCGCGGACGGCACGGCGGGCTCGGGAGGTGCATCGGGCCGGGAGGTTTTGGGAGCGGCCTGCCCGGCGGCGCCCGCGGGCGGCGGGGCCTCGACCTTCGCCCTGCTCTCGGCCGTGCGGGCGACCGGGACCAGGAGCACCAACACCAAGGCGGTGACGATCCAGGGCGTGAAGATCCTCGCGTAGCGTCTCATCTTACGGCTCCTCATCTGCGATCCGCGGGAGCGCGCGCCCGGAAGTCGCGCCCGATCACCGCGGTGGTCAGAATCAGAATGGCCAGAACGGTCACGGCCGAAGCGGCGCGGAGCAGCGGCTCGGCCTTGCGGACCAGCAAGGAGGCGGCGGTCAGTAGGTCCCACGCCGCTCCGAGGAGCGGCTTCGCGCTCGCGAGTGTCGCGAAGGCGGCGGCGCCGAGCCGCGCGACGCCGCCGCCGGCCCCCAGTGTCCACCGGCCCGCCTCCCGGGCGAGGCCGATCATCGAGGGGGCGAGAAACGCGCCGGACACGAGGATCCCCACGGTCAGTCCCGCCGCGGCCAGGGCGGCCCAGCCGAACTGTCGGGCGGCCACCGCGTCGCGCCGCGGCGGCGGGATCGCCGCGATGGCCTCCAGCACGCGATTCGCGACGTCGACCTCGAACGGCGGCTCCGTCCTCAGGAGCGCCAGCGCGGCGCCGAGGTCAGCTTCCGCGCCTGCCTTCGCGGCGCAGACCGGGCAGCCCTCGAGGTGCACGAGGAGGGCGGCCTCCCGGTCGGGGTCGAGAGCCCCGAGGCTTCTCTCCACGATGGCCGTCGTCGCGTCGTGGCAGTCCATGTCAGTCTCCGAAGTGCTCGGGATGGCGGCGGACCAGCACTCTGCGAAGCGCATCCCGGCCCCGCAACAGCCGGGTCTTCACGGTCCCCTCCGGAATACCCAGGGTGCGCGCGACTTCGTCCACCTTCCTCCCCTCGACGTACACGAGGAAAATGACCTCCCGATACCTGGTGTCGATCTCCGCGAGCGCGGCGCGGACCAGCGCGGCCCGCTCGCGGCCCTCCATCCCGTCAGCGGGCCCCGGGGAATCGTCGGCGATCTCGGGCGGCATCTCGGTGCGGCCGTGCTCCCGGCGGGCGCGGCGTGCGTGGTCGAGCACGTGGTTGGCGGCGAGGCGGTACAGCCAGGTCGAGAAAGGGTAGTCCGGCCTGTAGAGGCTCAGGTTCCTGTAAACCTTGATCATGACCTCGCTCACGACGTCCTCGATGTCGTCCCGCCGTATCCCGTAGCGCCAGGCGACCCCCGCCACCAGGCTCTGGTAGCGCCGGACGAGGTCGGCGAAGGCGTCTCGGTCGCCTCGGAGGATCGATTCGACCCGGACCAGGTCGTCGGCCGCCCGATCCTCCATGGCCGCTCCCATCGAGTGAAACGAGGCAGGCTCCCCGGGGTTCCCGGCGGTTCGGATGGGTCCCTCGGCTCCGGCGCGCCGCGCCCGGGAGGGGCTAGTATAGACGTCCTCGGCGCCCCGACGGGACGCCGGAAAAGCCCGATTCCGCCAGGAGGACGCGGATGAGCCCCACTTCGAAGCACGCCGGCCCGAAAGACCCGCTCGAGCTCGCTCCGCAACAGCTCCGGTGGCGGTGCGATGCCTCCAAATTCCGATTCGAGACCACGGACGAGCTCGGAGACGGCCCGATCAACATCATCGGCCAGCCGAGAGCGATGGAAGCCCTGAAGCTCGGTCTCGCGATACGTAGCGCGGGGTACAACATCTTCGTCGCTGGCGAGGTCGGGACCGGTCGGTCCACCGCGGTCAGGCGTCAGCTTGCCGCGGTCGAGCGGGGGGACACGGCGCCGGACGACCTGGTCTACGTCCACAATTTCAAGGATTCCGATCAGCCCCGCCTGCTGGCCTTTCCAGCCGGTAAGGGACGGGCATTCCGGAAGGCGATGGAGGATCTCGTCGAGGGATTTCGGAAGCACGTTCCGGAACTCCTCGATTCGGACGTCTACCGGAAGCGGCGGTCCGAGCGAATCGACGCCGCAAAGGAGGTTCAGAAGGAGCGCCTGAAGGAATTCGAGAAGCGGGTCCAGGAGGACGGGTTTGCCGTCGTCCAGGTCCAGCTCGGTCCCGTGGTGCGCCCCGATCTGATGCCGGTGGTCGCGGGGAACCCGGTGGCGATGGGGCAGCTCGAATCGCTGGTCGAAGAGGGGAAGTTCCAGCGCCGGGAGTACGACCGGCTCAAGGCCAAGTACGGGAAGCTCACCGAGACGATGGAGATTCTCACCAAGGAGTTCCGCGACCTCGAGCGCGACTTGAGGCGCCAGCTCGTCGAGCTCGACCGGGAGCTCGCCCGTCCGCTGGTCCGGGCGGCAACGGCGGACCTGAAGGAAGAGTTCGAAGGGGAGAAGGCGGCGGCGTTCGTCGACGAGGCGTCCGAGGACATCCTCGACCACCTCGACCGCTTCCGCGACGGGGAGGAACAGCCGGCCTCCGGGGCGGAGCGCGACCGCGCCCGGGTGGAGATGAGGGAAAGGATGCTCCCCTACGCGGTCAACGTCCTCGTGGACAACGCCGAGACGAAGGGGCGTCCGATCATCTGGGAGACCTCTCCGACCTACCGGAACCTCTTCGGCACCCTCGAGCGGGCGCGGGACGCGTCGGGGGAGTGGAGCACCGACCATACGCGCGTCAAGGGAGGGAGCCTCGCGCGCGCCAACGGCGGCTTTCTCGTCGTGGACGCGCTGGACGTTCTGGCGGAGGGGGGAGTGTGGCCCGCCCTGAAGCGGACGCTCCGGAACCAGGTGATCGAGATCCAATCCTTCGACCCGTTCAATTTCTTCTCGAACATCTCCATCAAGCCCGAGCCGATCCCGCTGGACGTCAAGGTGATCCTGGTCGGCACGCGGCAGATCCACCGGCTGCTGTACGCCGTGGACGAGGACTTCAAGAAGATCTTCGAGGTGAAGGCGGACTTCGCGGTGGAGACGCCGCGGAGCGCCGACGAGCTGCGAAACTACGCTTCGTTCGTCCGGAAGAAGTGCCAGGACGACGGGCTGCCGCCGTTCCATCGGGAAGCTGTGGCCGCCGTCGTCGAGCACGGGGTCCGCCTGGCGGGACGTCAGGAGAAGATCACCACGCGGTTCAACGAGGTGGCCGACGTGATCCGAGAGGCCGGCTACTGGGCGAAGCAAGAAAAGGGGAGGCGGGTCGAGGCGCGCCACGTGGACCAGGCGATCGCCCAGCGGATCCGGCGCGTCGACCTCGTCGAGGAGGTCCTACGAGAGCGTTACGCCGACGGGACGATGCTCGTCGATCTCGGTGGCGCGAAAGTCGGCCAGGTCAACGGTCTCGTGATCCTCGACGTCGGCGACCACACCTTCGGCCTACCTTCGAGGATCACCGCGTCCACGGCCATGGGGCGTGCCGGGATCATCGACATTGCGCGCGAGGCCGAGATGTCCGGGGCGATCCACACGAAGGGGGTCCTGATCCTCGCGGGGTTCCTGCGCTCGCGGTTCGCTCAGGACAAGCCGCTGGCCCTCTCGGCGAGCCTCTGCTTCGAGCAGAGCTACGACGAGATCGACGGCGACTCGGCGTCGTCGGCGGAGCTATACGCGCTGCTCTCCAGCCTCTCCGGGGTCCCGATCCGCCAGGCCATCGCGGTCACCGGGTCCGTCAATCAGGGAGGCGAGATCCAGCCGATCGGCGGCGTCAACGAAAAGATCGAGGGGTACTTCGACCTCTGCCGGCTCAACGGGCTCACAGGGGAGCAGGGAGTCATGATTCCCTCCCGGAACGTGCCGCACCTGATGCTGAGGAAGGACCTCGTCGAGGAGGTGGAGAAGGGGCGTTTCCACGTTTTCGCCGTCCCGACGATCGAGGCCGGGATCGAGATCCTGACCGGCGTCCCCGCCGGAGAGCGCCCGACGAACGGGACGTGGCCGCCCGATTCGGTGCTCAGTCTGGTGGATGCGCGCCTCGGGGACCTCGCCGCGAAAGTGCGGGAGTTCGGCCCCGCCGACCTGCCCTCGGGACCGTGATCTCCCCTACGGCTGAAGCTCCTTGAGGATCGCGGGCTCTTTCTCCTCCTGCGCGAGCAGCGTGTGACAGGTGGAGCAGTCCTGCGATATCTCCTCGCCCAGCGCGGTCTTGTGCTCACCGTCGTGGCAGCGGAAGCAGCCCGGGGCGTGCTGGTGGCCGATGTGGTTGGCGTAAGTCCCCCAGGTGATACCCATGCTCGGCCAGACGTTGATGCAGTAGATCCTCCCCACCTCTTCGGCCGCCGCGGTCACGAGGTCCCGCCTGCCCGATGCCACGTCCGGGTAGCTCTTCGCATAGAAGCTCAGGATCTTCTCGCGGATGGCTCTGAGCCCCTCCTCGTGCGAGGCGTAAGGGCCCTCCAGCGCCTTCAAACCCTCCCGCCGGATGAACGGGAGCGACCGGTCGATCCGGTCTTCCCGCAGCGCCGCGTCCATCTCGTCCTGGGGCATCCGGTAGATGTGCGTCGGACGGTTGTGGCAGTCCACGCAGTCCATGGTCCGCCACGCGTCGCCTCCGGCGGCCGCCTTGGCCGCGTCTCCGCCGACCTTGAAGGTCTTGACCGTCCGGTCGGGAAGAGTCAGCTCGACCTCGGAGACGTTCTCCCTTTTCTCGTCGGAGCGGTAGCGGATCGCGATCGCCGGGTCTACGTGCCAGTGGATTCCCTTGGAGGTCCGACCCTGGATCCCGCCCACCCGGAGCAGGAGCACGTTCTTGAGCTCCGTGTTGGTCTCGTCCTCGGCGTAGTGGGTCAGCACCTTGAGCCGGTCCCCGACGAACTTGGTGGGCCAGTGGCACTGCTCGCACGTTTCCCTTGCCGGGCGGAGGTTCCTGACCGGCACCGGGATCGGCTTCGGGTACAGATGGAACATCACCGCGATGAGCTGCCACGATCCGGAGAGCTTCGACTTCACGAACCAGTTGGCGCCGGGTCCGATGTGGCAGGACACGCATCCGACCCGCGCGTGGGGGGAGCGCCCGTAGTTGGCGAACTCGGGCGCCATCACGCTGTGGCAGGCGCTCCCGCAGAACGGGGTCGAGTCCATCACCTCGATGGCCTTGTATCCCGCCACGCCGAGGATCGCGAGGTTGAGGATCGTGAGGGCCAGGAACAGCAGGAAGCTGTTCCGCGTGCGGGGGCGGTTGAGATCGAACACCGGGAGCGCGCGTGAGGCCTCGCCTCGCTCGACCGCGCTGCGGTCCCGACGCCGTTCGAGCCACAGCCCCGCGGGGATGAGGAAGAGCCCGAGCACGAACAGGCCGGGGAGCACGAGGAAGCCGAGGATCCCGACGTAGGGCCCCGACTCGATGATCCCGGTCGCCTCGACGAGGAACATCGCGACGAAGAGGACGGCGGCGGTCGTGGTCACTGCGACGCCGGCCAGGCTCGTCAGGTTCCGGCTGATCGTCGCGAGGAAGTTCCGCATGGGCGCCCTCGGTCGCGGAGGCCGGCGGCGCGCCGGCCGAAGCGGAGCGAAGCATGATAACAAAGGGGACCCTCGAAGGCTCGGCTCCTCCCGGCGATGCGTCCGCCGCGCAGAGGTGGGGAACGAAGTGCGGGGGAGAAGTTGCCCCCTCGTCGGAGCGCGTGCTCTAATGGCGCGGCCGCAGGAATTCACGAACTTTCGAGGTCCAGGGAGAGACGAACATGACGATTCGGATCGGGATCATGGGCTTCGGCCGGATCGGCAGGAACGTGTTCCGGATCCTCTACCCGCGGGACGACATCGAAGTGGTGGCCATCGTGGACATCGCCGATCCCAAGGGGCTCGAGTACCTGCTGAGGTTCGACACCGTGCACGGGCGCTTCGACGAGCCCGTCTGGGTGTCCGGCGACTCGATGTACGCCAAGGGGCGCCAGATCCGGATGCTCCAGCGGAAGGCGCCGGGGGACGTGGACTGGGGCGCCATGGGGGTGGACATCGTCATCGAGGCGACCGGCCAGTACCGGACCCGCGCGGTTCTCGAGAAACACCTCCTGACCGGCGCCAAGCGGGTGATCCTGACGGTCCCGCCGCGGGACGAGATCGACGCCCTCGTGGTGATGGGGGTGAACGAGCACGTCCTGACCCCCGAAACGCGTATCGTGAGCAACGCCTCGTGCACCGCCAACGCGCTGGCGCCGGTCTGCAAGGTCCTGAACGACGCGTTCGGGATCGAGAGGGCGTTCATGACCACGGTGCACGCGTACACGAACGACCAGCGGCTCGCGGACGTGCCGCACACCGAACTCCGGCGGTCCCGCGCCGCGGCCGAGAACATCATCCCGGCGACGACCTGGTCCCCGCAGGCCGTGGAGCGGATCCTGCCGGAGCTGAAGGGGCGGCTCGACGGCATGGCGCTCAACGTGCCGGTGCCCGACGGCTCCATCGTGGACCTGGTCGCGCTGATGAAGCGGACGGTGACCGGCGAGGAGGTCAACGAGGTGGTCAAGTCGGCGGCCGCGACCCGGTTCAAGAGCATCATCGAGTACGTGGACCAGCCGATCGTCTCGTCCGACGTCATCGGCAACCCGCATTCGGCGATCTTCGACGGCCTCTCCACCCAGGTCCTCGGCGGCAACCTGCTCAAGACCCTGACCTGGTACGACAACGGATGGGGCTACGCCACGCGGGTGGTGGAGCTCATCCTGCGCCTCGCCAAGTTCAACGACCTGGCCGCGCCGGCGGGGAGGTGAGGGCCATGACGACGGGGAAGCCGAAAGTCGGGATCAACGGGTTCGGCAGGATCGGCCGGGCCGTGTTCCGCATCCTGAGCAAGCGGGACGACATCGAGGTCGTCGCGCTCAACGACATCACCAGCAACGACACGCTGGCCTACCTTCTCCGGTTCGACACGGTCTACGGCCCCTACGAGGGGAAGGTCACGCTCCACGACAACCGGATGCAGGCCGGCACCCAGGACGTCATGTTGCTCGAGGAGAAGGATCCCTCGAAGCTCCCGTGGAAGAGCCTGGGTGTCGACGTCGTCGTGGAGGCCACCGGGAGGTTCAGGAAGCGGGAGCAGATCGCGCTGCACCTCGACGCGGGAGCGAAGCGCGTGATCCTCACCGTGCCGGCGAAGGACGAGATCGACGCGACCGTGGTGATCGGCGTGAACGACGGGGAGCTGAAGCCGGAGCATCGGATCGTCTCCAACGCCTCCTGCACGACCAACTGCCTCGCGCCCGTGGCGAAGGTGCTGGATGAGCGGTTCGGCATCGTGAAAGGGTACATCACGACCGTCCACGCGTACACGAACGACCAGCGGCTCGCCGACGTGCCCCACAGCGACCTCCGCCGCTCCCGCGCCGCCGCGGAGAACATCATCCCGACCACCACGGGAGCCGCCCGCGCGGTGGGCAAGGTCCTCCCGGCGCTCAAGGGGAAGCTGGACGGGATCGCGATGCGCGTTCCCGTCCCGGACGGTTCGATCGTGGATCTCGTGGCTGAGCTGACCCGGCCGGCGACGGTCGAGTCGGTGAACGCCGCGATGAAGGAGGCCGCGTCGAAGCCCCCGCTGCAAGGGATCCTGGAGTACACCGAGGAGCCGATCGTCTCCTCGGACATCATCCAGAACGGCTCGTCGGCGATCTTCGACTCCCTGTCCACCCGCGTGCTCGGCGGGAGCTTCGTCAAGGTGATCGCCTGGTACGACAACGAGTGGGGGTACAGCTGCCGGGTGGTGGACCTGATCCACAAGCTCGCGGCCCTCTAGCGGCGCGCGGTGCCCGTCCTGCGCCGGGCCTCCAGGAGGATCGCCCTCGCCCGGGGATCTTCCTGGATCGCGAGGCCGCGGAGGAGGACCGTTGCGGCCTCCTCGGGGCGCGAGGCGAGCAGCAAGGCCCGTCCCAGGTTGAATAGCGTGGGCGCGTGGTCGGGGTCCACGGCCAAAATCTCGCGGTACGTGGCGGCCGCTTCCCCGTAACGCTTCGCGCCCTCGAGGCGGACGGCGCTCTCGTGACGGCGGCGCAGGATCTCGGGGTCCGCGGACAGGGCCTCACGGAACCAGGAGCGCGCCTCCTCCGTAGCGCCGGATCGCGACGCGATCAGACCGCGCGCGAAGAGGCCTTCCGCGAGCCTTGAACGAACACCGGGGTCGGAGGGTGCCAACTCGTGGGCTCTCTGTAACGCTCGCGTGGCCTCTTCGAGGTTCCCCGCGGCCAGCTCGGCCTCGCCGAGACCCGCCCAGAGCACGGCCATCTCCTTCGGCGCCAGCGCGATCAGACGGCGCCAGGCCTCGGCGGCCTCGCGGTGCCGGTCGAGCCGCGTGAGGGTCGTCGCGTAGCTCATCCAGACGCGCGGATTCGACGGATCGAGGTCGAGCGAGCGGCGGAACGCGTCGGCGGCCTCCGAGGCCCGCCCGCTCTGCTCGCGGCCGATCCCGAGCTCGTGCCAGACCTTGGCGGTCCGGGGGTACCCGCGCAGGGCCGACTCGGCGAGTCTCTCGGGCGAGCCCCAATCTCGCACACGGGCCGCCGTGAGTCCCGCAAGAAGGGCCAGCACGCACGCCGAAGCGGTCCATGCGACTCGCGGCCACGGGGCGCGACCGGGCACCCGCTCGAGGACCCCGCCGACGAGGATCGCCCATCCCACCGCGGGAAGGTACAGCCAGCGCTCCGCGAACAGGACCCCGGTAATCCCGACGGTGTTGAGGGAGGGGAGGAGCGGCAGCAGGAACAGGAGCAGCGCCGCCGGCGGCGCGACCCAGCCCCGGCGGCGGAGACCCAGGATCGCAAGACCGGCCGCGATCGCGATCCCCGCGGCGGGGACAAGCGCGCGGGGGTCGAGGAAGCTTGAAACCACCGGCAGGCTCCCGCCGGCGTAGTGGTGGCTCAAACCGAGAGGGAGGAAGAGAAGCCTCGCGGCGTGGGCGAGGATGGAGAAGGCGGTGCTTAAGCGAACCCACCACGGCGCGCCCACGAGCGGGTTGTCCGACGGCGAGAGTTCGCGGGCGTCCCAGAGCGATCCGAGGACCGCCCGGCGTAGGATGACGTAGGCGGCCAGGAGCAGGATCGCGCCGGCCCAGACTCTCCAGGGTCGTCCCGCGTCCCTCCGTTTCCCCTGACGGCCGGTCCGCGCGATCTCGTCGAAGGCCACCAGCAGGAAGGGGAACGAGACCGAGTACTCCTTGCTGAGCAGGGCGGCCGCCAGCGCGCCCAGCGCGCCGGCCTCGTGGATCCAGGGCCGCCGCCGTTCCGGCGCGCCGAGGTGGAGGACCAAGGCGAGAAGGAGGCCGAGCCCCGCCATCAGATCGGCGCGACCGACCACGCTGGCGACGGCCTCGCTCGCCACGGGATGGACGGCGAACAGCAGTGCGGCGGCCAACCTGAGGCGCCCTCCGACCCCCAGGGCGCCGAGCAGCAGGAGGACCAAGACCGACGACGCGGCGTGGAGCAGCAAGTCCGTCAGGTGAAATGCCCACGGCGCGTTGCCGAACGCGCGCACCTCCAGCGCGTAGGTCAGGGTGACCAGCGGACGATATGAGAGATTGTTGTACGGAGCATCCGCCGGGGCGCCGAAGAAATCCGTGGTGAAGATGTCGCGCGGGGATCCCGCCTGCACCGCGCGGTTCTCCACGATGGCCAGGGGCGCGTCGAACACGAACGGCTGGCCGGGGAGAAGCAAGTAGGGGACGACGGCGGCGAGCCCGACCGCGAGGGCGTGGATCACGCGCCGGCCGCGCGAGAGTTCCTGTTGCGGCGTGAGGCGGCTCATGGGAGTGACCGGCCGGTTCTAATTGCTCAGTATGCCTTCGCGAAGTGCACGCGCCTCCGCGAGGGATCGCCGCAGCGGACGCACCGCCCCTCCTCCGCGGGCTGGCCGAACGCCAGGCAGCGGACCGTCGCTTTCGTGTCCTCCTGGATCGCGGTCTCGCACGCCGCGCTTCCGCACCAGTGGGCGAGCAGGAAACCCCCCGGCGACTCGATCTTCTCCTTGAACTCCTCCCACCCGTCCACGGGGAAGGTCGCCGCATCCCGGCGAGCGCGGGCCGCCTCGAACATCTCCCGCTGCACCTCTTCGAGCAGCGCCGGGATCCGGGCCTCCAGGTCGACCATCGGCACGAACGTCTTGGCGCGGTTCGGACGCTTGACGGCGACCACCGACCCCTTCTCGAGGTCCTTCGGCCCCAGCTCGATCCGGAGCGGGACTCCCAGCATCTCCCACTCGTTGAACTTGAACCCGGGAGAGAGATTGTCCCGCTCGTCGAGCTTCACGGCGAGGCCGGCCTTCCCGAGACGGTCCCGGACCTCGCGCGCCGAGGCGAGGATCCTCTCGACGGGGTCGGACGCCTTCCAGATCGGGACCACCACGACCTGAACCGGCGCGAGACGGGGCGGGAGGACCAGGCCGTTGTCGTCGCCGTGGACCATGACGATCGTGCCCACCAACCGCGTCGAGACGCCCCACGAGGTGTTCCAGGCGTGCTCCCAGTCGCCCCCCTCGGTCTGGAACTTGAGGTCGAAGGCCCTGGCGAAGTTCTGTCCGAGGTCGTGGGAGGTCCCCGCCTGCAGCGCCTTATTGTCCTGCATCAGCGCCTCGATGCAGTACGTCCGGAGCGCCCCGGCGAACTTCTCCTTGTCGGTCTTCAGCCCCTTCAGCACGGGGACCGCCATGTACTCCTCGGCGAAGGTGGCGTACACGTCCAGCATCCTCAGGGTCTCCTCCTCGGCCTCCCCGTGCGTCGCGTGCGCGGTGTGACCCTCCTGCCAGAGAAACTCGGTGGTCCGGAGGAAGAGCCGGGTTCGCATCTCCCAGCGGACGATGTTCGCCCACTGGTTGATCAGCACGGGCAGATCCCGGTACGACTGGACCCACTTGGCGTACATCGCGTAGATGATCGTCTCGGAGGTCGGGCGGACGATCAGCTCCTCGTCCAGGAGGCTCTCGGGGTCGGGGACGAGCGTCGTCCGGCCGTCCACTTCCACGGTCTTGAGCCGGGAGTGAGTGACGATGGCGCACTCCTTGGCGAATCCCTCGACGTGCTCCGCCTCCTTCGCCAGGAACGATTTCGGGATGAACAGCGGGAAGTACGCGTTCTGATGGCCGGTTTCCTTGAACATCCGGTCCAAGACGTGCTGCATGTTCTCCCAGAGGGCGTACCCGTGCGGCCGGATCACCATGCACCCTTTGACCGGGGAGTAGTCGGCCATGCGAGCCTGGGTCACCACGTCGGTGTACCAGCGGGAATAGTCCTCGGCGCGCGGGGTGATGAGCTTGGCCATGCGATCCTCTTCGCGTCGGGCGGCGCGTGAAGGCGGGATTATACGGTCCGACGGGCCGCGACGGCCAGACCTACGGGGCGTTCCGCACCTTGCCCGTCATCGGGACGAAGCGAACCGCGGTCACGACCTCGCGAACGGTCCCGCGGTCCGTCTTCGTCACGACCACGAGGTCCTGGGTCCCCTCGCCGAGCGGAAGCACGAGCCGGCCGCCGGTCTTGAGCTGGTCCAGGAGCGGCTGCGGTATCCTCGCGGGCGCCGCGGTGACCAGGACCGCGTCGAACGGGGCTTCCTCGGGCCATCCGTCGTAGCCGTCCCCCACGCGGACGTGGACGTTCCGGTAGCCGAGATCCCGGAGCAGGCTCTCCGCGCGCCGTCCGAGGGGCTCGAGGATCTCGATCGTGTACACATTGCCGACGCACTCGGCGAGCACGGCCGCCTGGTACCCCGACCCGGTTCCGACCTCGAGCACCCTCATGGTCCGGCTCGGACGGATCAGCTCGGTCATCAGGGCGACGATGTACGGCTGCGAGATCGTCTGGTCGTAGCCGATCGGGAGCGGCCCGTCGGTGTAGGCGAACCGGGCCTCGGGCGGGGGAACGAACCGGTGGCGCGGCACGCTCCGCATGGCGCGCAGGACGCCCGGGTCCGAAACACCTTTCGCGGCGATCTGGGACTCGACCATCTCGAGCCGCTCCGCCCGCTCGCGGTCCTCCGCAGCCGGCGGCTCCTGGCGGTCGTTCCCGTTCCCCACCGCGCAAGCCGCGGCGCCGGCGCCGACCATGCCGACGAGCGCCGCGAAGCTCAGCACCGCTGCTCCGCACGCCACGGAGGCCACCTCCCTCCCCACATCGGCGCTCCTTCCCGCCCGAACCTAACCGCAGCGGTCTCCGGGTGTCAAGGCCGCGGCGCCCCTTCCCGGCATCTGAGCTAGAATCCGCCCGTCGTCCCGTCGTGCGACGCGGGCGCAGCCCGGAGGAGGGCGACATGCGAGCGACGTCGTGGCGCGCCGCGCCGGATCTCCCGGTCCGGCTCGCGCTGTTCTCTCTCCTGCTGGCCGCCTCGGGATGCGGGCCCGGCCGCAGGGCGGCGGGCGAGGCGGTCTTTCCCTACATCGATGCTGTGCAGGCGGCGGACTACCAGACGCTCCGGTGCCTGTACGCGGGAGAGCGGCTTCCCGGGGGGCGCGCGGCGTCGGGGAGCGAGTTCAAAGCGTGGGTGGACCGACGTCTTGCGGCGTTCGAGGCGGAGAAGGCCCGCGGCCAGGTGGATCTCGAGGACGACGGAATCGTGATGATCAAAGCGCTCGGTCTCGGCACGGGGACCCTCGTGGGCATCTCGTCCGTCAGGCCGAGAGGGAGCGAGATCGAGGTCCTGACGCCCGCCACGTTCAACTACGATCAGATCGATGCCCCGAGCTTGCCGAACGGCGCGACGTTCCTGGTGGCGGTGCTCCCTCTCGGGACGGTGACCACGGTGCACGTCCAGGAGGGGGCGGGCCGGGTGACCCTGGAAGCGCTGAAATCCCTCACGCTCCGCTGGACGCTGAAACGGGTGGAGCGAAAGGGAAGCTGCCGTTCGGACTTCGGGGTTGTCTCGGTCGCCGTCGTTCCCGAATCGGCAACGACCGTCCGCGTGGAGTGGAAGTTCTGATGCGCCTGCCGCGGCGCGCGAGGCTGGGCCTGGCACTCGGGGGCGGGGGGGCGCGAGGCCTGGCTCTCCTCGCTCCGACCGACACGCGGCAAGCGGCTCGCAGGCACGGCGTTGGCGCCCCGCGGCCTACGCGTCCGCGTCGGGTGATCGAGTGAGCCGGCCGGTCCGACTCGCGGCCGCCAGTGCCTCGACGCTCGCCGCGCTGTACGTCGCGGCCGCGGTGATGGTGCCCTGGCTCGTCGACGCCGACCGGTTCCGTCCTCGCGTCGAGGCGCGACTCTCGGAGACTCTTGAACGCAGGGTCACGCTGGCCCGGTTGCGGCTGTCGCTATGGGGGGGCGTCGCGCTGGTGGCCGAGGGGCTCGATGTCGGCGGACCGCCGGCCGCGGAGCCCGGCCGGGGCTTCAGGATCGCCGCGTCGCGGGTCTCGGTCCGGCCGGCGATCCTGTCCCTGCTCCTCGGCGACGTCCGGCTGCGGAGCGTCGCGCTCGATCAGGGCACGGTCCTCGCCGGCGAGCAGGTGCTCGTGGGCGGCCTCTCCGCGAGGGTGCGACTCGGGCGCGCCGACGGCGGCCCGCCGCGGCTGGCGGGACGCGTCGCGGGAGCCCTCCGTGCGGCTCCCGGGGCGCCGGGGTTCCGCGCGGAGTTCGACGCCGCGCTTCTTCCCGACCGCGTGCGGTTCACCTCGCTCCGTGCCGAGGCGGGCCCGGGCCGAATCCAGGCCTCGGGGGACCTCGAGGGGATCGCGACCGGCCGCCTGTGCCTCTCCTTGAGGGGCGCGGCGAACTTCGGCCGGACCCGCGCCGAGGGGACGTTGGCCGCCGAAGGGCTCGCCGCGGAGCGTCCGGAGCTGGAGTTCCACCTGACCTCTCCCCTGGTGGATTTCGACGAGTTGGCACGGCTCACGGGGGTCCGTCGTCGTGAGCCCCGCTCGACCGGTCTGCTCGGGGCGCTGATCCCGCAGTCCGTGGCAGCGGAGCCGCCGCCGCAGGGCGGTTTCCTGTCGCGAGCGGTTTGCCGGGGCACCATCGACGCGGCGCTGGGTCGGCTGGCAGGGCTCGAGATGAGCGGCCTCAGCGCCCGCCTGAACGTCGAGAGGGGAACGGCGCGGTTCGAGAACGCGAACTTCGCGCTGTACGGCGGCCGGTGTCGCGGGACGGCGGTTCTGGAGCTCTCTTCCCGGGGTGCACCGTTCCGGCTCGACGCGCGGATCGACGGTGTCGACGCGGACAGGCTGCTCACGGCGCTCGATCCGACGCGCAGGGGCTCGATCCACGGTATCGGCTCGATCACGCTGGATGTCGGCGGGGAGGCGGCGGGGGGCGGCGTGCCCGGCTCGATCCGCGGGTTGGCCCGTGCGGAGCTCAAGGACGGAAGGTTCCTGACCGTCGGGATTCTGAAGCAGGTCGCCCAGATTCTCGAGATGGCGGGAGGACGGGGGGTCGGGCGGGACGAGACGCCGTTCGACCACGTGTCCGCTTCTTTCGACGTGCACGAAGGACGGGGGGACACGGAGGATCTCGAGTTCCGATCCGCCGACCTCGACCTCGACGGGCGGGGGAGCGTCGGTCTCGACGGCTCGCTCCGGCTCGACGTGGTCGCGTCGTTCTCCCGGCGTGCCAGCGGCGACCTCGTCCGGGAGACGCCCCAGCTCAGATTCCGACTCGATCCCGGCGGAAGACTGACGATGCCGCTCAAGATCCGGGGGGACCTCAAGGCCCCGGTCGTCCAACTCGATCTCGACCGAGTCCTGCGCGACGGTATCCAGCGCTCGGCCGGGGACCGTGGGCGCAAGGGGTTCCTGAAGCGACTGCTCGGCGGGAAATGACGGGGGAGTATGGCGCAAGAGCACGTCCACCTGATCGGGATCGGCGGCACCGGCATGGCGGCGCTCGCCGGCCTCCTGCACGAGAGCGGCTGCCGTGTGACCGGTTCGGACACGGAACTGTACCCGCCGACATCCACGCTCCTCGAATCCATGGGTCTGACGATCCACGCTGGTTACGATGCTCGGAACCTCCGTCCGGTCCCCGACCTGGTGGTGGTGGGGAACGCGGTGCGCCGCGGGAACCCCGAGGCGGAGGAGGTTCTGGACCACCGCCTGCGGCATGTCTCCATGCCGCAGGTCCTCGAGGAGCGGTTCCTGGCGGGTCGCCACTCGATCGTCGTCGCGGGAACTCACGGCAAGACCACGACCACCGCGATGCTCGCGTGGGTGCTCCACCACGCGGGGCAGGATCCGGGATTTCTTGTCGGGGGGCTCCCGGCCAACTTCGACCGGCCGTACCGGCTCGGCCGCGGCGCGGCGTTCGTGATCGAGGGGGACGAGTACGACACCGCCTTCTTCGACAAGGGGCCGAAGTTCATGCATTACCGCCCCGATACCGCGCTGGTGGGGACGGTGGAGTTCGACCACGCCGACATCTATCGGGATCTCGAACAGGTGAAGACGGCGTTCCGGTGGCTCGTGAATATCGTGCCGCGCCGCGGGCTCGTCGTCCGCCACGAGGACTGCGAGACGACCCGCGAGGTGACCCAGGGGGCGCTGTCCCGGGTGGAGGGTTACGGCCTCCTGGGCGGGCGCTGGCGGGCGGCCCGGATCTCGGGGATCCCCGAGGGGACCCGGTTCACGGTGCTCCGCGACGGCGAGCGGTTCGCGGAGCCGGTCCTCGGGATGTTCGGGGAGTTCAACGTGAGAAACGCGCTGGCCGTGGCGGCCGCCGCCGCCGAGCAAGGGCTTCCCGCGGAGGAGATCGCCGCGGGACTCGCGTCGTTCCGCGGGGTCCGCCGCCGCCTCGAGGTCTGCGGCGAAGCGGACGGCGTCACCGTGCTCGATGACTTCGCCCACCACCCGACCGCGATCGCCGAGACGCTGCAGGCGGTGAGGACCCGCTTCCCGGGAAGGAAGGTGTGGGCGGTGCTGGAGCCCAGGTCCTGGTCGCTGCGCCGGAAGGTGTTCCAGGACCGGCTGCCTCCTTCGTTCGACCACGCGGACGAGGTGGTGGTCGCGGAGGTGTACGGCGCGGGCGCGCTCCCTCCCGCCGAGCGACTCGATCCCGAACGGCTCGCCCACGAGCTCAGGGCGCGGGGGAAGCGCGCGCGGTTCCTGCCGGGAGTGGATGCGATCGTCGCGTGCCTCGCGGCCGAGTCGCGCCCAGGCGACCTGATCGCCGTCCTGAGCAACGGTGGCTTCGGCGGGATCCACGGGAAGCTGCTGGCCGCGCTGGAGGCGAGGACGGGGGGTCGCTGAGACCCGGAGCCGTCGGCGTGATTATCGAGGAGCGCAAGATCCGCCCGAAAAGAAAGCGGGCCGGCGGCCTACGCCGCCGGCCCGCGCCGACCACCGGGTTGAGGGGTGGGTGCCGGCGTCGGATGTCGTCGAGAAACCTCTATTTCTTCCGGTCCTTCTCCTTCGGCCGAGCGTGTCCCGTTTCCTGCCCGCCGCGAGGGGCCGGAGCGGGCTGGGAGCGGGGCCGCTCGGCCCGCGGCGCGGGCTGGGAGCGAGGCCGCTCGACCCGCGGCGGCGGAGAGGCGGGCGGCGATCCGCGCCGCTCGACGCGGGGCGCCCGGGGCTCGTACCGGGGAGACGGCGCGCTCGGCCGGACATCCCGCGGGGCCTCGCGGCGGTCGGTCTCCCTCGGCCGGGCGAGATGCTGGTACATGTCGCGGACCCGGTCGCGGGTGTCGCGGTCGGCAGACGGGCGGTCCGCCTGAGGTCTCGGCTGCCGTGCCCGCTCGTCGACCAGCGGGTCCTTCAGGATCCGTCTCGCGTAGCCGTTCCCTTCGTCGGGCCCGCGACGGCTGCGCTCCGATTCCCGCGCGCCGGGCGCCGACTGTTCTCCCGCGCTCTGCGACCGGCTGCGCTGCCAGCGCTCCGGCTCGGGCGCCGCGTTGCTCTGGGTCCGCTCTCTCCCGGCCGGCGGGCCTGCCGCCGCCCTGGAGCGCCGACCGCCGGGCTCGTCCCCGTAAGCCGGGCTCCGAGATCCGCGCGCCGTGCTGCGATCCGTGGGCGAACCGGGCCTCGGGGCCTCGGAAAGGCCGCCAGGCCGCCTCAGACCGGGAGTCACGGGTCGGGTGCCCACCGGCCCGCCGCCGGGCCGCGCACGCTGGCGGCCCCGCTCGATCAGACGGTCCTCGACCGAGCGGAACTTCGTGCCGGGGACGCGATCCCGTACGACGGGACGGACGTGCGCCGCCCGGTCCTGCATCGCTTCACGAGCCGCTCGCTCGCGGAGCGACGAGTCGGTGGCTAGGCCTCTCGGGGAGAAGCGCGGCGGACGGGTCACGACCGCCATCCGGTGCAGGTCGGGGCCCAGGCGATCGATCGGCACCGCCCAGCGCCGGTAGTCCCGGCCGCCGAAGTGGTTGAAGCCGACGAACGTCCAGCAGTCGGGATCGTAGTAGTCGTGCCAGAGGCTCCCCACGAACGCGGGACGGCCCCAGAAATCGAGCGGCGCCCACCCGACGTAAGCCGATCCCCAGGACCAGGAGACCCACGCGCCGCCGAACACCCGGCCCGGCGCCCAGCACCAGCCGAAGCCCACCACCCAATTCCATCGCCCGTAGTGGTAAGGCGCCCATCCCCACGGCTCGTTCGCGACCCAGAAGTAGCCGCCGGGGCCGTAGTCCCAGTAGCCGTCAGAGTAGGGCCGCCAGCCGGGAGCGACATCGTACGGGTACCAGACCCGCCCGTAGGTCGGAGCATCCACCCACCGACCGTATGAGGAAAGCTCGTGGTAGTAAGGCCGGACCTCGTCGGGGACCGAATCGTACCCGGCATAGGCGTCGTTCTCGGGGGCCCCGGCGTAACGGTCCCGGTCGCGGTACGAGTCTTCACGCCCGTCGCACCAGCGGTCGAAGCCGTCGGAGGCGAACGTGTTGAACGCGCGCGGGTCCGACGGGACCGACCCCCGGTCCACGGTGGTCCGCATCCCGCCGCGAACCAGGACCGATCCGCCTTCGCCGACGACCTCGACGACGCCGCGGTGCGAGAGCACCCTGGCCGACCCGCCACGGCCCACCTCCACGCGAACGTCGGCGTCGCCCAGCATGTACACGGACGCCGCCGGCGTATCGACCCGGAAGGTCTCCTTCTCCTGCACCGTGCCCACGATCCGAACGGCGCCCGAGGACAGTCGAAGCACGGTGTTGTCCTGGAACTCCGCCCCGGGGCGCGGCAGGGACAGGTACGTCATCTCGGTGTCGTCGTCCTGTCGCAGGAGCGTACCGCTCGCGAGCTGAATCTCGACCCGCTGGTCGGGTCCCGTGCGGACGGTGTCGCCGGGAAACACCGGCGTGTTGACGGTAGCCTCACCGTCCCCCGGCCGGCCATCCTCGTCCGGCTGGGCGCGAACGACCGTCGCGCCCTTCTCGGCGAGGCGGACGCGGCCGAAGTCTCCCTGCTGGTAATCGTCCCCGTAGGCGTCCGGATCCTCGGCCTGGGCCAGCGCCGGGGGCACCGTCATCAAGACCACGGTCGCAACGGCGAAAACGAAACCGGCGCGTTTCATCGTGACCTCCCCGGCGGGCCCCAAGGTGTCCACCGTCGTGCGCCGTGTCGAAGTGCAGCCTCCGTGCCACGGTGCGTGCACGCGATCCTGCTGAGACGGCGAGGACTTACGTGCCTCTCGACGCCCCGCACCTGTCACCGGGAGGCTTTCTCCCGTCCTCCGCCGAGGACATGAGCCGAGTCGTTCGACGCTTCGGCGCGAGAGACCTCGGGGCTTGACCCAGGTGGGCCGGGATCGCTTGACGCTCCCGGGGGCCGATGCTAATTTCGGCCCGGCGCAACCGGAAGAAAAGTCAGGCGGTTTCGCCGGAGAGGTCCTTCATGGCGGTGCGGCCGATCGTTCTCTATCCGGACCCGGTCCTGCTCCGCCCGACACGAACGATCGAGGCGGTCACCGACGAGATCCGCGATCTCGCGCGGGACATGGTGGACACCTTGTACGCGGCCCCCGGCGTCGGCCTGGCCGCGAACCAGGTCGGAGCCCCCTGGCGGCTCCTCGTGGTGGACCTGACCGTGGGAGAGAAGTCCGAGGATCTCCGGGTTCTCATCAATCCGGAGATCGAGGCGACCGCGGGCAGCCAGGTCGGAGAGGAGGGCTGCCTATCGTTCCCCGACATCACGCTGGAGATCGAGCGGCCTTTCCGCGCCGAGGTCGCCGCCCTGGACCTCGGCCTGGACCCGGTCAGGATCGTCGGCGAGGGCCTCATGGCTCGAGCCCTCCTGCACGAGATCGAGCACCTCGACGGCGAGACCTTCCTCCGCAACGTGTCGCCGCTGAAACGGGAACTGGTCAAGCGGCAGATCCGCAAGCGGATGAAGACGGGGGACTGGGTCGCCGCGGCGGCGAAGTGAGGGTCGTCTTTCTAGGTACTCCCGAGAGCGCCGTTCCGACCCTTACGGCGCTCCTGGCGGCGGGTCACGCCGTCCCCCTCGTCGTCACGCGGCCCGACCGCCCCGCCGGCCGGTCGGGCGCGCCGCGTCCGCCTGCGGTGAAGACGGCCGCCCTGGACGCGAACCTCACGGTGATCCAGCCCGAGGCGGTGAACCGTCCCGAGTTCCGCGAGGTCCTGGTCCGCGCGCGGCCGGAAGCGCTCGTCGTCGTCGCCTTCGGGAAGATCCTGCCCGGGCCGGCGCTCGATGCCGCGCCCGGAGGCGCCGTCAACGTGCACTTCTCGCTGCTTCCCCGTTATCGCGGCGCGGCGCCCGTGCAGTGGGCGCTCGCGAACGGCGAAGAGGTCACCGGGGTCACGACGATGCTCATGAACGCGCGAATGGACGAGGGCGACATCCTCCTCCAGCGCGAGCTTCCGATCGAGCCCGGCGAGCGCGCTCCCTCGCTGACAGGGCGGCTCGCCGGGGTCGGTGCCACTCTCCTCCTCGAGGCGCTCGCGCGGCTCGAGGAGGGGTCGATCGAGCGGAGCCCGCAGGATTCCGCCGCCGCCACCTACGCACGCTTGCTCACCGCTTCGGACGGCGATCTCGACCCCGGCCTGACCGCGAGGGAGATCGACGGCCGCGTGCGCGGCTTCGATCCCTGGCCGGGGGTCTGGACGTGCCGGGCCGGCAAGCGGATTCGGATCGTGGACGCGCGCGCGATCGCAGGCGCGACGACCGCCGATCCCCCCGGCACGGTGATCGGCCTCGACGGCGACGCCCTTCGAGTCGCGTGCGGCGGCGGCACCGTCCTCGCCGTCCATCGGATCCAGCCGGAGAACCGGCGAGTCATGAGCGCCCGCGAAGCGGTGAATGGCCGACACCTCGCCGCCGGTGACCGCCTCGTCCGTTTCTTCGGTTGAGCGCGCAATCTCCTCCGTCCGCACCGGGCGGGGCTGGTAGAATCGAGTGCCCCGCCGTTGCGGGGACTCGAGGAGGTCCTCCGATGAAAGGTTGGATCGGCTGCGGTGTGGTGGCGCTCATCCTGCTCGTGATCGTGGTCGCCGTCGTGGGTTGGGGCGTCGGGGTCTACAACGGACTGGTCCGCCGGCAGGTCGCGGTGGACACGGCGTGGTCCCAGGTCCAGAACGTGTACCAGCGGCGCATGGACCTGATCCCGAACCTCGTCGAGACCGTCAAGGGGGCCGCCAACTTCGAGAAGAGCACGTTCACGGCGGTGACCGAGGCGCGTGCCAAGGCCTCGCAGATGATGCTCACTCCCGAGATCCTCAACGATCCCGCACGGTTCCGGCAGTTCCAGCAGGCGCAGGGGGAGCTGTCCGGTGCGCTCTCGAGACTCCTGGTCACCGTAGAGAACTACCCGCAGCTCACGGCGACCCAGAACTTCCGCGAGCTGCAGAGCCAGCTCGAGGGGGCCGAGAACCGGATCGCGGTGGAGCGCCGGCGCTTCAACGAGACGGTGCAGGGATACAACACCGCGATCCGCGTGTTCCCCGCCTCCATGCTGGCCGGCCCGTTCGGGTTCTCGCCGAAGGCGTTCTTCGAGGCCGAACCGAGCGCGGAGAAGGCCCCGAAGGTGCAGTTCTGAGCCGCACGGGGGAGGCGGCGCCGCCATGGCCCGGGCCGTGCTTGTCCGGCCGATGAAGTGGATCGCCATCGCCGCGGTCGTCGCCGCGGCGGTCACCTTCGCGGCGGCGCTCACGATCCCGCCGGCTCCGTCGGTCCGGGTCAACGACTATGCGGGCGTCCTGGACGCCGCCGGGCGCGGGCGGATCGAGTCCCTCCTCGAGGCGTACGAGCGCGAGTCCACGAACCAGATCGCGGTCGCGGTGTTCCCGTCCCTCGAGGGGGAGGACCTGAACGACTTCACGAGCCGCCTCTTCGAACGGTGGAAGCTGGGACAAAAGGACCGGAACAACGGCGTGCTCCTGGCGGTCTTCCTCGGCGACCGCCGGGCGCGGATCGAGGTCGGGTACGGCCTCGAGGGGAAGCTGACGGACGCGATCGCGAGCGACATCCTAGCCGAGGCGCTGGCTCCGCGCTTCCGGCGGGGGGACTACGCTGGCGGGATCGAGGCAGCATCCCGCTCGATGATCGCCGCGACGCGAGGCGAGTACACGGCGTCCCCGCGGCGGAAAGGGCGGGGAACCTGGGTCCCTCTCGCCTACGTCTCCCTGATCCTGATCGCGGCGCTGCTGGCGGCGGCGCGGCGGGCGGCGTTCGGCGGCCGGACCGGCGGACGGGGATCCCGCTCCTCGGGGCCGTTCTACGGGGGAGGCGGCGGCTATCTGGGAGGGTCAGGAGGCGGGTTCGGCGGCGGGGGCTTTTCGGGAGGCGGTGGATTCTCCGGCGGAGGCGGGGCGTCCGGGGGATGGTGAATCGAGCGCGGCGACGGCGCGAGCGAACCCCTATAATGCGGGCGCCCAATCAGGTGTGCGAATGAGCGAAGGCAGGAGGCGGTTGCTCCGAAGAACCGGCGTCGCGGCAACGTGGGTCCTGGGAGGCGGTTTCCTCGCGGTGGTCGTTGCCGCGCTCTCCTTCTTCGCCGTTCTCAAGATGGCGACACGCTCCACGCAGGTGGCCGTTCCGGACCTCTCGGGGACCGATCGCGGGCAGGCGGAGCGCCTGGTGGCGGCCGGTGACCTCGTCGTGGAGGTGGTCGAGGAGCGGCACGACGCGCAGGTCCCGAGCGGGCTCATTCTCCAGCAGGACCCGCCGGCGGGAGCGTCGGTTCGACGCGGCAGGAAGATAAGGGTCGTGCTCAGCCTGGGCGGAGAGGTGCTCAGGGTACCTGATCTCGTGGGGAAGGCGGACCGCCAGGTGGCGGTGGAGTTGCACCGGGACGGCCTCGTCGCCGGCGACGAGGCCGTCGTTCCATCGAGGGAGGCACCGGTAGGGACCGTCCTGGCGCAGGTGCCGCCGCCGGAAAGCCTCGCGGTCGCGGGGATGCGGATCCACCGCCTGGTTTCGAGCGGCCCTGCGCGGGCGCTGTGGGTGATGCCGGACTTGACCGGCCGGCCGATCGCGAAGGTCGAGGCATGGATCTCGGCCTGCGGGTTCCGGAAGGGAACGGTGCGTAAGGTGGAGGCCTCGGGAGGGCCCTCCGGGACGGTGGTGGGCCAGCTTCCTGCGGAAGGCTATCCTGTGTCGTCCCGTGATGCAGTCGATCTGACCGTGGCGCGGTAGAGCTTCGGGAGGCGGCGCGGACATGACGGTCCTGCTGGCACCTTCGATTCTCTCGGCGGACTTCGGACGCCTGGCGGAGGAGATTCGCGAGGCGGAGGCCGGGGGCGCGGGACTGGTCCACGTGGATGTGATGGACGGGCACTTCGTGCCGAACATCACCGTGGGTCCGGTGGTGACCGCGGCGGTGCGCCGCGCGACGAAGCTCCCGGTGGACTGCCACCTGATGATCGAGGAACCCGACCGGTACCTCGACGCGTTCGCCCGCGCCGGGGCCGGTATGGTCTCGGTGCACGTCGAGGCGGTGCGCCATCTCCACCGCACCGTGTGCGCGATCCGCGACCTCGGCGCCGAGGCGGGCGTCGCCCTGAACCCCGGAACGCCGCTCGCGAGCCTCGACGAGATCCTGCCGTTCGCGGACTTCGTTCTGATCATGTCGGTCAACCCGGGATTCGGCGGCCAGGCGTTCATTCCCTCCGCGCTGAGGAAGATCGGGGATCTGAGGGAGCGGATCCTCAAGGCGGGCCTACCGACGCGGATCGAAGTGGACGGAGGCGTGACGCTCGACCACCTGGAGGATCTGGTCGCGGCGGGAGCGGACCTCATCGTGGCCGGCAAGGCGGTATTCGGGAACGGAAATCCGCGCGAGGACGCCGGGAGAATGGTGGCGCGCCTCGTCGCCCTCGCGGAACATGGCGCGGAGCGCTGACGGCGCGGCGCGCCGGGTCGGGCGAGCGACGACCCGGGTCCGCTACCCCGAGACCGACCGCATGGGAGTGGCCCACCACACCCATTTCCTGGTCTGGTTCGAGCTGGGAAGGACGGAGCTGATGCGCGATTTGGGTTGCCCGTACTCCGAGGTGGAGGAAAAGGACGGCATTCTCTTCCCCGTCGCCGAGGCGGGCGCCCGGTACCTGGCTCCCGCCGGGTACGACGAGGTACTGGAGATCACGACGAGGCTCGTCTCGGCGTTGGGCGCCCGCGTCCGGTTCGAGTACGAGATCGCGCGTGTCGCCGACGGGACACAGATCGCGACCGGGTTCACCGTGCACGCGGCGGTCGGCCGGGACGGCCGGCCGCGGCGTCTGCCGGAGGGACTGCGCGTCAGGCTCGCGGGTCCCAGGAGCGGCGGAGCGTGATGTCCCACCGGCCTCGCCGCATCCTCGCCCTGCTCGCGACGATCGCCCTCGCGGCCGCATCCACGGGTTGCGGCGCGTTCCACCGCGGTCGCGGGGAACAGGCGAAGGGGCTCCTCGTCGCCGAGGATCTGTACGCCCGTGCGTTGGGGGAGCTGGAGCGGCACCACCTGGCGAAGGCGAAATCTCTCCTCGAAGGGATCCAGTTCAACGCGGAGAATCGGCCCGCGCTGGAGCCGGCGGTCCGACTGGCGCTAGCCGACGTCCTGTTTTACGGCGGGGACACGATCTCCTTGATCGACGCCAGGTCGCAGTACGTCGAGTTCGTGACGCTCTACGGAAACCACTCGCGGGCCCCCTACGCGCAGTTTCAAGCGGGGATCTGCTCCCTGAAGCAGATCAGCAGCCCCGCGCGGGACCAGAGTCAGACCCGGACCGCCCTTGCCGATTTCGAAGCGGTCGGGAAGGCTTATCCGCAGTCGAAGTACGCCGACGCCGCGCGGGACATGAGCGAGCTCGGCGAGGCGCACCTCGCCGAGCACGAATTCCTGGTCGGCCGCTTCTACATGAAGCGGAACGCGTACTTCTCCGCCGCCGAAAGGTTCCGGGGGATTCTCGAGAGCTATCCCCGATACGCCGAGAAGCAGAAGGTGTACCTGGAGCTCGGGCGCGCGCTCATCCTGGCGAAGAACAGCATCGAGGGGACGATCTACCTCGACAAGCTCGTCTCCGACTATCCGCGCGATGCGCGCGCAGCCGAAGCCCGCAGACTGCTGGCGAGCCTGCCCGACACCGCCCGCGACGGCGCCAAGGTCGGCGACCCCGAACGGCGCTAGTCGCCCGGCCCGAACAGGCTCTCGCGTCGGACCCTGACGCGGCCGCGCAGCGCCGGGTAGGCGGCGCGGATCTCCTCGGGCGCCTCGGGCTGCTCTTCGCCGAGCAAGCGCTTCATCATCAGGGCGTTCGCCAGTCCTTTTCCGCGGAAGTGGTTGTTCTGGACCACGAACACCTCGCCCGCCTCGCGGGCCATCGCCAGGGCCATCTCGGCGAAAGGGCGCAGCTCGTCCTCGCCGTAGAGATAATCGTAGCGGGCGTCGCGCCCGGCCCCTTGCCGAAACCAGTCGGTCACGTTGCGCCCGTGGAGCCGTAGGTAGGCGACCCGTGCGGTGACCGCGGCCGCCGGGGGAAGCGTCGCGCTACCGACGCGCGGCTGGTCGACGACGCACAGGCCCGCGCCGCGCGACCGCAGGTCGTCCCGGAAACCTGCGTCGTCCCACGAGGCGTGGCGCACTTCGACCGCAACCGGCCACCCGTCGAGAAGGCCGAGCAGTCGGTCGAGCCGGGCCCGGGAGGCCGACGTGCGATGGAAGGACTGCGGAAACTGGATCAGCACCGCACCCAGTGCACCCGCCTCGCGGAGGGGCGCCAGTCCCGCAAGCGTGAGGGGGACCGCCGAAGTCGGGTCCGCGTCCTCGTGCGTCCACGACCGGTGCGCCTTCGCGGTGAAACGAAAGCCGCTGCGGTGCTCCGTCCGCCGGATCCACGACGAGGCCTGGCGCGGGTTCGCCGGGCGGTAGAACGTGCTGTTGACCTCCACGAGATCGACGAAGCGTGCGAGATAGGCGAGGCGGTCGAAGCCGCGTTCGGGTTTCGACGGGTACACGGTCCCGCTCCAGTCGGGGTAGTCCCAACCGGCCACGCCCACTCGAATCACCCCATGGTCCTTCTCCAGATCGCCATGATGCACCCGGCGGGCGGAAAGATCACGCGTCGCTTCGGCCCCAGGGGAGCGGGGCGCGACGCCCGAGAAGGTTACGGAAACGTGCCGAAGTCCCGGTTCGGTGCGGCACTTTCGCGCTTCTCGGCGCGTTCGGCATCCCCCGCGATGACGGCGGATCGCCGACCTCTCGGATGCCGTCGCAGGCGGCCGCTCCGCACGACCTTTCCGCTTGACCCCCCCGTTTTTGATCGTAAATAGGAAACGAGAAGAGGAGAGCGCGAGCGATGTCCGGTTCACGTCCGAAGAGCATCGCCGAGGAAATCGAGATCCTGGCCCGGCTCACCGGCGCGCCGGTGACGTTCGTCGAGCAGGTGTGTGCACTGTTCACGAGCAAGGCGATCTCGCTCGACGAGGCCGCGGAGCCGTTCCTTTCCGCTCTCGAGGAGGCGTTCCGGCGGGAGGAGACGATCCGCGCCTCCTCCACCGAGGCGCGGCGAAACCTCACGCGGATGCAGGAAGGCCTCGGGCGTGCCGGGGACATCTGCCGCGAGCAGGCCGATCAGCTCCGGCAGGCCAAGGCCCACCTCGAGAACAGCGCTCGCCGCATCCGCGAGAGCGGCGAGCGACTCGAGGCCGCCGCCTTCGCGCTCGGCATCCGTCGCGGTTTCCAGCGCGAGACCGACGCCGACCCGATCGTTCCCGGCCCGAAGGACCTCCAGTAGCCGTCGGCCGATCGCCGAGCCGCCCCTAAGGCCCCTGGGAACACGCGGCCGGGAATCAGTGGATCTGCGGGGAGCCGCCCGCGACCCGCGAAACGGTCTCGACGAGCGAGTCGAGATCGTAAGGCTTCCCGAGGACCGGATTGCCGGCGGAATCGAGGAAGCGACTCGTTCCGTCGCTGCCGGCGTCGCCCGTGGAGAACACGACGCGGCGCGCCATCTCGGGGTGCGACCGGAGGAGCACCTCGTAGAACGCCTGACCGTCCATTCCCGGCATCTTCATGTCCACGAGTAGCACGTCGAAGCGCCGCTGCGCGACGATCCGGAGCGCCTCCGCGCCGTCCCGCGCCGAGCTCACCGTCCAACCCTGAGCCTCGAGGGCGTCGCGGACCAGGTCCGCGATGGACTCCTCGTCGTCCACCACCAGGAGCTGGCCCCCGGAGAAAACCTGCGGCGCGCGAGCCCCGGGGCCGGCGGTCGGCTCCTGCGACTCGCGCGCGCCGTGGCCCGCCGGGATCTCGACCACGAACGACGTCCCTTCCCCCTCGCGACTTTCCACCCCGATCCTGCCGCCGTGCTCCTGCACGATCCCGTAGCAGATCGACAGGCCGAGCCCGGTTCCCTGGCCGACCTCCTTCGTGGTGAAGAAGGGGAGGAACACCTTCTCGAGGTTCTCCGCGGAGATTCCGTGGCCGTTGTCGGAGACCACGATACGGATCCCGCCGTCGTCCTCCAGCGTTTCGACGACCAGCCGCCCGCGCCGCGGCACTTGCTTGACGGCGTACTCGGCGTTCGTGAGCAGGTTGAGAAAAACCTGCTGGAGCTGGTGCCGATCCACCACGACGCAGGGAAGACCCGGGCTCAGGCGCCGGACCAGCTCCACGTTGCTCACGTGCAGCTCGTAGGCGCGGAGATCCAGCACCTGGTCCAGCACCTCGTTGATGTCGGCGGGCCGTCGCTCGGTCTTGTGCTTGCGGGAGAAGGTCAGGAGGTTCTGGACGATCCGTCCGGCGCGCCCGGCCTCCGAGGCCACCCTTCCCAGCATCCGCCGGCGCTCCGCGTCCGATTCGCGCGACAGCAGGAGTTGAGTGTAGCCGACCACCGACGTCAGAGGGTTGTTCAGCTCGTGGGCCACCCCGGAGACCAGCATCCCCAACGCCGACATCTTCTCCGTCTGGAGGAGCTGCGCCTGGACGTGCGTGATGTCGGCGACGAGTTGGGCGTTGGAGAGCGCCATGTCCACGAACGGAACCAGCGTCTCGAGCCGGCGCACGTCCTCGTCGTCGAAGGAACGCCGTCCAGCGCCGTGGAACAGGATCAGCACGCCCTCGCGCCGATCGCGGATCTGGAGCGGGGCGGCCAGGACGCCGCACGCCTCGAGGGACCGCAGTTCCCGGTACATCCCGGGGGTCGACTCGATGTCCGCGACCCGCAGGATCTTTCCGCTCCCGAAGAAGTCGTCGTCGAGTCCCTCGCCGGAGATCGTGGCCGGCAGCTCCCGGGAGACGCCGTGGGAGGAGAGCACGCGGAGCCGTCCGGAGCTCTCCTCCAGGACCGCGAGGATCGCCCCCGACGATCGGAGCGCCTCGGTCGCCACGCGCACCACCGCGCGGCGGAGACGCTCCACGTCCAGCTCCGCGCCGATTTCGAGGCCGAGATCCTGGAGGGAGCGGAGCTCCGCCTCCCGCATCTCGAGATCCTTCTCGCGGCGGCTCAGGAGGACGAGAAGCAGCATCGTGAGCCAGACCGGCAGCACCCCCAGGAGCGACAGCCAGGGCTTGACCCACCAGAGCACGGCCATCCCGAGCCCCGACACGATGCAGGTGATCTCGTTCAGGACCCCGCTTCGCGTGCCGAGGTCGAGCCGGAGTAGCGGGCCGCGGCTGGCGAGGCTGACCACCACGTGGGTGAGCGAGTGGTTGATCGCGAAGAAGACGAGGAGCGACGAGAGCGCCGCCGCCACGGTCACGGCGTCGACGCCGTCGAGCACGCGGAAGCCGGGCCGCAGCAGGCTCCTGACCTCCGCCGCGGCCCAGAGCGAGAGGCTGAGTTGTCCCGTGTTGAAGAGCGCGGTCAGGACCCGGCGGCGGTTGAACGCCCAGTCGGCGGCGTTCATCAGAACAAGGACGACGCAGGTCGCCCCCGGGTCGGCAAGAAGGAACAGCGCGTACGCGAACGAGGTGCCGGTTTGGTGGACGATGGTGCTGGGCAGGAATCCCTGGTAGCTCACGGACAGGGCGGTCGTCAGCACCCCAAGCATCCCGAAGAGGAGGACCGGCCAGGGATTCCAGGTCGCGGAATCGAACCCGGCCAGCAGGCGCACCGCGGCACCGAGGCCGGCGACGATCACCACCCACGCGTAAGACTTCGCCCCCGCGCTCAAGTGGCCCAGGGTTTTCCCCCTTCCGGTTGCCGGAAGCCTCAGGGCTCCCCGACGAGAAGATAGTTCCCGGGCCGAGGACATGCCCGTCCGCGCGATTCCGAGCACCCATCCCGCCCCCGCCAGGGGACGTTGGGCCGGGCAGGCCCCTACCGACGGGAGCTTCCGGTGTGACTTGGGCCCCGATCCGTTCTACACTTCGAGCCTTCCGGAGGGAGACACCATGGCCGACGGTCCGGTCATCACCGGTACCACGATTCTCACGCTCCGGCGGGACGGCCGGGTCGCCATGGGCGGCGATGGGCAGGTGACCCTGGACCGGACCATCGTGAAGCAGGGGGCGCGGAAGGTCCGCACGCTCGCCGGAGGGGCGATCCTCGCGGGGTTCGCCGGCGGTGCCGCCGACGCCATCGCTCTCCTGTCGCGCTTCGAGGAGAAGCTCTCGGCCCACGGGGGCCAGATCGAGCGGGCGGCGGTGGAGCTGGTCCGGGACTGGAGGACCGACCGCGCGCTCCGGCGACTCGAGGCGATGCTCGTGGTGGCCGACGCGAAACGGACCTTCCTGCTTTCCGGCACCGGGGACCTGATCGAGCCCGACGACGGCGTGCTCGGCATCGGCAGCGGATCGGTGGCCGCCATGGCGGCGGCGCGTGCGCTGCTGGGCCACACGCAGCTCGATGCCCGCGCCATCGTGACCGAGGCTCTCAGGATCGCCGCCGGCCTCGACCTCTACACCAACGACCAGCTGGTCGTCGAGGAGATCTGATCGTGGTGTTCTACATGCCCGGTCGCGTCGAGACACCGCACGGATCGGGCGTCGGGCTCCTTCCCCGGCAGATCGTCGCCGAGCTGGACCGGTTCATCGTGGGCCAGTCCCGCGCGAAGCGGGCGGTGGCGATCGCGCTCCGCAACCGGATGCGGCGGCGGAAGCTTCCTCCCGAGGTCGCCGAAGAAGTCATGCCGAAGAACATCCTGATGATCGGACCGACGGGGGTGGGGAAGACGGAAATCGCACGGCGGCTGGCACGCCTCGCGGGCTCGCCGTTCCTCAAGGTCGAGGCCTCGAAATTCACCGAGGTGGGGTACGTCGGCCGCGACGTCGAGTCCATGGTCCGGGATCTCGTGGAGATCGCCCTCGACATGGTGCGGCAGGATCGGCGCGAGCAGGTGAGGGCGCAGGCGACGCAAGCCGCGGAGCGAAGGCTCGTGGACCTGCTGATGGCGCAGGGCGATGTCTCCTCCCAGGCCGGGGAGGGAGCCGCTTCCGAGCGGGGGGACCCGGGCTCGCGCGAGCTGAGGCGGTCCGTCGTCGAACGCGAGCTGGAGTCGGGTGCCCTCGAGGACCGGCCGGTGGAGCTGGACGTGAGCTCTCAGGCCCCGGCGGCCTTCAGGATCTTCTCGCAGGCCGGGATGGAGGAACTCGACATGAACCTCCGGGACATGCTCCCGGGGCTCTTCCAGGGGAAGTCGCACAGGAGTCGGCTCACGGTCGCCCAGGCGCGGGAAGTCCTCTGCCGCGAGGAGGAGGAGAAGCTCGTCGATCCGGACCAGACGGCGCGCGAGGCGATCCGGCGCGTCGAGGAGGAGGGGATCCTGTTCATCGACGAGCTGGACAAGATCGCGGGACGCGAGGAGGGGCGGGGACCGGACGTCTCGCGGGAAGGGGTCCAGCGCGATCTCCTGCCGATCGTGGAGGGGACGCTGGTCAGCACGAAGCACGGGATGGTCAGGACGGATCATGTGTTGTTCATCGCGGCCGGGGCGTTCCACGTCTCGAAACCGTCGGACCTGATCCCCGAGCTCCAGGGCCGCTTCCCGATCCGCGTCGAGCTGGAGTCGCTCGGGCGCGACGAGCTGGTGAGGATTCTCACGGAGCCCGAGAGCTCGCTGGTCCGCCAGTATCAGGCGTTGCTCCGGACCGAGGACATCGAGTTGGTGTTCACTTCCGACGGAGTCTCGGCGGTCGCCGAGGTCGCCGAGGAGGTGAACCGACGGACGGAGAACATCGGCGCGCGGCGATTGCACACGGTGATGGAACGCGTGCTCGAGGACGTGTCGTTCGCGGGAGCGGAGTTGCCCGAGCGCCGTGTGGTCGTCGATGCGCCCTACGTCCGGCGGCGGGTCGCGGATATCGCGAGCGATGCCGACCTGTCGCGCTTCATCCTCTGACGAGCCCATGCGAAGGGCCTGTCTTGTTGCCGCAGCGCTCGTGCTCCTCGCGATCTCCGCGGCCGGGTGCGGCAAGAAGGGGCCCTTGAAGCCTCCCGAGCCGCGGGGACCGACCTCGCCCAAGGAGGTAACGGCCCGTCAAACCGGGGACGTCGTCGAGATCTCGTTCCTCGCCCCCGCTCCTCGCGGCTCCAACCCCTCGCAGCAGCCGATCCTCGCGGAGCTGGTGCGAGTCGCGTACGGCCCCGGGCTGCACCCACCGCAGGACCCGGACGCGTTCCGCCGGACCGGTGCCGTCGTCGCGCAGATCGAGGGGGACCCGCTAGGCTCGGGCAGCCGCCTGCGGTTTCGGGACCCGTCGTGGAGGGACCTCTCCGGGAACGGCGTGGACTGGACGCTGCGCTATGGGGTGCGGGTGCGGGACAGGAGGGGACGCCCGTCCCCCCTGGTGGTGGCGCCTGATCTCGTCCCCGTGGCCCCTCCGCCCGTCCCCTTCGGCCTGGCGGCGGAAGCCACCGCGGACGGCATCCGGCTTCGTTGGGATCCGCCGGAGACCGGAGGGAGCACGAAGTACAACGTTTACCGCGCGGAGCGGGGCGACCCCTTCGGGGAGCGGCCGCTGAACCGTGAGGCGCTGGCGTCCGCGGAGTACCTCGATGCCGACGTGACGTTGGGGAAGTCGTACCGTTACGTGGTCCGGAGTGCCCTGTTCGAGGGGCCGCCTTTTCGGGAAAGCGCGTCCTCGCCGGAGGTGGACGTGCTCGCGGAGGACCGGTTCCCACCGGCGCCGCCCTCCGGCCTGGTCGCCGTCCAGGAGGGGCAGGCCATCCGGCTGTTCTGGAATCCGAACCAGGAGCGGGATCTGGCGGGGTACCGAGTTTTCCGCCGGACCGAGCCTGGAGAATGGCTGACGATCGGACGGAATCTCGGCGTCGAGCCGCTCCTGCTCGATCCCGAGGTGCGGCCGGGGACGAAGGTTCACTACCGGGTGATCGCCGTGGACCGCGCGGGCAACGAGAGCCGGCCCTCGGAGGCGGTCGAGGTGGATGTGGTCGAGGACACGGGGACCGCCAAGGAGAGCGGGCGGCGAGGGCCGCCATGAGGATCCTCAAGATGTCCGGCGCGGGCAACGACTTCGTGGTCATCGGCGCGCGGGAGGCGGACGCGCTTCGAGACGGGCTCGCCTCGTGGACGCGCAGAGTATGCCGCCGCGGGCTCTCGGTCGGCGCCGACGGCGTCCTGGTGGTCAGTCCATCGTCGGCCGGAAGGATTCGTGTCGCGTTCCTCAACCCGGACGGCACTCCCGCCTTCTGCGGCAACGGGTGCCGCTGCGCGGCCCGTTTCGCCGTCCTGGAGGGTCTCGCCCCCGAAACCATGATCCTGGAGACCGCGGCGGGGGACGTTCCCGCCCGGCTCGTCGGAGACCGGGTCCGGCTGGTCCTGCCACCCCCGCGCGCCGGAGAGATGATCGAGATCGACGCCGGCGGCAGGGTCGTCGCGGGGCGCGAGGTGCACTCCGGTGTTCCGCACTTCGTCGTGGCGGTGGCGGACGCGGCTCGCGCCCCGCTCGAGAGCTTGGGGCCCGCGCTCCGGCGTCACCCGCGCTTCGGCGTCGAGGGGACCAACGTCGACCTCCTGGAGCGCCGGTCGGACGGCATCGCGATCCGCACCTGGGAGCGCGGCGTCGAGGGGGAAACGCTGGCGTGCGGGAGCGGAGCCGTGGCGGCCGCCCATGCGGCGCGTCTCCTCGGCTGGACGGACCGGACGGTGCGCGTGCTGCCTAGAAGCGGGATCCCGCTGCTCGTGGATCTCCCGGGACCGGCCGAGGCGCCGGAGGCGGCGATCCTCGAAGGGGACGCCCGCGTGGTGTTCGAGGGGTCGCTCGCGCAGGAGGCAACGGTGGGGTTCGACGAGTGATTCCCTCCCGTGCCCGCACGATCGCGGACTGGGTCATCGGCCTGACGCTGATCGCGGTGGGAGTCGTCGCGGGGTTCCTCCCGGTGATCCAGGGATGGGTCTTCATCCTCGCAGGCCTCGCGATCCTGAGCAGCCACAGCCGGTTGGCGCGCAAGATCCTCGACCGCCTCAAGCGGGCGGGCCGCGGTGTGCGGGACCGGATCGCCAAGCGACCGTCGAACCGGTGAGGCGCGCGCGGCGCCGGGCAGGGTCACCCCAGGCCGTGCTTCTTCCGGAATTCCTGAACCTCCCGCACCGACTGCTCGATCAACGCGCGGACCGTCGGTCGTGGGACCCCCGGATCGAAGTAGCGGGCGAGGTCGGGCGACTCCAGTATCCGATCCGGCATGATCCCGGGAGCGAGCCGGTCCACGAAGGCCTCCTGAACCTGGCCGCGAACCCACGCCACCGCGTCGCGGGTCAGCCGCATCTCCCGCGTGTCTCCCGCCGGACCGCGGAGAGGCGCCACGATCTTCGGCTGCTCCTCGAGAAGGCCGTTCAGGATGCCGATCCAGTTGCCGAGGTTCCCGCCCTTGGTCCAGAGCGCCCGCGACGGGAACAACAGGTCACCGATCGCGATGACCCCCGAGTCGGGGATCGAAACCACGAGATCGCCGCTGGAGTGGGCCGGCATGCCCGGCAGCGGGGAGATTCTCACCGGGTGCCTTGGGTCGTCGAGGAGGAGTGTCCCGGCCGGGATCGCGGTGGGCAGTCTCCGCTGCGGCTCCTTCCATTCGTTACCCGCTCTTGCCTTGGCCTCCGCCCCGAAATCGTACCCGGCGTCCGCCAGCGCGTCGCGGCACCCCTGGGTGCCGATCACGAGGACGTCGCGGGGGAAGGCGGACGCACCACCGGCCGCGTCGGCGTGCGGGTGCGAGAGGACGAGGAAGCGTACGGGCTTGGGAGTCAGCTGCGCGAGCGCCTGCAGCAGCTCCTTGGCGGCCGCGGGCGACGGCTGCGCGTCCACGACGAGGAGACCGTCGTCCCGCTCGACCACCAGGGAATTCGTGCGTTCCGAGCCGGGATCGACCGGTCGGACGAGATAGATCCCCTCGGCCAGCATGTCCACGGCGAAAGGCCCGATTCGCCTCCCACCTGCGGGGGCACTCGTTTGCGCCGCCGCCGGCAAGAGGATAAGGAGCCCGAGGACCGCTGCTGTCACGACGATGCCGGCCATTCGCCGCATGGCACCCTCCTGTGCGCGCTTTCCCACAATAGGTAGTCTAACCGCGCCTGCCGGCGCCGGCATCCTCCGTCCCGCCCCGCGGTCCCCCCCTTCCCGGCATCTCCGCCGCGATCATCCCCGCGAGGATGAGCGCGGAGCCCGCGAGGCCCGCGCGACCGAGCCGCTCGCCGGTGAACACGTAGGAGCAGAGCGCCGCGCAAACCGGCTCCAGAGTGAAGATCACCGCCGCTCGTGTGGGTGGCGTGCGTTGCTGGGCCCAGTTCTGGGCCAGCAGCGCGCCGAGCGTGGCGAGCGACGCCATCGAGGCCACGGCTCCCCAGCCGGCCGCGCTCCGAGGCATCCGGACGGTTTCGAGCGCGAGCGCCGACGGCCACGCGAGCGCAGCCACGACCGCAAGCTCCACGGCTAGTAGGCGCAGCGGCCCGACCGCCGCGGCGAACCGGTCCACCGCCAGGATCTGAAGCGCGAACGCCGCGGCGCACGCGAGGACCAGGAGATCGCCGCGCGACGGGCCCCCGCCACCGATCCCCGTCATCAGGGCGAGCCCTCCCGTCGCGAGCGCGACGCCCACCAGCGAGAAGAGCGGGGGAAGCCGGCGATAGACCGCGACCTGAAGAACGGGAACGATGACGACCGAGAGCCCCGTGAGGAACGCCGCCCGGGCCGGCGCCGTGGTCGCGAGGCCCTCGGTCTGGGTCGCAAACCCGAGGAACAGGCAGATCCCGACCGTCGCGCCGCCCCGGACCTCGCGTCGGGAGGGCCAACCGCCGCGCGCGATCGTGACCGGCAGGAGGAGGAGCGCGGCGGCGCTGAACCGCAGGGCCACGAAGGCGAGCGGAGAGACCTCGGCCAGCGCCTCACGCACGATCACGAAGCTCGCGCCCCACACGAGAGTCGCCAGCAGGAGCACGACGTCCGCCGTCAGGCGCGAGCGCGCGGAAGGCGCCGCGGATCCGTCCCTCAGGGGCTCGGGACTCACCTCGAGCCCAGCCCCTCGGGGTAGGCGATCCGGTACAAGCGAACGTTGGCGAGGATTCGCTTCACGTAACCGCGGGTGTCGGGGATCGGGATCCGCTCCACGTACCGCTCTCCTCCGGGGTCGTCACCGGGAGCGGACCAGCGGCCGGCTCTCGATGCGCCCGCGTTGTACGCGGCGAGCGCGACGTGGAGCGAGCCGAGGCGGGTCAGGAGGTCCCGGAAGTACGCGCACCCGAGCTTCAGATTGGTCTCGGGCTCGAACAGCTGGTCCGGGCCGAATCCCTTCAGCCCGAGTTTCCGGGAGACCTCCTCGCCCGTCGCCGGCATGAGTTGCAGGAGGCCGCGGGCCCCGGCCGAGGAGACCGCGAGCGGGTTGAACGCGCTCTCCTGAAGCACGACGGCCGCGACGAGCGCCGGGTCGAGGCCCGCCGCGCGGGAGATGCGGGCGAGCCGTTCCGGGTCCTGCGCCGGGACGACGAGCCGGAGATGGCGGCGCGTGAGCCCCTTGAGATCGGCGGCGTCCCTATCCTTGATGGCGAGGAGCACGAGTTGGACGGCGTCCGCCTCCGCGCCTTCCGCCATCGCCGCGTCCGCCGCCTCGAGCGCCACCGCACGGGCGCGGGGTCCGGCCGTTCCCGCCGCGGTCCGGTAGGCGGCCGAGGCGGCCTCCCAGAGGCCGATCGATCGCAGCGACCGCGCCGCCGCGAGCCAGCGGCGTGAGACCGGGGAAGGAGGGTCCGGCGCCGGGGGTAAGGGCCGATCGAGGACCTCGGGCGGTGCGACACCCAGGCGGTGCGCAGCCAGCATCCCGTAGTAGTGGTTCGGCCACCGCGCCACGACCTCTTGGTACCGGCCCCGCGAGGCGGCGGTCCGGCCGGCCTGCTCCTCGCGGCGGCCCGCCCAGTAGAGCGCCGCGGCTCGGACCCCGTCCGGCGCGTCACGGCGTTCCACCACCCGCCGGATCCCTGCGTCGGCCTGGTCGGAATGCCCGAGGTCGTAGGCGTTCCAGGCCTCGCGCCACAGCAGTCCGGGCTCCGCCGCGCTTCCGGCCGCGGTGCGATAGCGTCGGTACGCCTGGAGTGCTGTTTCGGAGGGCCGTCCCTCCTCGATTCGGGCAAGGTCGGCCAGGGCCTGGAGGCGCCACCGCGATGCCCCGGCGGCCGAAGCGAGCCCCGCGAGCGCGGCGCGGTACGCGCCGGGGCGCCCCAGCGCGAGGTCGAGCTTCGCCCTGAGATAACGTGCACCGGCGGCGGTCTCGGCATTCCCTCGCGCTGCGCGGATCACGAACGGCTCCGCTACGGCGCTGCGACCGGACCGGATGAGGATCTCGGCCTCGAGAAGCGCCTCGTCCGCGGGGACGAGACCCGGACCCACACCCTTCGCCCGTCCGGCTTCGACCAGGTCCAGGGCGGCCTGGATTCGGCCCGCATCCTTCCACCGGCGCGCGGCGCGGACGACGAGCGGGTGCTCCACCGGGCGGAACCTGGAGGAGGCGTCAGGGAACTCGGTCTCGAGCGTGTCGAGGGCGCGCTCGGCGTCGTCTCCCGGAAGGCCGTCGAGAAGAATGGCGGCAAGACGGCGCCGTGCCCCCTCGCGGTCCGCGTGCCGGAGCGCGATCCTTGCCGCCTCGAGGCGGAGCGCAGCGCTTCCGGCGCGGTCGAGCAGCGTCACCGCTTCGCTGTGGCGCCCGCTTCCCTCGATCGCCGAAGCCTGGCATCGCAACGCCTCCTCGCGACCGGGGAACCCTTCGACGGCGGCCGCCCGGGCCGCTGCTGCTGCGGCGTCACCCCACCGTCTCGCGGCCAGGAAGCCGCGGGCCCGCAGAAGATCCGCGTGGGCGGAGAGCGGCTCGCCCGGATCGAGAGAAGAGGAGAGGATCGACGGGATCTCCGCGGCCCGCCCGCGGGAGGCCATGTTCGACGCCGCGAGGACGCGCGCCCGCGGTTCCCACGCGGGCGCGCGGTAGATGCGCAGGAAGCGCCGAACGTCCTCCTCGGCCTCCCGTGGCTTCCCGGCATCGTACAGCGCGATCGCCCGCTTGATAGGGGGGGGAGGGTGGGCCGAGTCCTCCCACCGGCGAGGCCGCGTCCACCACCAGTGCGCCGCCCCGACCGTGGCGAGGAGAAGGGCGAGGGCGAGCAGGGAACGCGGGCGCCACGTCGGGAGTCTCATGGATCGCCGATGTTAGCGGGGCGAGCGCCGGAGGTCCACCGCGCCGTCAGGTCCGTGATGCAGCTCGAGGCCGCCGGCTCAGGAAAAAGGTGCCGCTCCCGGAGGGCGTTCGTCGGCGCTGGGCACGGGCAAGAGATCCGCATCCCCACCGGCCAGGATCTCCACGTAGGCTTCGTGCAGGACGGCGATTCCCGGCACGCCGAGATCAGGAAAGCGGCGGTCGAAGGCCTCCCGGCCCCGCTCGATTTGCTCCGCGAGTCGGCGGAACAGGTCGCGATTGCGGCGCCCGAGCACGACGGCCTCCTCGTTGTAGAGCCGGATATCCGTCGCGACGAGGCGCGCGAAGCGCCGCGCCTCCTCACGCCGTTGGCCCTCGGGCGGTGTGGGGGGCTGCTCGAGCCAGGGCGCGATGGAGGTTTCCGCCGGAGCCATCGAAACAGCCGGCGCCTCGGGACCGGAAGCGACCGACGGCGCCGCGACACCAGCCGGTCGTTCCGCGGGGGGAAGCGTCGCAGCGGTGTGCAGCTTTCTCAGGGTGAGATCCAGCTCGAGGCGGAGGCGCGCCGCCGTCACGAGGATGCCGAGTGCCGACGGGAACCACGGTTCCTCTCCCGCTCCGCGCTGCGCGACCAGGAAACCGATGGTCCGTGTCCCCGCGCGGAGGGGAACCCCTCGGGTATCGACCGCGGGGGGCTGCCCGAAGTCGGGGAAGGCCTCGCCGGGGAGGGCGACCATTCCACCCTCCGCCCACTCGGGCCGCGCGAGACGGTCGAGCGGCCCGTCGGCCGCCGAGATCCGGAGCTGGCGAAGGCGCTCGGATGCGCTCCGCTCGTACCCCGATGCGCCCCAACCCTTCCAGCAACCCTCCCGCAACAGGAAGACCGCGGATCGGGGCGCGAAGAGCCTGGTCGCGTCGAGTAGCCGCCGAAACACCTCGGCGGGCTGAACCGCTTCGGCGAGAGACGCGACCCTCCGCTCGAGGGCTTCGAGAGCCTGGCGCTCCTTGCTGGGATCGACGTTCATGGCGCGGTCCTACGCTAAGGTTGGAGGTCCGGGTGGCCGAGCAGCGGGACGAATTCCGCGAAGCCCGGCAGGAGCTGGCGCAGCTCGGGCGCGAGACCGAGGGCTTGTACCAGCGACTCGCGGGAGCGCTCGATCTCGCCGCGGCGGGCGAGCACCGAGGCGAGGTTCAGGTGGTAGGTGGCCTGGTACGGCGCGAGCGAAACCGCCCTCTCGAAGGCTCCCGTCGCTGCCACGAGGTTGCCTCGCTCCTCGAGAACGTTACCGAGGTTGTTCCACGAGAGGTCGTAAAACGGCTTGATCTGCAACGCGCGCTCGAAGCACTCCGTCGCCTCGACGAGGCGTCCCTGCTGGGCGAGCGCGTTGCCCAGGTTGTTCCACACTTCGTGGTCCCCCTCGCCGCCCCGGAGCGCAGAACGGAAGGCCAGGACCGCCTCGTCGAAGCGGCCCATCTCGAGGCAGGTGTTCCCCAGGTTGTACCAGACCTCGTAGTCGTCGGGGAGCATTCCGGCCGCGCGGCGATATCCCTCCGCGGCCTCTTCGAGCCCGCCGCGCGAGGCCTGCGCGAACGCGAGGTTGTACCAGACCTGGTGCGCGTCGGGCCGAATCTCAATCGCCCGCTCGTAGGCCTCGACGGCGGAGTCGAGGTCGGAGAGATCCACGAGCGCGTTTCCGAGGTTCGCCCAGCACTCGTACGACTCGGGGCGGAGCGACAGCGCGTGGCGGTAGCACTCCACCGCCTCATCGAGCCGGCCGAGGTGGACGTACGCGTTCCCCATGTTGTTCCAGGCCTCGTACATGCCGGAGTCGAGACGTACCGCTTCCCGGTAGGCGGTTACCGCCTCCCCGAAGTGACCTCGGCTGTCCTCGGAGTTCCCGAGGTGGAACCAGGCCTCCTGCTGGTCCCTCCGGATCTCGATGGCGCGCCGAAACGAGCGCGCGGCGTCCTCGTATCGACCCTCGATCTCGTTGGCCTTGCCGATGTTGTTCCACGCCTCGACCAGGCCCGGGTCGGATTCGAGGGCCTTCACCCAGGACGCGATGGCCCCCTTGAGGTCGCCCTGGCCGAAGCGGCCGACCCCCTCCTCGAGGAAGAGGACGGCATGTGCCGCGTAGTCGGATCCCCTCGCTGAAACGCCCCTGGGCTGGCGGCCGCCGATCTTGAGGGGACGTCGCGCTCCCCCCCGGCGGACCCTCGCGCCCCGCGGCAGATCCTTGCGCTCTTCGCTCGGGCTCACTCGCGCCCCCCAGCCGGAAGTCGCCGAACTCGCTGCCGGTTTGCGGTCCGATCGCAACAGAACCGCTCGGATGCAGGCAGAAGGCACCGGCCCCGGTCCACCATGACCGTCGGCCGCATCCCCCATTGGAGCGTCGCTCCGACTTCCCCCCATTATTTACCACCAGCGGTCGCCACGGGTCAACGAAAGATGCAAAACGTCCATCCTGCCCTCCTTGCCGGGCCCCGCTGCGCGCCCCGAAAGGCGCCGATCGCACGGTAAGGGCCCGTCGACGGCCGGGAGGCCCTCACGTTATAGTGCCCGCGGGGGATCCCGAAGGCCGGAGGACGAGGTCGGTGCACAACCGCCAGACGCTCGCCAGGGAAGCCGAAATGCGCGGGATCGGGCTGCACTCCGGGGCGGCGGTCCGGATGCGGCTGATCCCTGCCGAGGCGGGAACGGGCGTCGTGTTCGTTCGCACGGATCGCCCCGAGGTCGAGATCCCCGCGACCCTCGCCCACGCGGGACCGAGCTTCTATGCCACGGTGCTGCAGAAGGACGGGGTCACGGTCAGCACGGTGGAGCATCTCATGGCCGCGCTCTACGCACTGCAGGTCGACGATCTACGGATCGAGGTGGATGGTCCTGATGTGCCGATCCTCGACGGCTCGTCGCGCCCCTTCGTGGAGGCGGTCCTCGCCGCGGGCACCGTCGAGCGTCCCGTTCCACGGCTCTACCTGACCGTGGTCCGTCCCGTGGTGGTGACCGTCGAGGGAAAGCGGATCGGGGTGTACCCCTGTCACGACTACCGGGTGACTTACGCCATCGAGTTCCCGCACCCGGGGCTCGGCTACCAGGAGCTCACCCTGAGCATCTGGGGCGCCGACGCGTTCGCCGAGAAGCTTTCTCCGGCCAGGACCTTCACCTTCGAGGCCGAGGTGGACGCGCTGCGGAAGGTCGGGCTCGCCCGCGGCGGGTCGCTGGAGAACGCGGTAGTGATAGGGGCCGACGGGCTCCTGAACCATGGAGGGCTCAGGTTCCCCGACGAGTTCGTCCGCCACAAGATTCTGGACCTCACCGGGGACCTCTCCCTGCTCGGCCGACCGCTCCGCGGGCACGTGGTCGCGTACAGGGCCGGGCACGATCTTCACGGCCGCCTTGCGCGGAAGATCCTCGACCGTCCCGATTGCTGGTTCCTCGCGCCGTGGTCTGAGGAGGCCCCCGTGGCCGCGGGCGCGGGCTCTCACCCTCTCCCGGACTGAGGAGCGCCGGCGATGGCGCTGACGAAGCGGACCGTCCGATGGGTGGCGCTGGCGGCGCTGATGCTGGCGACGATCGGCGGAATCTGGGGCGTCATCCAGCGGTTCTCCGCGGCGGAGGAGGATTTCGCCGCGAACCAGCTGGTGCTGCCCTTTCTGGTCATCGCCATCGTGGTGCTCGCCCTCGGCCTGGCGGGGGTGCTGATCCGCAACCTGGTCCGTCTCATCCTGGAGCGCAAGCGCGGAATCCTGGGGTCGAAGCTCCGCACCAAGCTCGTCTTCTTCTTCCTCGCGTTCGTCCTGCTGCCGGCCCTGGTGCTCTTCTACGGGTCGGCCGCGGTGATCCGGACCACGGTCGAGGCGATGGTGCGGACCCCCGTCGAGGACGTGACGCGCGGGGCACGGGAGATCGTTGACCTGTGGACGGAGGCGATGAAGGGGCAGTGCCGTCAGCTCGCCGTGCAAGCGGCCGCCGAGGCGGGCCGAATCGGGACCGCGGATCCCGCCAGGCGCGCCGACCTCGTCGCGCTCGCGGAACGCTGGGTCTCTCGGGAGTCGCTGGACCTCGTGGTGGTCTTCACGGCCGGCACGCCGGTCGCGCGCGCGATGGACGCCGAGATCCTCGCTTCCGGGACCTCCGCCGAGGGCGTCGTCGCGCTGTCCCAAGGGCTCGCGTCGCGTGCCGTTGCGATGGAGGGCGCCGCGACCGCCGTGGACGCCGTCGGCGGAGGGCTCCTCGTTCAGGCGGCGGTCCCGGTGCCGCCGGGGCCGGGGGAGAGCGGTGTCCCGCCGGGAGCTTTGGTCGTCGGGACGTTCCTGTCACGGGACCTGGCCAGCCGGATGGAGCAGATCACCTCCGGCGCCGACGTCTACCGTCGCTTTCGGATCCAGCGCCGCGACCTGATCCGGCTGTATCAGGCGCTGATGGGACTGATCCTCCTCGCCACGGTGTTCGTGGCGACCTGGATCGGGTTCTACCTCTCGCGCCGGATCACCGTACCGATCCAGGAGCTCGCGGCGGCGGCGCGAGAGATTTCGGGAGGGAATCTGGGAGTCAGAGTGCGTGCCGAGGCGGGGGACGAGGTCG
>JBGQAU010000004.1:0-73750 GCA_041494445.1 Acidobacteriota bacterium | reverse complement strand
GGTCACGGCGCGCAGCGCCGTGACCCGGCGCTGGGTTGGGTACACGGTATCGGTCGGGTACTAGGAGAAGAGACGTTCGTCTGGTATCTTGCCAGGTGGTAAAGCGACTGCGGAGGATTGAAGAGGGAGTTCTCTGCCGTGGCAAGCCGACAGGTTCCGTCGCGCTCTACGCTGACCATCTCTTGCTCACCCGCGCCCCCCCGACCCCGAACAGGGCAGGGACCTCCGAATGCGGGTTAGCAAATTCCTCGGCCCCGTCGCTGTCGGACTGCTTCTCCTCCTCCCGCTACTCGCCTTCCCTAAGGAAACACCCCCCGCCCAGAGCGGTGGGCCCTCGGACTCCGGCGGCACAGGCATCAAGGATCCCAACCCCGCGGTCTGCATGCGGGCGGTGGACCGCCTGACCGACCAGGAATCCCTGAAATCGGTGACCCTGGCGGACGCCGACGCCGACGCGGGCTACCCTCCGCCCAAGGGCAAGGTGCTCATGGAGCGGGTGAGCGTTGAGATCCTCAAAGGCAACGAGCCCCTCTTTCACAAGACCTACCTCGGGAGCAAGGGAAAGAAGTTAGAGCCTTTCCTCCCCGATACGGCCACCGTGGGCGGGTATCGCGTGAAGGTCCACGCAGCGGAGGTGGACTGCCGGGCGATCTGCGAGGCCTTGCTCAAGCCGTTCGACAAGGACTTGCTCGCGATGGCGAGCACCTCGGGGAACAAGTACGAACGGACCGTTGCATTGCCTTTGATCCATCCTTAAGTGCGGGTGTTTGAAAGTCGGTAGTGTTTCAGGAGCGAATGGGGGGTGTTCATGAAAAAGCGCTTGGTGTTGGGCGTGCTGTTGGTGACCATCGTCTGCATGGCTGCCATGGCGCAGGACGCGCCGTCCAGCGGGCCGGTCTACGTGAGCGAGCCCGTGGTTCCGACGATCTCCCCGGTCGTCAGGGACCTCCCAGAGAGTCTGCTCGGTCGCGAGTACTACGGTCTGGAGATGAAGCGCCGTGAGGATTACGGCTTCATCCCCATCACCTACCCGGTGGAGCCGAGGGTCGATCCCCTCCTCCGGTTGCAGCGGGCCGAAGCCAGCTTTGTGTCCGAGAGCTTCAGCACGCTCATCCACCTCTATGCCGGACAGACCTCCATCGCTTCGCCCCCCGACGCCACCGGCGACGTCGGGCTGAACCACTTCCTCCAGGCCGTCAACCAGTCGGTCTCCACCGTCCAGGTCCTGAACAAGGGCACGGGCGCCATCATGAAGACCTTCACGCTGCAGTCCCTCGCCTCGGGTTCGCCCTGCAACAGCGGTTACTGCGATCCCATGGTCCTCTACGACCGGATGGCCGACCGCTGGATGATCTCCGAGTTCCCCAGCAGCGGCGGGCACCTGTGCGTCTACGTCTCCACGACCGGCGACCCCACGGGAACTTGGTACGCCTACACGTTCTCCAACGTCGAAACGAGCACGCCCGACTACCCCAAGTACGGCGTGTGGCCCCAGAACGGGAACGGCGGCTCCTACCTCGTCGGCATCAACGCGGGCGCCTCGGGGAAGCGAGACGTGGTGGCCCTGGACCGTGCCAAGATGCTGGCCGGACAGCCCGCCACCTTCCAGAAGTTCTCCGTCACGGCCATGCCCAACTCCGGGTTCCAGCTCGTTCTCCCGGCCACTGTCCAGGGAATGACCCCCCCCCCCGACGGCGCGCCGGCCCTTTTCATGCGCCCCCGTGACCGGGCGCAGCAGGACGGCGTCACCAACAAGACCTACGACCTTCTGGAGATGTGGGCCCTGAGCGTGGACTGGGCGACGCCCGCGAACTCGACCCTCACCGTCCTCCCGAGCGTCCAGATCAGCCCCTACGACATGACCCTTTGCGGCATGGGCACCACCTGGAACTGCATGCCCCAGCCCGGCACGACCCAGAAGATCGACCCCATCCGCGAGCCCATTCACTTCCCGCTCCAGTACCGCAACTTCGGGGATCGCGAGACCCTGGTGGGATGCTACGTGACGGACGTGGACGGCACCGACCACGCAGCGCTTCGCTGGTTCGAAGTCCGGAAGACCGGCGGCGGCAACTGGACCCTTTTCCAGGAGGGCGTCGTGGGCGGCGAAGCCAACGTTCACCGGTCCGTGGGCTCCGCGGCCATGGACGGCTCGGGCAACATCGCCATCGGCTACACGCGGACGGGCACTGCCTCCCCCTACTACCCGTCGGCCTACTTCAAGGGCCGCCTCTCCACGGACCCGGCAGGCACCATGCCCCAGGGCGAGTACGTCATCGTGGACGCCACCGCTTCGAAGACGGACAACGAGCGGTGGGGCGACTACGCCGGCATCGGCGTGGACCCCACCGACGACTGCACATTCTGGTTCACCACCGAGTACGGCGGCTCGGGCCAGACGAAGGTCGCCGCCTTCAAGTTCGACGCCTGCGGCTGCACGCCTCCCGGCGTGCCCACCATCGGTTCCGCCACCACGCCAGCCAACAACCAGATCCAGGTCACCTGGACGGCGGGTTCGCCTGCCGGGACCACCTACAAGATCTACCGATATGTCGGCGCATGCCCCGGCGGCACCTTCACGCTCCTTGCGAGCGGGCTGACCGGCTCCCCCTACACGGACAGCACGGTGAGCGCCGGCACCACCTACTCCTACAAGGTCACGGCGGTGGACTCCACGGGCACGTGCGAGTCCGCCCAGTCCGGGTGCGTGTCGGCCACAGCCACGGGTCCCACCTACAGCATCTCGGGCACGGTGAGCGGGGCGGTGACCTCCGGCGTGACCATGAACCTAACGGGCGCGGCCACGGCAAGCACGACCACGGGCACGGGCGGCACGTATGCGTTCAGCGGCCTCGGCAACGGCAGCTACACCGTGACGCCGAGCCTGAGCGGCTACACTTTCTCTCCCACCAGCACCCCGGTCACGATCAGCGGCGCCAACGTCACGGGGATCAACTTCGTCTCCTCCGTGCCTCCCTCCGGCGTGGTGAACGGCGATTTCGAGACCGGCAGCCTTTCCAGCTGGACGGCGGGCACCGGCACAGGCACCATCGCCCCGACGGCCTCCACGGCCCAGAAGCACGGCGGCACCTACTCGGCGTACCTCCTCGGGAACAACACGGCCGGGTCGGCCACCACCTGCACCCTCTACCAGAACGTGGCGGTGCCCGCCGGCGGCGGCACGCTCTCCTTCTGGTACTACGCGCAGAACAACGACACGGTCAGCTACGATTGGCAGGAGATGGACATCTGCAACACGTCCGGCACGGTGCTGGCCTCGCCGCTGGCCAAGGGAGTCTACAACCAGAAAGCCTGGACCCAGGTGACCTACAACATGGCCGCCTACGCGGGCACGACGATCCGGCTCCTCTTCACCGTTCGCGACGACGGCTACGCCGACTCCACGGTGACCTACATGTACGTGGACGACGTGATCATCAACCCGTCCGGGGCTACCTACAGCATCTCGGGCACGGTGAGCGGCGCAACGGCTTCCGGCGTATCGATGGCTTTGACCGGTGCCGCAACCGCCAACACCACCACGGACGCCTCCGGCAACTACACCTTCAGCGGCCTGAACAACGGCAGCTACACCGTGACGCCGAGCAAGAGCGGCTACACCTTCTCCCCCGTCAACATCGCCGTCACGATCAGCGGGGCCAACCAGACGGGGAAGAACTTCACGGCGACGGCCACCACGACCTACAGCATCTCGGGCACGATCACGAAGAGCACGGGCGGCGCCCTCTCGGGCGTGGCGGTGTCCTGCACAGGCGCTTCGGCCACGACGGACGCGAGCGGCAACTACACGCTATCCGGCCTCGCCAACGGCACGTACACGGTGACCCCCACGCTGGCCGGGTACACCTTCAGCCCCGTCAACCAGTCGGTGACCATCAGCGGCGCCAACGTGACCGGCAAGAACTTCACGGGAACCGCCAGCGGCCCCGTAACGCTCTTCACCAACGGCTTCGAGACCAGCACCGGCTGGGCGCAGGTGGATACCTCCGGGACGACCGGGACCTGGAGCCTCGTCACCTCGGGCACCTACCCCACGTGCTCGGTGCACGGCGGCTCGTACATGGCCAAATTCAACAGCTACAACGCGACGAGCGGCAACGCCACGCGGTACTACCGGACCTCCGGCTTCGCCGTGGCGAGCACCTACACGACCGTGACGTGGACCTTCTGGATGTACCACGACACCGGCTACTCGACGCGCGCGGACAAGATTCAGCCCCAGGTTTCCACCAACGGCTCCACGTGGACGAGCGTGGGCTCGGCCATCAACCGGTACGACGGCTCCACGGGCTGGAAGCAGCACACCGTGAGCATCACGAGCTACAAGGGCTCCACGGTCTACCTGGGATTCCTCGCCACTAGCGCGTACGGCAACAACATCTTCCTCGACGACGCGCTGGTCGTTGGCCAGTAAGCGCAAGTCCATCCTGTGCAGAGAGAGGCGCCCGCGGGCGCCTCTCTCTCTTTGGTGCGCTGAGCAGGGCACGGGGTGCCCTTGTGGTACCCGAACCGGCAAGGGAAACCGAGCCGGGAAGTGACTGGGAGGTGAGAGTCCTCTGGAGGCCCAGGTGACGGGTGCTAGCCGAACATGTGCGCGCTCCCGGCCGCGATCACCTGCGGCGCGCCCAGGGACCGTCGCGAGCCCCGGGCACCGGGAGGAGAATGACCCTGGGCGATTGGGTTTGGGCTTGGGTTTGTGCTGGGAGGGGGGGTTACATAGCATCCCGATACCGGACCCTACCCGCGGATTCGCAGCTCGGAGTTCCTATCGGTCCGCGTCTACATCGCCGGGTTCACCAACGACAAGAACGCCGACATCAACAAGGACTTCGGCAAGCAATACGGATACGCCAACGAGTTCGGGCACAGGCGGGAGCTCATGAGCGTGTCGTTCTGGAGATCTCGCGTGGCATCCTTCCCGGACCGCGCGGTGCCCGCGCTCCGAACGCCGTTGATTCGCCTGGGATCAGGCCCTATCATCCCGGCCATCATGACGAACACCCGAACCGAGGCGGGCGATTCGCCGGCCGCCGCGGGGGGCGCCCCGATCACGCAGCGTGTCACCCTGGTCGCGATCCTGCTCGTCACCCTGCTGGTCGCTTACCTCGATCGGGTGAACGTGTCGGTGCTCGTGGCGGACGACACGTTCCTGAAGGCGTTGGGAATAGAGGGCCAGCCCGTGAGCATCGGGCTGCTCATGACGGCATTCCTCATCGCCTACGGCGTATCCAACGTGTTACTCAGCCCGATCGGCGACTGGATCGGCCCGCGCAAGGCGATGAGCCTGTCGATCCTCCTGTGGGGACTCGCGCTCGTGTTCGGCGGCCTCGCCGTATCGCTCACGACGATGCTCGTCTCCCGCATGGCGCTCGGCGTCGGCGAGGGGATGCATTGGCCGATGCAGTCGAAGTACGTGAAGCACTGGTTCCCCCCGAAGCAGCGCGGCAAGGCGAACTCGGTGTGGCTCGTTGGGCTGATGGTTGGCCCGGCCGTCGCCATGCCGTTCTTCAGCTGGGTCATCGGCGACCTCGGGTGGCGCCCGACGTTCTTCGTGCTGGCGTCCATGGGGCTCTTGCCGCTCGCGCTCCTCTGGTTCTTCACGACCGATCACCCGCGCCAGAACCGGCGGATTAGCGCGGCGGAGCGCGACGCGATCGAAGCCGCGCTCCGCACCGAGAGCGAGGCCGAATCCGCCGCGGGCAGTCCGTCGGCGCGGGCGAGCATCCGGTCGTTCGCGGGGAACTACCGCTTCTGGCTGCTCACGATCTTCTACGCCTGTTTCGCCTCCGTCTGGTGGGGGACGATGAGCTGGCTCCCCAAGTACCTCAAGGAGGCGCGGGGCTTCTCGTGGGAGGCGATGGGCGCATGGGCTTCCGCGCCGTACTGGCTCGGCGCCGTGAACGTCGTCCTGTTCGGTTGGCTCTCGGACAGGCTCGGCCGCCGCGCGCCGCTCGCCGCGCTCTCCATGGCCGGCGCCGCGATCGGGATCTACTTCGGCGCGCACGCGCCGGCCAACACGATGGCCGCGATCCTGATCTCGCTCGGCATCGCGTCGATCGCCCTCGGGCTCCCGTCCGTGTGGACGCTGCTCCAGCAGATCGTCCCCGGCGAGGCGGTCGGCGCCGGCGCGGGCGCGATGAACGGCATCGCCAACGGCGCCTCAGCGCTTGCGCCCGTGACGATCGGTTTCTTCATCCGCCTCACCGGCAGCTACGTGGGCGGGCTCATGTTCCTCGTCGGACTCACGGTGCTCGGGTTCGCGTGCATGGCCGTCCTCGCGCTCCAGAAGTACTGAGCCGCGATATCCGGGAGAAGTCCGCGCCTCCGCTCAGCGCACCCGCATCCGCACGTCCACCGCCGCGGGGGGCGTCCCCGTGGGATAGGCGAACACGGGGTTCAGGTCCAGCTCGGCGATGTCCGGGAAGTCGGCGACGAGTCTGGCCGTCCGCAGCAGCGCGTCCTCGAGCGCCGTAAGATCCACTCCCGCCTGGCCGCGCACGCCTTCCAGCACCGGGTATCCCTTGATCCCGCGCAGCATCTCGCGCGCCTCGGGCCGGCTGAGTGGCGCTATGGCCACGGTCACGTCCTTCATGACCTCGACGAGAATGCCGCCCAGGCCGAAGAGAACCAGGCTGCCCAGGCCCTCGGCGGTCTTGGCCCCGACGATGACTTCCCTGCCCGGCCGCTTCTGCTCCATGAGCAGGAAGCTCGCGTCCGGGCCGGGGAACCGGGCCTTCATCTTCGCGAGCGCGTCGGACGCAGCCTCGAGGTCGCCGAGGCCGAGCACGACCCCGCCCACGTCCGACTTGTGGACCACCGACGCAGCGTCCACCTTGAGCACGCACGGGAAACCCACCTCGGCGGTGGCCCGCGCGAGGTCCTTCTCGCCGCTCACGGCCGCGACGAGGGGCACCGGGATCCCGTACGCCCGGAGCACGGCGAAGGCGTCCCCCTGCGGCACGTAGGCGCCGTTTCCCTTGTGCCGATCGAGGATCGCGGCCGCCGCCGCGCGGTCCACGGCGAGCGCGGGAGGCGGCTCCACGGCGCGGCGGCGCACCTCGCCGTAGCGGGCCATCGCCGCGAGGACCCGCGCGCCGTCCTCGGGGAACTCGTACACCGGCAGCCCGCTCGAGCGGAGCTTCTCGATGAGGCCGTACAAGGCCGACGAGGTCTCCACCACGACCACCACGGGCTTCTGCGCCGCGTCGCACGCTTCCCGGATCCGGGTGGCGATGGCGTTCGTGTCGGTGAAGGGCGCGGTCACGAAGAAGACCAGCACCATGTCGACGCCCTCCTCCCGGAGCAGCGTCCCCACGGCCACGTGGTAGTGATCGGCGTTGGCCGTGGCCACCACGTCGACGGGGTTGCCCACGCTGGCCTCGGCGTAGAGGCTCTCCCTGAGGCGCTTCTCGCCCGCGTCGGACCACCGGGCCAGCTCGAGCCCCTGCTCCACCGACTCGTCCACGATCTGGATGCCGGGGCCGCCCGTGTTGGTGATGATCCCGATCCTGCGGCCCGCCGGGATCTCCTGCACGGACATGGCCACCGCGGTCTTGATCATCTCATCCGTGTCGGTGAACTGGATGACACCCGCCTTCTTGAACAGCGCCCGGGCCATCATGGCCTGGTCCACGAGGGTCCCCGTGTGCGACGACACCGCCACCGAGCCCTCGCGGGTCCTTCCCGCCTTGATGGCCAGGATGGGCTTCTCCGGGGTGATCCGGGAGGCGGCTTCGAGGAAGGCCGCGGGATCCTTGAAGCTCTCGATCTGCATCATGATCACGCGCGTCCCGGGGTCCTGGCCGTAGTAGGCGAGGATCTCGGGCATGGACACGTCGCACTCGTTCCCGTAGGAGCAGTACATGCGGTGCCCGAGGCCGACGTTGTGCAGGTGGAGCTTGAGCATCTCGCCCATGCCCCCGCCCTGGGCGACGATGGAGATGTTGCCCGGCTTCATGGGGACGAACGTGAAGTTGGCGTAGACCGACACTTCGGGGTCGGCGTTCTGAATGCCCTGGCTGTTGGGGCCGAAGATGCGCATCCCGTAGGAGTGGGCCAGCTCGACCATCGCCCGCTCGCGCTTTGCGCCCTCCTCGCCGACTTCCTTGAACCCGGCGGTGTGGACGATGGCGAACTTGACCCCCTTCTCGCCGCAGTCCTTGATCACGGCCGGAACCAGGTTGTAGTTGACCGAGATGTTCACGAGATCGATCTGGTCGGGGACGTCGAGGACCGACTTGAAGCACTTGAAGCTGCGGATGCTGCGCTCCTTCGGGTTGATCGGGTAGATGGGCCCCTTGAAGCCGTAGGCGGCCAGGTTCTTGATCACGATGTGGCCGATGGAGTGGGGGTTGTTCGAGGCGCCCACGACGGCGACCGATCCGGGCTTGAAGAGTCCGTCCAGCATGTCGTTCTCCCTTTCGGCGCGCGTCAACGCGGAGCGCGCCTCGGGACACGTCTCGCATGTCGGGTCCGCCCGGTCACGTCGCCCGCGCCTCGTTCAGCCCCGCCTGCCGGCGGGCGAGGAGCGCCGCCCCCAGGGCGCCGACGAACTGCGGGTGCGGGGGAACCAGTACGCTGCGGCCGATCTTCTCGCTCAAGATCGCGGCGATGCTCGGGTTGTGGTCGACCACGCCGCCGGTGAGGAGCACGTCGCCGTCGAGGGGCGCCATCTCCAGGACCCTCGCAACGACGGACTGGAAGGCGCCGCGAACGATCCGGGCCACCGGCTCGCCCGCGCGCAGGTGAGCGAGGATCTCGGTCTTGGCGAAGACGGTGCAGAAGCTGCTGAGCTTCACCGCCTGGTCGGTGCTCGCGGCCAAGACGTCCAGCTCCTCGAGCGGCAGGCCGAGCCGCAGTGCGATCTCCTCGATGAAGGCTCCCGTGCCGGCGGCGCACTTGCGGTTCATCCGGAAGTCGGCGCGCTGGCCCACGGCCGTGATGCGGATCACCTTGTTGTCCTGGCCGCCGATGTCCACCACGGTCATGGCGTGGGGGTGAAAGTGGAACCCGCCCATCCCGTGACAGTGGATCTCGGTGGCGGAGCCCTGGGCGAAGTCGACGTTGTTGCGGCCGTACCCCGTGGCCAGCGTGCGGACGATGTCGGCGGGAGCTGCCCCGGCCTCTTCGAGCGCGGCCGCGAGGCAGCGATGGGCCGTGTTCTGGTAGTCGACGCCGGAGGGAAGAACGGCGCGGGCCACGATCTCGGAGCCCTGGTCCGCGGCCGGCGATTCCGCCGTCATGAGCACGAGCTTGGTGGCCGAGGCCCCGATGTCCACACCGCAGTACAGAGGCCGTGGCACGCCCTGCTCGCTCTTCGGGTTCGAAGGTCGATCCGTCATCGGCCCGTGGCCTCCGAAGCCCCTCAGGCTCGCTCGCCGAGCTGCTCGACCAGGGCCTCGAACTGGGTCTTCGTCTGCTCCTCGGAGTACAGGCGCAGGTCGTTCAGGTCGCCGTGGATGACGACGAACGGGATGCCCAGCTTCTTCGCGAGCCGCTCCGGCATGCCGTACCGGTCGTTGGAGTTGTTGGGGCACGTCTTGGCGTCGTGGTAGATGATGCCGTCGATGTGGTAGTCGCGCGCCATGCCGCTCAGGTAGTCTTCCTTGAAGGCCTCCGATCGAACGATGAACAGCTCCGAGTACGCGCCGGCCATGCCTTCGAAGGGATCCGCCTCGGCCAGCGCTTCGAAGATCCAGCTGTTGCAGTAGGTCGAGGCGACGACGCAGGCTCGGTGGCCGGCGAAGGTCTCGGCGTGCTCGCGGATCTTGCCCCAGACCGGCATCCCCTCCCAGTACAACCGGTGGGCCTCGCCGTCCACCGCCCCGACGCCCTGGGCGATTCTCTCCTCCAGCTCGGCGATAAGGACGTCGTAGTACTGGACCGCCCGCTCGTCGCCCCGGAGCACGACCGCCGGGCCCATGTGGATGGTGCCGTCGAAGAAGGTGATCGGCGAGGGGTCGTGCTCGGCCAGGCGAAGGACCCTCTTCCATCGCTGGGTGCAGCGGTAGCTCGAGGCCACGACCTCCTTGAGCCGGTCCATGTCGAACTTCTTCCCGGAGACCCGCTCGAGGGTGGGAATGAGGGCCCTGTGCTGGGCCACGAGCGAGTCGCGGTGGTCCCGGGTGATTTCTCCGAGGCCGCGCATGGTGTCGATCCCGGCCATCGGCACGCCCCAGTGCCGCTGGTAGAAGGCGAACCACTCCTGCACGTCGCGGCACTGGTTGGTGTTGTAGACCAGGACATCCGGCTTCGGCACACCGGCCATGCCGAAGGCCTTGGTCAGCGGGGTGTGGCCGCGCAGGAAGGAGCCCACGTCGCTGGTCAGGTAGGAGCAGATGTCGGGCGAGTACCCGATGGCATTGGCAGCGGGGATGACGTCCGAGGCGACACGGGACGAACCGAGCAGCGCGCCGTGGTTCTCGGGGAAGTAGACGCGGAAGCCGAAGCTGCGCAGCAGCTCCGCGGGCCCCACGCTCGTGCACCAGGCGACCTTGGTCGAGCCTGTCCGGGACGCTTCATCCAGCTCCTGGAAGTAAGCGGCCATGACCTCCCGCATCGGCCCGGTTGCGCGAATCTTCTTGATGGCTCCCGCCTGCTCCTGCGCCACGCCGCCCTCCACCAAGTGAACCGGCCCGCCCCCGAACGCCCCAGCGCATTTCATTATCCACCGAGTGGGGACGTTCGCCCAACCCCGGTTTCGGGGACAGCTTCACGACCCCAGCCCGCATCAACCACGAAGCGTCCGCTGCGACCGCGTGCTTGTCAGCTCCTTCGTCTTCCTGTGGGGAAGGGGTGAGGTACCCTACCCCGAGATGCTCCGCATGGTTGGAGCCGGGCAGCTTCATCCCGAGAAGCTGGTCGAGCAGCGGATCCCCATCGAGAAAGCCAGCGACGTGCTGGAATCGATGAGCGACTTCGGTACGGTGGGCGTGGCCGTCATCAACGAGTACTGAGGCGACGAATACTCGCGGGGGATAAGGCATTCAAGCTGCGGAACTGAGGGCCACGTCCGGGAAGGGGCCCTTATGTCACCCCGAATACCGGCCCGACCACCACCTCCAACGCCCGTTCCTCCCGGTGCCCAGCGGCTCCGCGGAGGTCCTCGAACCGGTCCCCCGGGGCCTCTCGCGCTAGACCGACTCGAGGACCAGCGCGATTCCCTGCCCTCCGCCGATGCACATCGTGACCAGGCCGTAGCGCCTCGCCGTCCGCCGCAGCGCGTAAGCGCAGGTGAGCGTCAGCACGGCTCCCGTGGCCCCCAGGGGATGGCCGAGAGCGATCGCGTTCCCCATGGGATTGACCTTCTCGGGGTCAATGCCCATCTTCTCGAAGTCGCGGACGCAGGCCAGGGCCTGCGGGGCGAAGGCCTCGTTCAGTTCCACGATGTCGAGGGAGCCTCCGCTCACGCCGGCCATCTCCAGGGCCTTGCGCGTTGCGGGGACCGGCCCCCACCCCATGATCTGCGGGTCGCAGGCGGCGACACCCATGCCGATCACGCGCGCGAGCACCCTGGCTCCATGCCGCTCCGCGTCCGTCTCCCTCCCGATCACCATGGCCGCAGCGCCATCCACGACGGCGCTGGCGTTCGCCGCGGTGATGATGCCGCCGGGCTCGAAGGCGGGAGGAAGCCGCCCGATCTTCTCCAGGCTCACGTCATCGACGATGTGCGTGTCGTGCTTCACCTCGACGGGCGCGGTCGTGCCGTCCCCTTCCACGGTCAGAGGCTCGATCTCCTCGTCGAACCAGCCGCTGTCACGGGCCTGCTTCGCGTTCCTGTGCGAGCGGTAGCCGAACAAGTCGGCCTCCTCGCGAGTGACGGAATAGCGCCTCCCCAGCTCCTCGGCGGTGTTCGCCATCGTCATGCGCGCTCCCGGGTCGTAGAGCGACATCAGCAGCGAGTCCTGCAGGTGGGTTCCCGGCGGCAGGCTCCTCACGTCCACCGGACCGTACTTCTGTACGGCCTCTCCGACCTTGCGCCCGCGGTGGTTGTAGAGACAGAACGGGTACTGCATGCTCTCGGCGCCGCCCACGACGACGAACGGGCGGGCCTCGTCGTGACGGACGCCGGCGAGGATCATCTCCGACCCGACGGCGATCGCCTCGGCCCCGCTGCCGCAGATCCGCGCCACCGTCAGGGCGGGCACGTCGTCGGCGAGCCCGCCCCGCCATCGCATGCCCTGGGCCGCGTAGATCGAGTCGCGGTGGCTGTGCATCGCCATGCCCATGACGACGTGTCCGATGAGGCTCTTGTCGATCTTGGTGCGGTCCAGCGTGGCCTGGATGGCCATTCCGCCGAGCTGGGTGGCGGAGAAGCGGGAGAACAGCCCGGGCCGGCTGTTGTCCACGAGGATGTCCGCCCTCGGCGTCCGGCGTCCGCCGTCGAGGATCACGATGGTTCTGTCCTTGGTCGTCATGCCACCCCCGCTATTCGTTCAGGAAGACCGCCGGAACTCTCGGACCGTTCTGGACGAAGTTCTTCATGCCGATGTCGTAGTCCACCGTCCGCCTCAACCGCGCGAAGCCCGCCGCCTCGATGGCCAGGCCTTCCGCCAGGGGCTTCATCAGGCCGTCGTGCACCACGCCCACCAGAACCGCGTCCGCGACCAGCGAGTGATGGCCGATGTCGATCCGGGGAAACCGGTCCGCCACCTCGAGCGGCGCCGCGTCCACGGGCCTCAGCACCGCCTTCCCGTCGAGGTGCCTTCGGACGAGGTCCTTGGCGGCGGCCAGGATGTCCGAGGCGGGCTCGCCGCTCGCCCAGCCCCATGCGCAGGCCTCGGCGGCGCCGACGGGCCGGCCGGTGCGCAGCAGATCGAGCGCGCGCTCGATGCCGATCAGACGGGGCAGGCGTTGGGTTCCGCCGTAACCCGGGATGATGCCGAGGTTCACCTCGGGCTGGCCGAGCATGAGGCTCGTCCCGACGACGCGCGCGTGGCAGGCCATCGCGAGCTCCGCGCCGCCTCCCAGCACCGGCCCGTCCACAGCGGCCACGACGGGCTTGCGCATGGCCTCGATGACGCCGAGGACGGAGTGACCGCGAAGGCACTTGGCGCGCGCCTCCTCGGGGGTCGTGAGGGCGGCCAGCTCGCCGATGTCGGCCCCGGCCAGGGCGCCGTCGAAGCTGGTGAGCACGACACCGCGAACGGCGCCGTCCGCGGCCAGTCCGGAGAAGACCTCCCGAAGCTCCGTCATGGTCCGCTCGTCGAGGGCGTTCCTCACCTCGGGGCGCTGGATCGCGACCACCGCGATCTCGCCGTCGCGCGCGACCGCGACGTTCCGAAGGAAGGCCGGCAGTCGCCGCTCGACGACGCTCCTCGGCACGGTGAAGCCGGGGTTCCTCGCGGCGTACGCCGCGCAGACTTCGTGGACCCGCGGCGCGCCCAATTCCTCGGCGAGGTCGAGGAGCCCCTTCCGGAACCCGAGCGCGTTGCGCGTCAGCCAGTTGAGCTCCCTGGCGTCGCAGATCCCGTGGTCCGCCACGTGGAGGGTCCTGCCCATGACCACCGCCAGGATGCGGTCCAGGACCTCCCTGGCGCGGGCAGGATCGATGCGAGGATCCGCCGGCTTGCTCCGGTCGTGCCACGGCGTGGTGCCCTGCTTCGTGAAGATCGGCGGCGGGGCGAACCACTCGCTCCCGTCGGGGTCTTGCCGCATCAGCTCGAGGCAATGCACGTTCAGGAGGTTGCCGCGGGTGAGGTCCATCACGAGGAAGGGGCCGCCGCCGCCGATCGCGTCGTTGACGACCTGGTCCACCTGGGCCGGCGTCGCGACCCCCTCTGCCACGATCCGCGCCGCCTCGGCGCAGTAGTTGCAGAAGATGTCGTCGGCGGCGAAGCAGGGAACGTCGGCGGTGACGATCGGCACCTTCCCTAGCGCCTTCAGCGTCCCGAGCATCCGAGCCCCGAGAGCCTCGTCGCCGGACAGGACCACCTCGACGGGGAGAGCTCGCCACGCCGGATAGAACGGGTGGTTCACGAAACAGCGTTCCGGATGCCGCGCCTCCGAGGCGATCCGGGAGCGCGGGATTCCCGACGTGGCAAAGCCGATGAGGCAGTCCTCGCGGACGACGCTCTCGAGGTTCTTCAGGATGACCTTCTTGATCGCGAGATCCTCGGTCGCGGCCTCGAGAACGTACTCGCACTTCCCGAGGTCGCGAACGTCGCGGGTCGGGACCAGCGCCGCGTCGATGGCCTTGGCGATCTTCGGGCTCAGCTTTCCCCGCGAGACGCCCTTCGCCACGTACCCGCGAATGCGCTCGACGCCGGCGTCGAGCGCCTCCTGCTTGATGTCGTGAAGGTAGACCTTGCCTCCACCGGCGCCGGCAAGCGCCGCGACGAAGCCGTAGGCGAGGTCAGGTCCGATGGAACCCGAGCCGATTACTCCGACGATCATCGTCAGACTCCTCCTTCACGCGCCGACAATCTTCGGGCCGAAGCGGATGCCCGCCCGGCCGCCCTCCCCGAGATCCGTAGAAAAAGGATGCCGTGAGTCCCTTATCTTACCGGCAGCTTCCCGCCCGAGACAAGGACTCCCACGGAACCGGCCCACGAGCTGCCCGGTGCTCGCGTGTCGGCGACGGCCGCGGGCTCACGCCGCGGGGCGGCGCTTGAGAGCGCCGCTCTCGAGCCAGTGCGCGTAAAGGCGGCGGACGCGGTACGCGTCACTCCCCGCCACGCCTTCGCAGCTTTCCGGTGCCGTGCCGCGCGACGCCTCTTGCCACACCGCCTCCACGAGGTTCCGGTCGCTCTCGTCCTCGGGCAGGGACGGGCGCGCGCCCGTCGGCATCAGCGAGGCCCCGTCGGGTACCAGCGCGCGATCCTCCTGGAACTCGTCGTGCCGCCGGATCGCTTCGAGGATCAGCGGGACGACATCCATCCCCTGCTCCGGACGGGCCGGTTCCTCCGGCGTCGACCTCTCGAAGCGGAAGGTCCCCGGCCTCGGTCGCTCGATCAGCTCGTACACCGCGTCCGGACCCCGGAGCTGTCCCGCCTCGCCTCCCGCGATCTTCCCGTCGCGAAAGAAGATGACCGCGCGATCGTGACCGTTGCGCTCGGAGATCATCAGGCGGCCGGTCTGGCGCGCGTCGGCCAGCGATTGGAGAAGCGTCGGCAGGCCGAACAGCTCGAGGTCTCCGGCGACGCCCTCCGCGGCCGCCGGCTCCGATGCCGGCTCCGCCTGGAACTTGACGAGTGCTTCGCGGGCGCGCTCGGCCAAGTCCTGGCCCGGATACCGCTCGACGATCTCCTCGAACAGGCGGCGCACCTCCGGCTCCCGCGTTCCCGACAGGGCTTGCACCAGGCTGCTCGCCTCCGCCACCCGCCGTCCCAGGACGACCCCGAGGACCTTGGCCGGCAGCGTTTTTCGCAGCCGATCCAGGATCTCGCGGAGGGCGTCGTGGCCGGCCAGATCGCAGCCGGCCAGATGCCGCAGGCGGCCGACCGTGTCGCCAAGCCGGAGATCCTCGCGGCGCGCATGGGCCACGATCGCGCGGACCGCCTCCTGCGTGCCGAGAAGGGCCAGCGCGGCGCAGGTCCGGTCCAGGATCTCCTGCATCTCTCCGTCGGTGTAGTCCGTGACCCCTGGATGTGCCGAGCGCTCGAAGTCCTCGAGGCGCTGGGCCAGGACCTGCGAGACCTTCGGAAGGCTCGGGTCGGCCAGCGCGCCCACCGTCTCCTTGGTGACCATGAACGGACGCTGGGGCCGGCTGAATTCCGCCAGGAGCTTGAGCTCCTGCCTCGGGTCGTCCTGTGCGCCGCGCGGGATCCGGCGCAGGAGGAATACGAGGTTCCGGGCGTAGAAGCCGTTGGGATCGGGCGGCTTGCCGGACAGGCAGCCCATCAGCCGCTCCAGCACCTTGGGTCGGCACGGCGTGCTGTACACCTCGAGCAGGGACAGCATCAGTTTGCGCGTCTCCCGCTTGGGCTCGCCGTCGAGTCGATCCAGGAGACTTTCGGGGGTGAAAACCTGGAAGAACCGCAGCACCTTTCGAAGCAGCCCGTGCTTGGCGGGGGCCGACGCGAACTGGCGGAGGGGCCCGAGGGCCACCGCGCTCTGCGCCCGGTTCTTGACGATCCGGGCCAGCTCCTGGTCCACCTTCTTCTCCTCGATCAGCCTCTGCGCGAGATCGAGCATCGCCACGGCCTGCGCCAGGTGGCCCTCGTTGAGCTGCTCGATGGCGGCGTAGACCATCTCGCTGAAGCGGCGGATCCCTTCCTCGCTCGAGCCCGCCGTGTCCACGATCCGGCGCATCGCCTGGAGCAATCGCCCCGCGGGCTTCTCGTCGCCCGGCCCGGAGCGCTCCAGATCGACCTCCCATTCCGGCAGGCGCCGGCCCAGCATGCGGAACATGCGCCGGTCGACGCTGGGCTCCATCCCCAGCATTCGCAGCCTGGCGAGAGAGGACTCGAGCTGTTCCCCGTCGCGAGCCTCCGCGGCAGCCTTCGTCACCATGCGGGCGATGAGCTCCTCGGCTTCCTCGTCCGCCGGCCCTTCCTTGGAGATCGCACCCAGCTCCTCGAGCCGCCCGATGAGCATGGCCAGCCGGGGGCTCGGAGCGGCGTCCGCGGCGCGCGGGCGCGATTCCTCTTGGTGCTCCAGGGTCCGCTTCAGCTCCGCCTCGACCCGGGCGCTTCCCATCTCCCGATTCAGGAGCCTGACCGGCGCCGACAGCGTCGTCTCGGCCTCGGCGATCCGGCTCAGCTTCAGCCGGAGATCGGTCTGCTCGCCCTCGGGGCAGAGCCGGACGACGATCCTCGACAGCTCCGCCACGTAACGAGCCATCGCTTTCGGGTCCACGACGTGCAGCTCGGCCAGGTGATGGAGCTTCTTCACGGCGTGGTAGACGTAGCTCGACACCGGCACGGCCCGGTCCGGCGCCGAGAGCTGGGCCTCGATCCAGCTGCGAAGAACGATCGCGCCGTACTTGGGCGGCATCCGCAACAGCACGTCGGCGGCATCCGCCGCCATCATCGGCGCGATCTCGTCCGCGAGGTAGCGCTGCACCTCGATCATCGCCCGCTTGGCGGCTTCCTGGGCGGTCGTGTCCGAGCTCACGTCCGGGACGTCCTCGCGCATCTAACCCACCTCGGGGAAGATTCCCCGACGTACTGAATATCGGGCCTGGTGCGGGGCGGGTCAAACGGCCTCCCCCCGTCCCGGAGGGCCGCGGGGCTCCCCGGTCTCCCTTTGCTCGAAAAGGGTGACCGTCTCGACGGAATTGCGAGGCGACGCCTCCCGGCTCCCCCGGCGCGTTGACCGCCCGGGAGGGGCGCGGTTAACCTTGGTGCCATGCGCGAGCACCCCACGAGAAGCGCGAGGTCGGAATCGAGCACCGTGCCGGCGTTCCGCCGGCCGCTCGCCGCGCCTCCCCGCGAGGACCGTCGCGGCATGGCTCGACCTGCCGACGGGAGATGGGCGCACCTGTCCGACGAGGACCTCCTCGAGGTCCGTATCCGCGATCTCAAGGTGCGGATCCGGGGTAGCGCGCTCGAGCCCCAAATCCACCGGCTCCACCGAGAACTCGAGGGTCGCGGTCTCGCCCTTCGGCCGCCGTGCTATCTGGCCGCCGAATGGCTCTGTCCGGACGGCGAGGCCACCATCGGGATCCCGTTCTACCTCGCGCACCCGCGCCTGATGTCGCTGGAATTCCGGATGATGTTCGAGGTGGAGGGGGGAACGCGGGCCTGGTGCATGAAGCTGCTGCGGCACGAGGCGGGGCACGCCTTCGACCACGCCTACGGGCTCCACAGGCGGCCCGACTGGCGGCGGGTCTTCGGCTCTCCCGGGACGCCGTACAATCCCTATTTCTACAAGGTCGATCCGGTCAGCAAGAACTTCGTGCGCAACGTGCCGGACGACTACGCGCAATCCCATCCGTACGAGGACTTCGCCGAGACCTTCGCCGTCTGGCTCCAGCCGAACTCGCATTGGCGGACTCGCTACGCGGGTTGGCCCGCCATGCGGAAGCTCCGCTACGTCGATCGGATCATGCACGAGCTCGCGTGCCGGCGTCCGCCGCGCCGGAAGCCGCGGCTCCAGGGCCAGGCGCGGCTTCTCCAATCCACCCTCAGGAGCTACTACGAGCGGAAGTCCCGGCGCCAGCGGCTGGAGGACCTCTCGCTCTGCGTCCGGGAGCTCAGAGCCATCTTCGGCGCGTCGCGCGCGAGGACGCCCGCGAGCGCCGCCGCGGCGTTGATTCGCAGGAACAAGAGGCTCATCGTCGAGTCCGTCGCGGCCTGGTCCGGCGACCGGCCGGGGCACGTGACGCACGTCGTCGCGAGCCTCGCGAGAATCGCCCTCGAGCACCGGCTCGTCGTGCGCTCCGATCCGGCCTCGACCCTCGTGCGGTTCTCGACCTACGTCGCCACGCTCATCGTCAACCGCCTGCGGACCCATGCGTACCGGCCGAGGAAGTGATGGCCAGGAAGCGTCTCAGGGTCCTCGCTCTCTTCGAGGTCAACGAGTCTCCCCTGGCCGACGAAGAGTACGAGGAGCTCATGAGGACCCGCGAGGACTGGATCACGGAGGGGCACGTCCTGAAAGCCCTCCGCTCCAACGGCCACGAGGTGCTCCTCGGACCGATCCACGAGCATCCCCGCGAGATCCTCGCGCACGTCGACCGCGTGAATCCGGACCTCGTCTGGAACCTCGTGGAGGCCTTCCGCGGGCAGCGCCGGTTCGAGAGCAATGTCGCCGGCGTCCTCGAGCTGCTCGCCGTCCCGTACACGGGCTGCGGGCAGCCCGGCCTGATGATCTGCAGGGACAAGGCGCTGTCGAAGAAGATCTTGCGGCACCATCGGGTCCCCGTGCCCCCGTTCGTCGTCTCCCGGCGCGCCCAGCCGCTGCGGACGCTGCGGAAGTTCCTCCTGCCCGTTCTCGTGAAGCCGCTGGCCGAGGAAGGCTCCGTGGGGATCGCGCGCGACTCGTTCGCCGAGACCGAGGAGCAGGCCCTCCGCCGGGTGAACTTCCTCCACGAGCGTCTGAAGACGGACGTCATCGTGGAACACTACGTGGAGGGACGCGAGCTGTACGCCGGAATTCTCGGCGACGCGCGGCTCAGGATTCTCCCGCTCCGCGAGCTGACGTTCTCGAAGGTCCCCGAGGGCGAGCCGCGGTTCGCCAGCTTCAAGGCGAAGTGGGACCCGGGTTACCGCGAGCGATGGGGAATCTCCAACACGATGGCGGAGGATCTTCCCCCCGGCACGCTCCAGACGGTCGCGCGCCTGGCGAAGAGGACGTTCCGCGTGCTGCAGATGCGGGGCTACGGCCGGATCGACCTGCGCCTGGCGTCCGATGGGCAGCTCTCCATCGTCGAGGCGAATCCGAACCCCGACATCGGCTCGGGAGAGGACTTCGCCGAGGCGGCGGGGAAGGCGGGAATCCCTTACGAGGACCTGATCGAGCGGATCACGCGGTTGGCCCTGGCGGGCGGCCCGGAATCCTAGACGGAGCCCGCGCCCAGCGCTCCGGAAACCGGTGCATCACGCGTCCCCGTCACTCACCGCGGGCCGTCGCTCCGCGCAGGACCAGCCAGCCCACTCCGCCCGCCGCCGTCGAGGCGAACAGGATCCCGGTCTTCGCCGACGCGAGCAGGGCGCCGTCGAACGCGAGGCCGGCGATGAAGAGGGACATCGTGAATCCGATCCCTCCGATACAAGCCACGCCGGCGATCTGCCTCCAGCCGACACCCTCGGGCAGCGCCGCGAGCTTGAAGCGAACCGCGAGCCAGGACGAAAGGGTGATGCCCACGGGCTTTCCGACCACGAGGGCGAGCACCACCCCGAGGGTCGCGGGATGCGACAGCGCTTTCCAGGGGTTGCCTTCGAAGACCACGGCGGAGTTGAAGAAGGCGAACACCGGCATGATGAGGTACATGACCCACGGGTGAAGCGCGTGCTCGATCCTCTCTAGTGGGGGCGCGGCTTCCTCGACGTCGATCCGCGAGCGGGAGGGAATGGCCGCGGCTAGCAGGACCCCGGCCACCGTGGGGTGCACCCCCGACCGGAAGACCGCGAGCCACAGGCCGACGCCGAGCAGGCAGTAGAACAGCGGCTCGCGCACGCCCGCCCAGTTCGCCACGATCAGCAGGGCCATGAACGCGGCGACGGCCAGGAGCGCGGCCCCGTCGAGCCTCCCGCCGTAGAAGATCGCGATCACCAGCACGGCGCCGAGGTCGTCCGCGATCGCGAGCGCCGTGAGAAAGACCTTGAGCCCCAGGGGCACGCGCTTCCCGACGAGGGTGAGCACGCCGATCGCGAACGCGATGTCGGTCGCCACCGGGATCCCCCACCCCGCGGCCCTGTCGGTCCCTGCGTTCAGCGAGAGGTAGATCGCGGCGGGAACGATCATGCCGCCGGCCGCGGCGAGGAGCGGAAGCGCGGCTTTCTTGGGAGACGAGAGCTCCCCGACGAGGATCTCGCGCTTGATCTCGAGCCCAACGACGAGGAAGAAGACCGCCATGAGCGCGTCGTTGATCCAGACCAGGAGCGGCTTCGAGAGGACGAACGGGCCGACGCCGACGGTGACCGTGGCGCGGGCCGCCTCGAAGTAGAGGGATCCTGCGCGCGAGTTGGCCCACGCCAGCGCGACGCCGGTGCAGAGGAGGAGGAGGATCCCGGCCGAGGCTTCGACCCTCAGGAACTCCCGGAACGGGCGGAGGATCCGCTCCGCCGGCGTCGGGGGGATCGGGCGGCGGCTCGTCGACATGGAGTCCTCCCGCTCCATGCTAACCGAGAGTCCGACGGAATCGCGATCCTCGGGCGACCGCCCGCCTCATTGGCAGGCTTGCGTGTCCAGGACTGTCCGACAAGCGGAAGGGCCGAGCGGCCGCTCGCCGCTCGTGCTCGAGCCGTGGCTCCCTTCCTTGTCGCTCTTCAGGGACGACAGCGGCGCGACCAGGTAGTAGCGCGACCCGGCGCCGGGCGCCTGCCCGGTGAGCGCGGTGCCGGCAACGCTGCAGCTCAGCGGGATCTCGTCGTAGAACGCCCCAAGGGCCCCCTCGTACACGGCATACGCGCCGACGTCGCTGCCGCAGGAGGCACCCCACGAGAGATCGAGCAACGCCGGGTTCCCGGCGTTCTTTTGCAGCCTGAGCGGGGTCCCTTCCGCGCCGGTCTCGGGAACGCCGCCCGGCTCCAGGCAGAGGCCCTGGTCCACGATGAGAACCGGGAAGGGCGAGTTGTCGATCCCCGAGAAGGTGACGTCGTCGATCTCCCAGCCCGCGCCGCCGCCGGCCTCGTCCGCCGCCACCCGGAACCGCACCAGGACCGCGGCCCCGTGGTAGCCGGTTCCGAGATTCACGGACACCGTGTCGAGCGACGGGTAGCTCGCGTTCGTCCGGACGTAGGCCGTGCGCCCCCCGAGCGGGTTCGAGCAGCACGTGCTCAGCGTCCCGTTGTAGCCCGGGGTCGCCGAGGCCCCGATGTCCGTCCAGCCGGCCCCGCCGTTGGTGCTGATCTCGATCACCCCGCCGTCGTAGTAGGTCGGCGTGGCGTCGTACTCGAAGGAGTAACGGTGGCGGAACGTGAACCCGAAGCTGCCGGTCGCGCTCACCTGCAATGTCGGGGAGACCAGGAACTGGTCCGTGGGGCCGCTGCCCGGGTCCGGCCCGAGCCAGCGGTGGTCGAGCGCGGTCACTTCCACCCGCCTCCATCCGGACCCGGCATCGAAAGCCGGGGAGCCGCCCGGCGTCCACGGTGTCGAGACGCACTCGACGGCGTCGGCCTTCGAATACGCCGGCAGCTCGTCCGTGTTGCCCCGGTACGATCGGGTCGCGACGACGTCCCCGGGAATCGCGAAGGCGGGATCGCGGTACGCGATGTCGAAGTCGATCTCCTGGATGCCCGCGACAAGGCCGAGGCGGACCGGGATCGACGCGGTCGTGGTCTGCATGGGCTGGGAGGGCGGGAAGTCGACGCTCGCGCCCGCGGGGAGCGAAACCCCGGGGTTGCTCGAGGAGACGGTCGCGGAAGTCGCCGCCAGGGCACCGGTCCCCACGTTCCTGAGCGTGATCGTCAGGTTCCCGGTCTCGGCGTCGTCCAGCACGCCGTCCGAATCGCACGAGCTCACCGCGTCGTCGAGCGTCGCGGAGACCAAGGCGAGATCGTTGCCCGAGGCATAGCTCTCGACGACCCCCGTGTTGTCCGTCGAGTAGCGGTCCGGCGCGACCGCGCGAAGGCCCATTCCGCGGCGCGCGAACGCCGCCGAGCACAGCGCGTAGTCCGCGGCGTCGTTGGCCACGATCGCGGCCAGGAGCGCGTCGCGGGCCTCGACGAAGGTCGGGTCCGCCGGGGTGAGCTTGTAGCCGGCCACGAGGTAGTCACGCATCCGCTGCTGGGCCTGGTCGAAGGTGAGCCTGGGCGTGGCCCCGAGCGTGTCGCGGAGGATCGAGGCGTAGCATTCCCACAGCATGCTCGCCCAGACCTCCCCCGTGTTGTGGACCTCCGAGTTGTACGACGACCCGAATCCGGACGTCGGCACCCCGGCGGGCAGCGGGACCCCGTCGGAGATGTGCCGGAAGGTGAGCGGATTCTTGGTGAAATCGGTGGAGTACGGGTAGCGGCGGATCCCGAAGAAGTAGCCGTTGTTCCCGCCGCCCAGCGGCGCGCTGCCTCCGGCGACGTAGCCGGTGATGCCGTAGACCCCGTTGAACGAGGTGTTCGAGGGAACGGCCGTATCCTCCGGCCTCACGACCAGGAGAAGGGCGTGGAAGTCCCCCCAGCCCTCTCCCATCCCTCCTCCCTGGTTGTTCCCGAGTCCGTTCGCGTCGCCGACGAGCCGGTTGCTGATGTAGTGCCCCCACTCGTGCGCGACGATCGTGTTGTCGATGGTGCCGTCCCGGTTCGGCGCGGCCTCGCGGTAGAGGCGCGCGGTTACGGCGCCGCCTCCCAAGGCCGTCTTGATGGAGTTGCCGTCCGTCTGCGTGACCGAGAGCACGGGGATCGAGATGGTCCCCGCCGGGCTCCCGTCGCCCATGGCCGGTGCTGCGCCCGTCGTGTTGTTCGCGAGGATGACCCCGATGGCGCCGGCGTTCTGCGCGTAGACCGCCTTCTGCTTGAACGTGCAGGTGCCGCGATCGATGAGGGCGATCTTCCCGGCGACGTTGTTCGTGATCGCCTGGCACGCGTCCGTGACCGGGGACGTCCCGTCGTTGACCAGGACGACCGATCCCGTCGCGTCGAACGACTGCGGTCCGAAAGCCGCCGTCCCGCTCGCGTAGGTCGAGCCTGGTGGCGTGGCGACGACGTAGGCTGCGGTGTTCGGCGTCCAGACGTACATCTGCATGCGGGGGTTCCCGCCGTCCGCCGGTGTCGACATGTTGGCGTTGTTGGTCCCGCCGTAGTCCTGCGCCTCGGCGTGGATCCTGTCGTGCTCCAGCCCGCCCCTGCCGTAGTTGCTCTCCTGGGCGTTCCCCGACGCCTCGTCGAATCCCGGGTCGTAGTACCAGTCGTGGAAGAAGTTGACGTCGTAGAAGAGCTGGGTCGTCGCCGCCATGATCTGGCTCTGGCTGTCGTTCGGCGGACGGGTCGTGTCGTAGATCCGGTCGAAGACGCCGGAGGACGTCGTCGAGGCCCGGTAGTCCCCGCTCCCGAAGCCGTCCGGGGATACGAGGTCCGCGTAGGCGTCGACGTTGTTCCCGACGGTGGTCGTGCTCCCGGTCGGCAGCCACGGGTCGTTCGTGCTGATCGGCCCGTTCTGGAGGGCGACGAGGCTCGGGGCCACGAAAGCCGGCTGGAACCCGTTCGGCGCCCCCGTCGGGTGCGGGCTCGCGGAGTTCCCCTGCGGCCCGTCGAACGGCCGGTACGGGCTCCCGGTCTCCGCCCAGACACGGTAGGTAAACGAATCGGAGGCGGTGAGGTCGTTCCGGAAGAGGATCGTGCCGTCGAGTCCCGACACCACGAAGGAGTTCATCTCCCCGCCGGTGCTCGCGTCCGGGCGCACGTCGAGCTCGACGTAGTAGGAGGGCACGAAACGGTCGGGCAGGTGGAACAGTACCCTCTTGGCCCGCGCCCCGCCGGTCAGCGAGGCTCCGGATTTCGACAGGGTGTTGAGGTCGAAGTGCTCGTAGGATCCCCGTCGCTCCCCGCGGCCGCGAAGCTCCGCCGCGGTCAGGCTCTCCCCTTCCATTTCCAGGTAGGCCGCCGCGATCGCCTCCCGCGGCCCCAGCCGGTACGCGCCGGCGAGATCCTTCCCGGCCCGCGCGGGAGCGCCGCTCAGATAGCCCGACAGTGAGACCAGCGACAGGTCCCTCTTCATCGCGATGCTCAGCTCCTCGCGGAAGACCTCGATCCCCTCGACCACTTCCCGGAACTTCACGACGACGACGCCCCGTCCCGTGTCATGGACGAGGCGCACCGAGGCCGCGTCGGTGTCCGCCGCGTCGAGGCGATAGAGTCCCGCGAGATCCGCGAGATAGCGCCGCGCGGCATCCTCGGGGCCGCGGACGCCGGAGGGGACCGGCCGACGCGCCGCCCAGACGAACGTGGGGACGCCGAGCCGCGGCTCGGCCTGGACCAAGCTCCCGGCGCTCACGAAGGCCGGCGATGCCGTTTCCGGCGCGAGCGCGCGCATCGCGGGGCTCGCGGCGAAGGCGTCCAGCCGCGTCGGCCGCTTGGCGGCGACCCCGCTCGTGAACGACGCGGCCGCGAGGGCGGCCAGGAGGAGGACGGCCGACCTCAGCCGGAAGCGATCGGGGAGCGAGCGCATGCGACTCCTTTCCCTCGGGGCGAGGTCCGGGAGCCGGCGCCGGCGCGCCTCGCTCTCTCGACCGTTCGCCGGGAAGGGAATATACCGCGGAGGGGCCACGACGGCAGGGATCGCCCCTAACCTTCTTACCCGATCGGGGCCCGCCCGCGTAACAAACGCCTGCCGGACGGCCCTCCGACTCGTGGGAATCCTTCGACCGCGGCTCGATTTTCCACCACCCGCGACACACATTGAGGACGGAGGAACCGAACCCATGCGTCTCGCCCCGACACTTCTCGCCGCCGCAGTCCTCATCGTGTCGCCCGCCCGCGCCGCATCGCCTGTGCCTCCCGACGCCGGCGAGCTTCTCCTCGCGGGCGTCCAATCGCACGAGGCGGGGGAGTACGACGACGCGATCCGCATCTTCCGACGCGTTCTCGACGCGGACCCGTCGAACGCGGACGCCCGTTACGAGATGGCCTTCTCGACGTTCTCGAAGGGCGAGCACCTCTCGGCGATAGAGATGCTCGATCGAATCGTCGCGACCCCCGACACCGCTCCGCAGGGGGCGTGGGTGCTGCTCGGCTCGTCCCATGCCATGCTCGGACACTGGGCGCTCGCCGAGAGCGTGTTTCGCAGGGGACTCGCGGTCCGGCCCACGGACCCGACGCTTCGCTTCCACCTCGCGTTGAGCCTCTCCGCGCAGGGAAGGTCCGAGCCGGCGATCGAGGCGTTCGAAAGCTGTCTCCGGGACTCCCCTTACCGCGCCGAGATCTGGCGCGCCTTCGGCGACACCCTTTACGACTCCGGTGCGAAGGGGAGAGCCTTCGCGGCCTACGCGCGCTCGCTGACGCTCGAGAGGGATACGCCTTCGGAGCAGATCGCGAAGAGGATGTGGGCGATGTTCTTCGAGAACCTGGACGCTCCGGCGGCGTCGAGGGACGGCGGCCCCCGCCAGGTGATCCGCGCGCGCGTGCCGACCGAGACGGCACGGTCGTCGCCGAGCGCGGCGGAGGTCGCCGGGATGTCGATGATCGCGATCCTGCGCCGAAGCGGGCCGTGGAAGGAGAAGAGCGAGGCCACGTTCTTCGTCTATGCCCTCGACACCATGCTGAAGCTCGTTTCGTCGCTCCACGCGCGGGAGGTGGACGTCCCGTTCTGGGGACCCTTCGTCCTCGCCTACTTCGACGCGATGCGCGCCGGCGGGCACATGGAGGCGCTCGCCTACGACATAAGGCGGGCCGCGGGCGACCCCGAGGGGCTGGAGTGGCGCGAGCGGAATCCCGCGAAGCTGGCGGCATTCCGGCGCTCGAGCGAGGGCTGGGCCGTGGACCCGGGCGCGAGCGAGCGTCGCGAGGACCGGCGCTGACGCCGCGGACCTTCCGGCGCACGCACCGTCGCGGGGTGTAGACTTGCAGGCTTCCGCGTGCGGCCGGCGCTCCCGAGGGGTCCGGCCCGAACCGATCGCGCGGCGTCGGGTTTCTCAGAGAGTGGATCCTGAATGGCTCACGAGCACGGTTCTCCCGCTCCGGTCTCACGGCTCGTCCTGCTCTCTCTCGCGCTCGTCGTCCTCGTGGGCGCGGCCTACCGCCCGGTAGCCGGCAACGGGTTCGTCGACTACGACGACCCCGCCTACGTCACGGACAACCCGCACGTCCGCTCCGGCCTGACGTTCGAGACGGTGGCTTGGGCCTTCCGCACCGGTGCCCAGAGCAACTGGCATCCCCTGACCTGGCTCTCGCACGCGCTCGACTGCGAGGTCTTCGGGCTCGCTCCCTCAGGCCATCATCTCGTCTCGGTGGGGCTGCACGCCCTCAACGCCGTGCTACTGCTGCTCGCGCTCCACCTCATGACCGGTGCTTTGTGGCGAAGCGCGATGGTCGCCGCGCTGTTCGCCCTGCACCCGCTCCACGTCGAGTCGGTGGCGTGGGCGGCCGAGCGCAAGGACGTGCTGAGCACGCTCTTCTGGATGCTGACCCTCCTCGCCTACGCGCGACACGTCGCGCGACCCACGACGGCGACCCGCGTGCTCGTCCCGGTGCTCTTCGCTCTCGGGCTGATGGCCAAGCCGATGCTCGTCACGTTGCCGTTCGTTCTCCTCTTGCTGGATTTCTGGCCGCTCCGGCGCTGGGGCGGCGGGACGCGATGGATCCCGCCGTTCAGGCTCGTTTCGGAGAAGCTGCCGCTCTTCGCTCTCGCCGCCGTGTCGTCCGCCGTGACCTTCGTCGTCCAGCAGCGCGGAGGCGCGGTGACCGCGCTCGACGTGCTGCCGTTCTGGGCGAGGCTAACGAACGCCGTGGTCGCGTACGTGACGTATCTCGCCAGGACGTTCTGGCCGGCCGGCCTCGGGGTGCTCTATCCGCTGTCCGCCTCGCTGCCGGCCTGGAAGGTCGCGGGGGCCTGCGCGGTACTGGCGGCGATCACCGCGGCCGTCCTGGCGGTCGCGCGACGAGCCCCGTATCTCTTCACCGGCTGGCTCTGGTACGTCGGCACGCTCGTTCCCGTGATCGGCGTCGTGCAGGTGGGCATGCAGTCGTCCGCGGACCGTTACACCTACGTCCCCCTGGTCGGCGTGTTCGTGATGCTGGCGTGGGGCGCGCCGGACCTGCTCGGGGCGTGGCGGTACGGGCGCCCGGCTCTCGGCTCGGCGGCCGCGCTGGCCGTGTTGGGCGCCTCGATCCTGACGTGGCGCCAGGTCGGCTACTGGCGCGACAGCGTGACCCTCTTCGAGCACACGCTCGCGGTCACGGCCGACAACTACATCGTGCAGAACAATCTGGGAGGAGCGCTCACGCGGGAAGGCCGGCTCGACGAGGCCATCACGCACCTCGAGGAGGCGCGGCGGATCCGCCCCGACCACGCGCCGGCGCTCTCGAACCTCGGCGTCGCCCTTCAGGGGAAGGGCCGGATCGGCGAGGCGATCGTTCTCTACCGGGAGGCGCTGAAGGTGAACCCATCGCACGTCGAGGCCTGGCTGAACCTCGGGAACGCTCTCGGCAAGACGGGCGATGTCGACGGTGCGATCGTGGCCTTCCGCGAGGCGGAGCGCCTGGAGCCGGACGAGCCCGCCATCGGCGGCCTGATCCGGGCCGCTCTCGAGGTCCAACGGCGGCAGGCCGCGCGGCCGAGCGTCCCCGCAAAGGTGGCGCCCGAGGCCCGGGCAAGCTTCGAGCGCGCCAACGAGCTGCGCGATGGGGGACGGCTCGACGAAGCCGCGGCGGCGTACCGCGAGGCGATCCGGATCGATCCCGGATTCGCCGAGGCCCGCAACAACCTGGGCTCGGTGCTGGGCCGCCAGGGGCGCGCCGCCGAGGCCGTCGAGGAGATCTCGAAGGCGATCGAGATCGCGCCCGACCTGTCGGCGGCGCACAACAACCTGGCAATCGTGCTCGCGATGCAGGGCGACACCGAGCAGGCGGCGCGCCACTTCGCCCAGGTGCTGCGCCTCGACCCCCGCGACACGACCGCCCACTTCAATCTCGGCCTGCTCCTGGCGAGGCAGGGCAAGCTCGCCGACGCGATCGCGCACTTCGAGGAGGTCCTCAGGATCGAGCCCGGCAACCAGAGCGCGAGCCGGGCGCTCGCGGAGGCGCGTCGCCGGGCGCCGGTAGGGACCGGTCGTTAGGGACCCGCTCCCGGTGCTCCGATCGGTACCAAGATCGGCAATCGGCCTGAAGGCCTACTCGATCGGACGCGGCCACCGCGATGACGTTCGGCAGGTCGCGCCTAACGGGGGTACTGGGTAAAGTGATTCCGCGGCTCGGAAGGCCCGGGGCCGCACGCCGGCGAGGCGGCGTCAGCTCGCGCGCGCCCGTCCCCGCGTCGGCGCGTTTCGGGCGCGGATCCTCCCGGGCGCACCGCGCTACTTCTTCCTGGCCGGCGCGGTCTTCGCGGCCGGCGCCGCCTTCGGGCGCTCGCGGCGAAGCGTCGCCGCCTCGGACCGGATCTCCGCGAGGTCGCGTTTCATCTCGGCCCAGCCGTACCAGTGCTGGTAATCCGGGTTCATGTGGAACGCGCCCTGGAACGTCCGCATCCGGTGCTCCATGAGCATGACGTACAGCTTCTGCTCGATCGGGTGCTGGACCTCGTAGAAGCGCAGGACGTCCACGTGGAACGGGCGGTCCTTCGGCTCCTCGAGAATCCCGTCGCGGTAGAGCCCGTCGACCTCGCGGATCGCCTCGGCCATCAGGTGGTCCGCCGCCTTGAGGATCTCGTCTCCCTTCCCGAGCTCCTCCTTGGCGAACGAGGGCGCGTGGCACTTGCCGCACTGCCCGAGCATCCGATCGCGCTCGGCCTGCCACGACTCCTTGGTGAGACGGGCCACGTCGCCCGCCTTGACCACGTCCAGGCGGGCGGTCGGCTTGCCCTCCTTGTCGAGGACCCCGAGGCCCTGGAGGATCGTGGCGCGGTCCTTCATCCACTCCGCGTCGTCCTCGGGCAGCCGGACGGCGAGAAATCCCCACGAGGTCCGAACGCCGTGGTTGCCGTTGGGCATGTGGCAGAAGGCGCACGTCGGGGCGCGCGGACCGGTGCTGGGCTTCGAGGGGTCCTTGAACCACTCGGACAGTGGCATGTCCCAGTCCCAATCCGGCGCGCCCAGGGAGTAGATCACGCCGTGCTTCGACGTGGAGTACATCTCCCACTGCGGGTGGTCGAACCCCATGTGGCACGTCGCGCAGGCCTCGGGCCGACGGGCCTCCGCCGCCGAGAAGAGGTGCCGCGTGTGGCACGAGTCGCAGCGCCCCGTGTCGTAGCCGACCCGGTGGCAGCCGCCGCACCCCTTCATCCCGTCCATCATCGCCTTGGGCTGGTCCTTCGTGGTGGGCATCGCATCCATCGCGATCCACGCGGCGGCGTGCTTGCTGTGCGCGAATTGCCCGAACTGCTCCCCGTGGCACTCGCCGCAGATCTTCCCGGGGACGGCGCGGACCACCCCGCTCGTGTCGCAGGCGCTGGTCTTCTTCGTCGTGTCTCCGGTCAGGTGGCAGGTTGCGCAGCCCACGTCGTTCGCCGCGTGCTTCGAGGTCTTCCAGTCCCGCAGGGCGCTCCCGGCGATCCCCTTCGACCCGTGACAGCCGACGCAGTTGGGAGCGTCGGCGGCGCGGATCGCGAGCGCCGTCAGAAGCAGCCCCATCACCGTCAACACCCGGGATACCTTCATGGACATCTCCTCCTCCTGGCGTCGAGAAGCTTGCGGTCCGGCCCGCGCGGTACTATCCGCGGATCATCGTGAGCACCATCTTGAACCGCTGCGACGCGTGCACGGCGTGGGGGACGTTCGCGGGCATGAGGACCGTTTCTCCGGCGGCGGCCGGCACCGCCTTGCCGCCGATGGAGAGAGTCACCGCGCCGTCGAGGACCTGAACCACGGCGTCGTACGGCGCCGAGTGCTCGCTCAGACCCTGGCCGGCATCGAACGCGAACAGCGTGATCGTTCCCGCGGCGTTCTTCACCAGCGTGCGGCTGACGACCGAGCCCGGGGCGTAGCTCACCAGCTCGTCCAACTTCACGGGACGGGCGGCGGGAAGCTCGCCGGAGAACTGTTTGGGTTGCCCGGTTTCCTGAGTCATGTCGTTTCCTCCCTTGCCTTGTCGCGCTCGCTCCCAGCGGATTCGGGTCGCGGGCCTCAGGGCGCTCACGACGGGCCCGGTGGCGAATCATAGTTCGAAAGCGGTGTCGGTGGAGCACGAGGGGCGATCCTACCTCGCGGCGGGACCCGTTCGTGACAGAATATCCCGGTCACCGAAAACCAAGGGAGGTTCGCGTGAGAGGCTTCCGGCTTCTGACCTGTCTCCTCGCCATCGTAGCGTGCTGCTGCTCCGCCCTCGCCGAGGAGGGCATGTGGATGCCGCAGCAGGTTCCCGAGCTCCGGAAACAGCTGGATGCGATCGGCTTCAAGGGCGACCCGAAGACCTTCGCGGACCTCACGGGCTATCCGATGGGAGCGGTGGTCTCCCTCGGCGGCTGCAGCGCGTCGTTCGTCTCGTCGGACGGCCTGATCGTCACGAACCAGCACTGCGTGACCGGCGCGCTGCAGTACAACTCGACCGCCGCGCGCAACCTGCTCGAGGACGGCTACCTCGCGAAGACGCGGGAGGAGGAGCTGTGGGCCGGGCCGGGCAGCCGCGCCTACGTGACGCTGTCGGCGAGGGAGGTCACCGACGAGATCACCGGGAACATCGACCCGAAGATCGACGACCGCGCGCGCTACGAGGTCATCGAGCGACGGACCAAGGAGCGCATCAAGGATTGCGAGAAGGACGGCCTCCGGTGCCGCGTCGCGAGCTTCTTCGAGGGGTACCGCTACTTCGAGATCGCGCAGCTCGAGATCCAGGACGTCCGGCTCGTGTACACGCCCGCGGCCGGGATAGGCTCGTTCGGGGGCGAGACCGACAACTGGCAGTGGCCGCGCCACACGGGCGACTTCGGCTTCTACCGCGCGTACGTCACCAAGGAGGGAAAGTCCGCGCCGTTCTCGAAGGACAACGTGCCGTACCATCCGAAGCATCGGCTCGAGATCGACCCGAAGGGGGTCGAACCGGGCGATCCGGTCTTCGTCGTCGGCTACCCGGGCTCGACCCGCAGGATGGAGACATACTCGGCGATCCGGCGGATGACCGAGTGGACGCTCCCGCGGCAGATCAAGCGCTCGGAGGACCAGCTGGCGATCCTCGAGGACGTGTCGCGCGACGACCCGGAGATCCGGATCAAGGTCGCCAACCGGGTGCGCGGCCTCAACAACGGCCTCACCAACAACCGCGGAAAGCTGAAGGGCCTCCTCCAGGCCAACCTCCTCGGCGCCAAGGAAGCGCGCGAGAAGACGCTCACCGCATGGATCGCGGCCGACCTCGCGCGTCTGAAGGAGTACGGGGACGTTCTTCCGGCGCTCGACGCCCTGACCGCGGAGGAGAACAGGACCCGCGAGCGAGATTCCGCTCTCCGCGCGGTCACGTCCGGATCCACGCTGCTCGTGTCGGCCGGGACGATCTACAAGCTCTCGCTCGAGCGGGCGAAGGCGGACCTCGATCGCGACCCCGACTACCAGGAGCGCAACTGGAAGCGGATCCGCGAGCGCGACGAGCGGCAGCAGAAGACGCTCGACCTCAGGGTCGACCGCGCGCTGTTCCGCTACGGCCTGCTCGAGGCGGCACGCCTGCCCGCCGGCTCGCGCGTCGCGCCGCTGGACGCGGCCGCCGGGCTCGCCGCCGGGATGAGCGACGCCGACGCCGGGCGCGCGATCGACGCGTTCCTCGACAAGGTCTACGCGGGGACGCGGCTCTCCGACCTGGCGCTGCGCCTCGGGCTCCTCGAGAAGCCCACCGCCGAGGTGCTCTCGGCCAAGGACAGCTTCATCGATCTGGCCGCGCTCCTGTACCCGGCGAGGGAGGAGATCGAGGAGCGCGACAAGAAGAACGAGGGACTGCGCTCGCGGCTCACGCCGCGGTACGTCCGCGCGCTGCTGGAGTTCTCGGGCGGCCTCCTCCCGCCCGACGCCAACGGCACCCTGCGGGTGACGTTCGGCAAGGTCGAGGGGGTCGGCGCGCGCGACGGGCTCGTGTACCTGCCGCAGACGACGCTCGCCGGGATCGTGGAGAAGCACACCGGCAAGTCCCCCTTCGACGCGCCCAAGGCCGAGCTGGACGCGATCGCCGCGCTCCGCGCCGGCAAGAAGACGCCCTACGCGACCCCCAGGCTCGGCGACGTGCCGGTGAACTTCCTGGCCACGGTGGACACCACGGGGGGCAACTCGGGCTCTCCCGCGCTGAACGCCAGGGGCGAGCTGGTCGGGCTGCTCTTCGACGGCACCTTCGACACGGTCGGATCGGACATCGTCTTCGACCCCGTGCGTACGCGGTCGATCCTGGTCGACGTGCGCTACATGCTCTGGGTGATGACCGACGTGGACGGCGCCAAGCACCTCCTGGGCGAGATGGACCCGCGGCTCGGCCCCCATCCCTGAGGCGCGGGCCCGGAGCAAGCTCCCCGGGCCGAGAGACCGGGGGAGCCATCCTCAGGTTCAAGACTGGCTCAATCGAGCTTGTGACCCTTGAAGGTGTAGGTCAGAACGGCTCCGTCGTTCTTCGTCCAGATCAACTTGCCTTCGACGTCGTTGCCGTGAACGGTTCCTGTCCAGACCGAGCTGCCTTCGCCCTCGCTAGTCCGCTCCGCCTTGAAGGTCCAGTTCTTCTCGCCGGTTTTCGATACGGTGTAGGGCGAAGCCTCGAAACCGACTTTCGGAGCGCTCAAGGAAATTTTGCCATCCGCGAACGTCATGGTCTCCTTGAACTCTTTCTCTCCCTTGTCCTTGGCCATGGAGTCCGGCTTCACCTCGACCTTCCAGCTCGTGCCGTCGAGGACCGCGACCTGGGGGCCCGCGATGGCCAACGTGGAGAGGATGACTGCGAATGCTGCGAGCCATACGATCTTTCTCATTGAAGTCTCCTGCGTGTGAAGTGAGCGCTCCGAAAGAAGCGCTCCGGGAACTGCGAACATGCTTCTCGATCTAGTGGCGGTCGAGAGCGGGTGGAAGCCGCATCTGCTCTTCTTGGGTCGAAGGGGGCACCGGGCTCCGCTCACTTCTTCTCTGCCTTCTCGTGGGCGGCGGCGGCCGCCATGTGCTTGCGGATCGAATCCACGAGGGGCCGGGCCGAGGCCGGGACGGCGAGCTTTGAGTCCACCAGGATCTCCTTCCCGGAGGTCTTCTCGCCATACAGGCGTGCGTTGGCGTCCTGGTTCGGCTTCACGACCGAACCGTCGAGGGCCGCGCCGACGAAGAGGCCGCGCGAACGGGACCAGGACAGGATCTGCGCGTGCATCTGCGCGTCCGTCGCCGCCTGGGCCGTGCGTCCCACAGGGCCGGCCGTGGCGGTGGCCTCGCCGCCGATTGTGAAGCGGTCCGCGAGGAGGTGGTCGACCCCATTCTTGTTCATGATGAGCATCACGACATCGGCCGACTGCCCGCCGATCTGGAAGCCGACGCTCGCACCCCCGACCGTGTAGAACGCCGCGGAGCCCATGCTGCCGTCGGGCTGGCGGCACGAAGCGACGCCGTGACCGCCCTTGCCCCCCACGACGAAGGCAGCCTTGGTCACGGAGGGAAAGATCAGGATGCAGTCGGCCTTCGCGAGGAGCTCCTGCGGGATGCCCTTGTCAGGGGCGCTCGTGAGGGCGTCGAGGACCACCACGGCCTCGTGCAGTGTCGTCCTGTCCTTCTTGGTCAGCCCGGTCGAGGCCGCCGCGGAGAGGGCCAGAAAGAGTACGAGCGGAATCGCGATGAATCGGGTCCGCATGGCTTGGTGCCTTTCCTTTCTTCCTTGTTGGTGGTGCTTTGCCTCGGATCCCGCACCGCGCCCGCACAAGGATTACGGAAGCGATGGGAGCAAGACCGCGCGAGATCCGGAACCAGCTGTCTTCTGACTCGAGAGCGATGCTATTCCGTGGGTGGGCCCATATCCATGGGGCAAAACCCTACCGAGGGACCTCCAGGTTTTCCGCCAGCGCTGTCCCCGTCGCTCGTCGCCGCCACGGGAGGTGAGCCAGTCCCGCCCCGAGGCGCCGCGCGCGGCGTCACGAGGGCGAGTGCGACGGCGCCGGTGAGGAGCGCCCATCGGAACTCGCCAACGCCTCGCGTGAGCGCTCGGCGCACGCCTTTCGCGTCACGGGGTGATCGTATTGGCCAGGAGCGTCACCGAGCCGTTCCGCGCCATCGCTCGTCCGTCCAGCGTTGCGCCGGTACCCATCGAGACCGTTGTCAAAGCGAGAATATTCCCCGAGACACTGGAATTCGTTCCGAGCGTCGCGGAGCTACCGACCTGCCAGGTTATCTGGGAAGGCTGTGCGCCGCCGCTCAGGATGACTCGGCGACCGACGCCCACCGTGAGCGAGGAGGCGATCTGGAAGACGAATACCGCGCTCGAATTGCCCCCGGCATTGAGCGTGACGTCCGCCGAGGTAATCTCGAGCGTTGACGTGGACTTGTACACGCCAGGGGCCAGGGTCCGGCCACCGAGATCGCCCGCGATCGTGCTCCCTGCGGCTCGTCCGGCGGCGTCGTTGTACGCAGCCGTCAAGGCGGACTGAGCACTCTGTGCGGTCGCATCGCCGAGGTGGGTCGCCCCGGTTACCGATGGAGCTCCCGTCAGCGTGTTGCCCGGCCAGATTCCGAGATCCCCAGTGATCGTCGTCGCTCCGCTGTTCGTGACCGATTGGCCGGCCAGGACGCCGAAAGCGGAGGCCGTGCCGAGGCTCACGGGTTGCCCGCCACCGTGGCCAAACGGCGGGTTCAGAACGCCGCCGCCGGAAGAACCGCCGCATGCTGCGAGAAGACCGGTCAGCAGCAATGGGATGACCGTGGCTGACACGCCCAGACCGTTGTGTTTTCGCATCTTCGTTTTCCCCTCAGGCTCCACGCACTCGGCGCGGAGTTATTCGTAATGTTGTTCGAAAAGCAGGCGTTCACGCCTACGCGGGGCACTCCTGCGCGTTTGCTCGTGACTCTCGGCCAAATCCAGCCTGTCGAGACCGGCTGCAACCGCTCGGCGGCCGGGTCTCTCGACCGGCCGGAAGCTCGCTCGTGGCTCGTGCGCCACGGGCTCTGGCGGGACCGCTGGGGAGCCCTGGGACCACCCGGACAACTTATGCGCGGATCCAGAACTCACGGGTCACCTCGACGACGGTTTCAGTTGCAGACGAACGTCATCATTGTTTGTCGCCGGCGTCGATCCGTATATGGGGTGTAACCCTACCGACGGGATCGGAGAGTGCGGGTGCGAACGTAGCGCCGGCGACCCCACGGTCTCTGAATCGATCGGCAGGAACATCCTCACGGCGGCTCAGCGCACCGACGCGACTGCAGCCGTCTCCGAAGAGTCGCAGGTGGAGCGGTGCAGGAGGGTCCGGGAAGCCGAGATCTTCGGGGGCAGGAAGGTCAGTCCGTCTTCGAGGGCCGGTGGACGCTCGTCGCGCCAAGCCTCCCGCACGGCCTGCGTCGCCAGGTACTCGTCGATCCGCGCCTCGATTTCGCAGGGAAACTGCGGCAGGGGCCCCACCAGCTGGTCCTTGTAAAGGCGGAGCATGATCTCGCGGAAGATCGGCAGCGCTGCGCGCGACCCGGTCTCCTTCTCGCCCAGCGCGCGGTTGTCGTCGAAGCCGATGCGGACCGCCACCGTGATCCCCTGCCGCCCGTACGTGGATCCGACGAACAGCGCGTCGCGGAAGTCGCTCGTCGTCCCGGTCTTGCCCATCACCGGGATCGGGAAGTCGAGGCTGTCGAGGGTGTGGGCCGTGCCTTCCGGCAGGCGGACCACCCCGCGCAGCCCCTCCTGGATCAGGCTCAGCTCGGCGGCGCTCGGCCCGTCCGAGCCGATGTCCGGCCCGGTCCGGGGCGCCTCGTAGAGCACGACACCACCGGAGGCGTCGGTTACTCGGGCGATGACGTGGGGCTCCGGCAGGACCCCTGAAGCCATGGCGCGATAGGCGCCCGCCAGCTCAAGCAGCCGCACCTCCGACGCACCCAGCGCCGTGCTGATGTACTGCTGCAGCGGAGTGCGGATGCCCAGCTGCCGGGCGGTCCGGTTCACCTCGGCCACGCCGATCTCGCGGGCGATCCACACGGCCACGGCGTTGCGGGACTCGGCCAGGGCCTGGCGAACCGGGATCAGGCCCTTGAACTGGTTGTCGTAGTTCGCGATCCACTTCACACCGCGATCGGCGCCCAGGGGGACCTCGATGGGCTCGTCGGGCACTGCCGTGTCGAGGTCGAGCCCCTGGCGGAATGCGGCCAGGTACACGATCGGCTTCCACGCGGAGCCCGGCTGCCGTAACGAGCCCGTGACGCGGTTCAGGTCGGAGTACCGCGTGGAGCGTTCCTTGAAGACCTGTCGCCCGCCCGCTTCGGCGAGGATCGCCGCGTCCGCGTTGCGCAGCACCACCACCGATCCCTGGATCAACCCCTTCGATTTGCGGTGCCGCTTCTCGTAGAGGGCCAGGCCGTTCTCCAGGGCTTCGTTCACGACGGTCTGCACCCGGCCGTCCACCGTGGAGCGGACCGAGATCCGCCCCTGAAGCAGGTCCTCGATCCCGAAACGGCTCCCGCCGTGCTGCTTCAGCTCCTCGAGGACGTTCGCAATAGCGCCGGGAGCGTCGGTCCTGACCAGGCTGCGCTCCGCCACGCGGATCGGCTCGGCCTGGCAGCGCGCCGCGAGGCCCTCGGAGATGCATCCGTTGCCCGCCATGAGGGCCAGGATCCCGTTGCGGCGGCGCAGGGGCCGCGCATTGCCGGGCACCGGAGCGTAAGACCTGGGCGACTTGCTGATCCCCGCCAGCAGCGCCGCCTTCCCCGCGTCCTCCGGGGTGTAGCTCGACAGGGGCTTGCCGAAGTAATACTCCGAGGCGGCGGCGAATCCGTAGCGACCGTTGCCCAGGTAGATGAAGCTGGCGTAGCGGGCGAAGATCTCGCGCTTGGCCTGGTCGAGCGATCCGCAGCGCCGGCGCATCTCCTCCTCGAGCCAGAACGACAGGCGGACCTCCTCCATCTTCCGAAAGAGTTTGTTCGTGACTCGAACACCCAGGACCGCTGAGAGGACTCGCGTCGTCAGTCCGTGGCCGATGAGGAAACCGCTGTTCTCACGGATCGTCAGATCCTGGAGGAAGTAGCTGCGGACGAGCTGTTGCGTGAGCGTCGAGCCACCCTGGGGGAAGAGCACCCGGAACCCATCGCCCCTCCACCATGCGGCCAGCGAATGCATGGCTGTTTTCTGGACCACCCGTGGCAGCGCGCGGTAATCCACGCCGGAGTGGGAGAAGAAGTTCTTGTCCTCGGCCGCCAGGATGGCCTCGCGCAGGATGGGAGGCACCTCGTAGTAGGAGACGACCCGGCGGTACTCCCGCGCCAGCTGGATCAGGACCTTGCCCCGGTCGTCGTAGATCTCACCGATCCTGGGGGGCTCGAAACGGAGGAAGGACTCGAGGTTGGGGAGGCCGCTCCGGTCGAAGTAGACGCGGTGGGCGAGGACCGCCGCCAGGAGCAAGAGCAGCGCCAGAGGCGGGGCCACGAGGCACACCGCGCGGCGCCGCCATGCGAAGCGCCGGCGACCGGCCACGAGGGTACCGCTGAACTGCGGGCGCGAGACGGCCGCGCCGATCGGAGCTTCCCGTCCCGGGCGCAATCGATCGCCGCCGTGGCGCAGGATCCGCCGGGACGAGTCGGGCCGCAAGTCTGGTGCGCGCGGGACCTCGGGAGGTTGGACGCGGGGTCTACCGGGGCTTCCTCCGCCCTGCACGCCGATCCGGCCCCGGCGGCGCTCTTCGGCGATATCAACTGGAGGACCCTGGAACGGCATCTGCGTGGACATGGCGACACTTCACGGACGGTGCAGAGACCTGGCTGCTTCGGGGTCGGGGAGAAGACGCCGCTTGTTCGGGCCACGCGCCACGACGCCCAGGGCGATGAGAACAATTTCTACGACGATCCTGGGATTCATGGATGGCTCCTCAGACCCAGAAGCCACAAGACCAACAGGATCACCGCCACGGTCCACAACATGACGTTCTCCCTCTCGCGAAGCCCACGAGGCACCGCCTTTCACCTCGGACACTACGTCGAGACGTTCCTCGCCTCCATGGGGTGTAACCCTACCGCCCACTCGTTCGGGTCATGAATCCATGGTGTCCCACCTGGCGGACACCAAGACCGGGAAGGCTCCAGGCAAGCCATGCGAGATCCTGCCGAACCTCGGTCGTCTTCATGATGGCTCCTCTTTCCCCTTCCGAGAATCGGTTTTGGGCTCTGGGGGAGGAGCGTCGGCGAAAAAACTGCGGCTCGCTCCCGGACGTCCCGGAGGCGAGCCGACAGGCGAGAGGTCAGCGGACCCCGCTCACCTCTTCTCTGCTTTCTCCTTGGCGACGGCGGCCGCCATGTGTCGGCGGATCGAATCCACGAGGGGCCGCGCTGAAGCCGGGACGGCGAGCTTTGAGTCCACCAGGATCTCCTTCCCGGAGGTCTTCTCGCGATACAGGCGTGCGTTGGCGTCCTGGTCCGGTTTCACGACGGAGCCGTCGAGACACCGGCATAGGGTATGCCGCGCGCCGACCCTCATCTATGGGGCAGAACCCTACCATGGGTGAGTGGACGTGCTCGCGGGGAAAGCAAGCTTCCTTCTGCACTCTTACGTGAGGACCACTCCCGAGACGCCTTCCTCCAACTTCGGGCTCGTCTGCCCATCATCACTACGCCGCGGGGTCGAGACGCCTCCGATCCACGACCAGCAGGACGATCCCGCCGACCAGCGCGATCACTCCGAGGATCGGCGGCAGCGGGATATGGTGGGTTTCCTCGCTCGTCACGTGCATGGGGCCGAGATCGATAACTCTTCCCATGCTGGTGTACGTGATGCCCTGGTAGGCCAACGCCACGATGCCCAGAACGATCAAGATGCCGGCGATTACCGTCTTCAGTCTCATCGAAATCCTCCAGTTTGTTAGCCGAAGGCGAAAACCCTCTGCGTCGGTGCCCGTTACCGCTGGGGCAACCTGAGGCACGACGTCGAGCCCGTCACGGGCGTCGCGACGAGCCCGATGACGAGCACCGCCGGCTATCTACTGATGGGATCCTTCCTTCGCCTCCGGGGTGGGGGGCTTGTCGGAGCTCTGATCCTTCTTTTCCGGGTTGTCCTTCTTGGCCTTCGCGTCCGCCTTCGCCTTGGCGTTCGCCTGTGCCTTTGCGCTCTGCTGCGCGTTCGCCTTGGGGTTCGCCTGTGCCCTTGCGGTCTGATCCGCCTTCGCCTTGGCGTTCGCCTGTGCGTTCGCGCTCTGCGCCGCCTTCACGTTGGCGTTACGCTGCGCCTGTGCACTCCGATCCGCGTTCGCCTTGGAGTTCGCCTGCGTCCTTGCACTCTGATCCGCCTTCACGCTGGCGTTACGCTGCGCCTGTGCACTCCGGTCCGCGTTCGCCTTGGCGTTCGCCTGCGTCCTTGCACTCTGATCCGCCTTCACGCTGGCGTCCCGCTGCGCCTGTGCACTCCGATCCGCGTTCGCCTTGGCGTTCGCCTTCTGCGCGGCGTCGGCGGCTCTGCTCGGCATCGCCGCCGCGGGCGCGGTCGCCCGTTCCTGAGTGTTCGGCCGGGCCGCTTCACGCCCGTTCAGGGGCCTCGACGCGTCGGCCGGCGAGGTGTTCCGCTGGCGGTTCCCGCCCTTGTCGGCGACCGGGAGGGGACGGTTTGCGGGGACCGGCTCGGCGACCCGGAGGCCCTGTCTTGCCCTTTCGGGGGCGACGGCCAGTTGAGCGCGGCTGACGTTCGCGAACGGCGCCACTCTGGCGACGCTCTCGATGCGTTGCTCACGGATGGCGTGACCGGTGGCTCTCTCCACGATCCTGTAGTCGGGGCCGCGATTGACCACGACGTTGTTCTGAACCACGATGTTGTTCACCACGGTCGTGTTGTTCATGAACACGCTCGTGCGATTCATGGGGATGATCGACGTGCGAAGTCTCGGCGCGAGGAAGTCGCGGGAAGAGACGAACACGAAGCTCGACGGCCCTCCGAAGTCGATCGACATGCCCACGGAGAAGCCCGGAGGCACGGGGGCCCAGCCGATGTAATCGGAACCGGTACGGAAGACGACCCAGGACGGTGCCCAGACGCTCCCCGGAATCCATACCCATCCGTCGTCGGGATCGGCGACCCACGTCCCGTAGTGATAGGGAATGGCTCCCCACTCGTAGTCCGAGACCCACGTCCAACCCATGTCGGTGTAGACCCAGTGACCGTCGTAGTAGGGGTTCCACTCCCGGTTGTATTCCCTCGGCTGCCAGACGTGCCCGTACTGCGCCGAGACGAGCCAGGAACCGTGTTGGCTCAGATTGGAATAAGCGAAGTCGAACGATACCTCGGCGCGCACCGGCTGCGCGAGAACGACCGCGAGAGCCACGGCGGCGATCACGAGAACAGCTACTCGGATGTATCTCAAGACCGTACCTCCTGATCACGTGACATGATCGATATGAGCGCGAATAGCGTCTTAGGTCTCATCGAACCCTCGAGTGCTCCAGGCTCCGCCGACGGCTGTCTACGACAGCACTCGTCGTCCTTGGATGACCCTGATCAGCACCACGATGATCGCGAGCACCAGCAGGATGTGGATGAACCCTCCCATCGTGTAACTGGACACGAACCCCAGTAGCCACAGAATCCCCAGAACTACCGCAATCGTCCACAACATGGTCGTCTCCTTTCTCCCCGGTTCGAGGTATACGCTACGCCACGCGCCGGTGCCTCGCGATGGGGTGAAACCCTACTGTGGACCGTCGGACGAGCTCCCCGCGCACGGATCCTCGCGCAAGAATAAGGCGCCACCAGGCAGGCGCGCCAGCGCCGCGGGTAGGGTTTTACCCCATGGACAAATCGAGGCGACCGTCTGACAATGACCGTGGTTGTCGTGGGTCGCCCGGCGACACGCCCGGCGAGAGGTCGCGCATGAGTTCCGGCTCCAAAGGCAGCGCGAGCGGTTTGTCGCGACGATACGTGGTGGCGTTGCGAAAGCAACTGGCGCTGAAGCCGGGGACGAGCTTGCGGCCGGCTGAGAACCTCGGACGCGAAGCCCTGGCACTGGGACTGGACACGTTGGACCTGATCAGCATCCACGAACAGGCTGTGATCAGACTGCTGCCTCCGGGCCCCACATCCAGAAGCGGCGATGAGATGCTCAAGCACGCGGCGAGCTTTTTTGCCAAGGCACTCACACCGGTCGGGAACGGCCATCGCTCCGCGCTGAAGAGCAGCAGCCGTTTCAATCGACTGAACGTGACCTTGCGCCAGCGGACCGCCGAGCTGACCGTGGCGCTCCGGCAGCTGAGACGCGAAATCCGCCGCCGCGAGGCCGTGCAGGGCGCCCTCAAGAAAAGCGAGCGACACTACGGGGAGTTGCTGGAGAAATCCCGTCACATGCAGGAACACTTGAGGCGACTTACCCACGAGCTTCTGTCCTCGCAGGAGGAAGAGCGAAAGAAGATCAGCCGCGAGCTTCACGATGAAATCGGCCAGATCTTGACGGCCATCAATGTCAGACTGGCGACGTTGACGAAGGAGGCCACGGTTAACAACACCGGCCTCAAAGGAAAGATCGCCAGCACTCAACGGCTCGTGGAAAGGTCGATGAACACGGTGCATCGGTTCGCGCGGGAATTACGTCCGCCGCTTCTGGACGACCTGGGGCTCATTCCCGCTCTCCATTCCTACATGAAGGGCTTTACGAGGCGGACGCACATCCCCGTTGACTTCACGGCCTCCGCCTCGATTGAACACCTGACCAGCGACAAGCGAACGGTGCTCTATCGCGTAGCCCAGGAGGCATTCACCAATGTCGAAAAGCATGCAGGAGCCAGCAAGGTGACGGTGGGCATTCGGAAGGTCCAGGACGTCGTTCAGATGGAAATACACGACAACGGCAAGTCCTTTCGGGTGGAGCGCTTCCTCGTCGCCAAGAGGGTCGGACGATTGGGGTTGATCGGCATGCGAGAGCGGGTCGAGATGGTCGGCGGCAGCTTTACCGTCGAATCCGCACCGGGCAAAGGCACCACCATTCGCGCGAAGATTCCATACAATAACGGTCGTAAGGGATCGCCGAACGCTCAAGTCGAGTCCATGAAATGAAACCAATCAGCGTGCTGCTGGCCGACGACCACACGATAGTCCGAGAGGGGCTGCGGACGTTACTGGAGATGGAAGACGACATCGAGGTGGTCGGCGAAGCGCAGAACGGCCGCCAAGCCGTGTTGCTGACCAAGAAGCTTCTGCCGGCAGTGGTCGTCATGGACCTCGCGATGCCGCTCCTCAACGGCCTGGAAGCCACCAAGCAGATTCTCAAAGAACTGCCGGCCACCAAGATCATCGTTTTGTCCGCGCATGGCGATGACGCGTACGTCGAGCAAGTGATCGAACTCGGCGCGGCGGGGTACCTGATCAAACAGACGTCCGCCCTCGTTCTCGCCAAGGCGATTCGGGAAGTTCACAACGGGAACAGGTTCTTCAGCCCATCCATCGCCAGGCGGCTCGGCGATCTTCAGCAGAATTCGTCCCATGGAGCGAATGGAAGAATCAAGAAGGGAGCCGCCGGCCTGACCTCGCGCGAGGTGGAGGTACTCCAGCTGATTGCCGAAGGAATGGCCAACAAGCAGGCGGCGGACGAACTCGGCATCAGCATCAAGACCGTCGAGAAGCACCGGCAGCATCTAATGAGCAAGCTGGACATCCACGACACCGCGGGCCTCACCCGCTACGCCATCAACGCGGGGATCGTCGAGAGCCGTGTCCGGTTCACGATCGATTAGCCGTTCCCCCACCCTTTCCCCGTCCCGCCGAGATCGACCCAGCCCGGGGTCGCGGCGACGAGATTCCCTATCCCTTGACCACTTCAATATCGGGATCGTGTTCCAATAATGACCGAAGACCCTCTCGGACGACATGGTGGTCTTCAGCCGGCACGACAGTGACTTGTTTCAAAATCCGTTCAGTCAGCCGCCGTGGCACTCAGCGGCAGGGGAATGCGCACCTCGATTTCCGTGCCGACGCGGCGAATGGACTTGACCTTCAGGGTGCCGCCCACATACGTGGCTCGCTCGCGCATGCTGAGGAGACCAAGGCCGCCCCTTGCTTTTCGTCTGGCCGGGTGATGATCCGGGTCGAAGCCGATCCCGTCGTCATGGATCACCAACTGAACGAAGGCGCCCTGCAGGCTTAGGCGCGCGATAACGTGGCGAGCGCGTGCGTGCCTCTCGACGTTTCCCAAGGCTTCCTGGAGGACGCGGTAGAGCGTCAGCTCGATGTCGGCGGGCAGCCGCGCGGTCGACTTCACGCAAGACATCTCGACGGACACGCCCGTCCGATCCGCGAACTCCACGCCGGTGGCGCGCAGGGCGTCGAGGAGACCCAGCTCCTCCAAAACGCTGGGCCGCAGATTACGCGAGATGCGCTCCACTTCTTCGGCAGCCTCGCCGAGCATCTCGCGCAGTCTCATCGCCTCTCCCTTCGATGGCTCATCGCGCGCCGACAGTTTGTCCGCCAGCGCCTGGCAGCGAAAAAGGATGGCGCAGAGAAGCTGCGTAATGTGGTCGTGCAACTCGCGGGCCACTCGCCCGCGCTCGGCTTCCTGCGCTTGCACGAGGCGCTGGGACAACGCCCGCAGCTTCTCCTCGTTGCGCCGGGCCTCCGTCATGTCCGTCACCACCACGGCGAAGGTCGCGCGGTTGGAATCCCTCTTTGGCACCCGACGAATGGAGACTTGCGCCGGCATTTGCGAACCATCGCTGGCGCTTAGTGGCACTTGGAACTTGGAGCCGGATTTGGCGACCCGTTTCAGGAGCGGTTGGAGCGTTTCCAGGTCTTCGGCGGAGATAAAGCGATCAAAGGATCTGCCGATTACCCGCTCCAGCGGGCACTTGACCATTCTTGCGAAGCGCTGGTTGGCGTAAAGAATCGTCTTGTCATCCGTAAGGGTCAGCGCCCCTTCGTTCATGGATTCGATGAGCACGCGGTAGGCGCGCTCGGCGCCTTCCAGCGTGAACACTTGGGCGCCCTGCTTGCCCGTGACCACCACCGCATCCACCTCGCCGTTGCGAATGGCCTGGAGCGTTTCCTCCGCTTCGGCGAGGCGCACGCGGAGCTCGGCGAGCTCGCGGGAGGGCGCGGGGCGAGAGGAATGTTGGCGGCGGGCACTTTTCACCGCCTGGCCTTACCTTTCGTGTCCAAATCCAACCCGACAAAAAGCCGGGTGGTGTTCGCCAGGTCGCCAATGAGCCGGCGCACCGGCGGCGGGAATTCCTTGACGAGTGTCGGGGTCGCCACGATCTGGCCGTCGCGCGCCAGGATGGGCTGCTGATAGACGTCGATCACTTCCAGCTCGCAAGTGCCTTTCAGTTCGGTTTCGCACAGCTGACGGGCGCGCAGGACGGCCCGGCGCGATCTGTCGGTGGCCCCCGCCACGTACAGTCGCAGGACGTAGTTGCCCGTGGGTCGGGTGGCCAGGGCCTTTTCAAAGGCCTTGGTCGCGCGGTGCGTATTGGTTCTTCTCACCGACTCTCGCTTCGGTCATTCGGTGGCGCGCAAATCCAATCCGACGAGCACGCGCTCGGTGTCGGACAGGTCGCCAATGATCTTCCGCACGGGCGGTGGCAGCTTGCGCACGAGCGTGGGAATGGCCAGGATTTGGTCGCCTTTGGAAAGATGCGGCTGCTTCATCAGGTCGATGACCTCGATGCTATAACGGTTCTTGAGGTGGTTTTCGCAGATCTCTTTCAGGTTCGCGAAAGCCGTCATCGATCTGGGCGTCTGCCCGGCTACGTAAAGACGCAATTTCCAGGTATTGGTTGGCACGCCAGTGGAGTCGGATTTGCGTCGTTTCCCCGTTTTGGTTTTCATCAATATTCTCTCCTAGGGTCTGGGTTTGCCCCGCGCGCGGGACGCCACCGTGGCATCCGCATGGCGCAAGCGGGCCAATTCCGTCCGCTCGGTGGTCACCGCGCGGGTTCGCCTAGCGACCTCTTCGTCCAAGCGCCGGAGTTCCTCTTCCTCGGCGTCATACTCGGAGCGTAGCGCGGCGATTTGACGCTCGAGGGCGGCGCGTTTGCGCTCCAAATCGCGCTGCCGGCGGGCGGTCTCCTGTTGGCTGGCGAGCGCTCCGGCTTTGTCGCGGGCGGTTTGCGCCGCGCGGGCCGCGCCTGTCAACACGCCGCCTGGACCGACGTAAGCGTCCACCAGGTCAATGCCACGGTCCGAAATCAGGAACTCGCGGCTCTGGTTCGAGTGCGCCATGCCGCGCGCTTTGAGCACGTAGAGAACGCGATTGCGCTCACCGTTGCCCTCGATGTCCTGCAACAGCAGCCAGGAATCCATGAGCGAGGAGATGGCGATTTCACTTTGCTGCAGCGGGTTGCCGGCGTGCGTGAGACTGGTGAAGAGCGAAGTGATTTGTTGACTCTTCAAGAAATCGATCAGCCGCGTCACCATCGCCTTGGTCTCGGATTCACTGCCCGCGACCAGCAGGCTGGTCATCGGGTCCACGACGACGACGGCGGGCTTGAACGTGAAGATCTCCTTGAACATGATCGCCAGGTGCATTTCTAGGCCGTAGAGCGTCGGCCGCGCCGAGTGAAACCGCAGCAAGTCGCGCCTTATCCAAGGTTCAAGGCGCAAATCGATGGACTGCATGTTGCGCATGATCTGGCTGGGTGACTCCTCGAACGCGAAGTAGAGCGCGCGCTCACCGCGCCGGGCGGCGGCTTGGGCAAAGAATGCGGCGGCGCTGGTCTTGCCGGTGCCGGGCGTGCCTGTGAGCAGAATGCTGCTGCCGCGAAAAAAGCCCCGACCGCCCAACATCGCGTCGAGCCGCGGGATGCCGGTGGAAATCCGTTTGCTTGACGCCGCGTGATTCAACCCCAGCGACGTGATGGGCAACACGCTGATGCCGTCGTCACCGATGAGGAAGGGATATTCGTTGGTGCCATGCGGCGAGCCGCGATATTTCACCACCCGCAGATGCCGCGTGGCAATCTGCTCATTGATCCGATGGTCGAGCACGATGACGCAGTCGGATACGTATTCCTCCAGCCCGTGGCGCGTCAGGTGTTCGTGACCGCGCTCGGCCGTGATGACCGCCGTCACGCCCTTGTTCTTGAGCCAGCGAAACAGCCGGCGCAACTCGGCGCGCAAGATGGCTTCGTTGGGCAGGCCGGCGAACAGCGCTTCGAGCGTGTCCAGCACCACGCGCTTGGCGCCGATGGAACCGATCGCGTGATTCAGCCGAACGAACAACCCTTCGAGGTCATACTCGCCGGTCTCCTGGATTTCACTGCGCTCGATGTAAACGTGGTCGAGGAGCATTTTCTTGCGACGAACCAGGCCCGCCAAATCGAATCCGAGCAACGCGACGTTGCCCTTCAACTCGGCTTCCGTCTCCTCGAAGGACATGAAAACGCCCGGCTCGCCGAACTGCACCGCGCCGCGCACGAGGAATTCCGCTGCGAACAGCGTCTTGCCGCAGCCCGCGCCGCCGCACACCAGCGTGGGCCGCCCACGCGGCAATCCGCCATTCGTGATCTCGTCGAGACCCTGGATGCCCGTGGGACACTTGGGCAGACGACGGGCGGGGAAAGTGGATTTGGGACCCTTGTTCTTCATTGGAGGGCACCCTCTGATGGACACGTTAGAGTACGACAATTCTCGAGTTCAAGCCAACCTCCGCAGCCGGCGTGTCGAGCTCGAGATCGGCTTCTCCGGCCTCCAGTGACGTCCGGAGCCACTCTAGGGCGACCGTAGGGTCTTCAGCCAGCATCGAGGCCCAGGGAATCCCGGTGGCCGGACCGCCGCCCGGCGCGAGCACCCCATGGTGTTCACGCGAGTTCCGGCCGACGATGACGAGGTTCACAGGCTATTCCGAATTTCGAGAGTCGCGCGCGGGACGACCGAACGACCTACCGTGTTGTTCCAATCGCTCAGGAAAGGAACGGCCTGCAGCGGAAGCGCATGGGTGATCACCGTGCAGCGCTGCCCGCCACGGTCGGCGCCGGCTCCACGCAAATCAACAGGTCCAGCGACGTCATCATGCCCTGCCAGCGAACCCGGTCCTTTTTCGTCTCGATCGGAGCAGAGAGGTCGGAGTAGAACTTCAGGATGTCGTCGCGCAGCTCCGGCGACGTCAGATCGAATTTCCGTTCCGCTAACTGGGCCAGCAACTGTGCGTACGCGTCGTCCGTGAGGGAGTATTCCGCTGCCTTGGTCGCGTGGCCGCTATCCAGATCGTAGTTGGGCAGCACCAGTGTGTCCGTGCGCACTGCCTCGAGAAAGGCCCGGTACTGATCGACGGTTGCATTGATGCTCTTGATGTACAGGTCTTCTGTTTCCGCGGTCGGGCTGTTGAACCTCAATTTCTTGAAGGGACCGATTTTCGGCACGAATCGCAGGAGTGCTGACAAGAAGCGCGTGCCCAAGCCCGGCTTCACGTAGTCCTTTCCCCACTCCTTCTCATAATCAGAGCGCGAAAGACGGAACAGGAACTTCTGTTTCGCGAAGTTCGGGGTTTCGCGCATCAGATCCTTCTTGTGGGCTCGCAGCGCGACTTGGGTCATTTGCGGAATGAGACGGCTGACAGCGAAACGATACGAACCGACTGCCAGATCCTCGTGGGTAAGCACCTCTTTCAACTCCATGCCGTACACAACCGGGAAGACCCGCTCCAGCAGGGACTTGGCCACTCGGAACCCGATGAAGTCGTGGTACTGCTTCGACGCATAACGGTTCTTCGCGACCTGCACCGTGTCGAACCCGAACTCCGTTTTCAAATGCGCCTTCTTGTTCTGGGCGTACCGAACGGACTCGCCAAACTCCGCTCGTAGCTTCGGATACGCGATCGCGACGGCATGGTTGACCGCCGGGTGACCGGCGATGTCCGACGCATAGTGCGACAGTGAGCCCAGCGCGAAGGCGTACTCGTTGACGTCCTGGCTTTCGAGCAACAGCTCGCGAACGAAGTCTCCGCTGCGGACGTAATGCAGCAAGTCGCTGAATCCTCTGCTACCGAATGGGTAGTAGCCGAGATCCTGGATGACGGCGCCTCCGTACGCGTAGGCGTGCGCCTCCTTGATCTGGTCTTCCGACAATCCCGGATATCGCTTGAGCAGGAGGGGTTGAAACGAGTCGGCCCAGACCAGGTCTACGATTTCCTCGTGCGTCAGAACGGAGTACGCGAACGCACCGCCGCTGCCCATGAGCACGACGAGAAGAACTGCCGCCGCGCGGACAGTCCCAGGCATGTTTCACTCCTTTTCTCTTGCAAGGTACGCGGCGAGCCGAACGCAATCCATGGGGTAAAACCCTACCCGGACCCGTCGGCGGATCGCTCATCGGCGGAAGGCGCGGTTCGATCGACGGTGACCATTTCATGGAGCCGTGGCAGAATCACTGCGGTTCTTGGGCTCTCCGCGACCTGTTCTTGGTCTGGCGATTCGCGAAGGCCCGCGGCGAGAGGGCGAACACGGCGTAGTTTGCCGGGAGGCGGCGCGCGGATGAATTTTCCGCTTCTTGCGTGCTCGACGACGCCGGACGGGTGGAGCTGCCGAATCTCGATCCCCGGAGAGCACCCGGTCTTCGACGGGCATTTCCCAGGCCGACCGGTGCTGCCGGCGATCGCGCATTTGGCGGTCGCCGCGCAGGCGCTCGCCGCGGTGACGGGCCGTGAGGCTTCGATCTCGGCCGTTCCTTTCCTCCGCCTGCGGCGCCCGGTCGCGCCTGGCGACGTTCTCGACGTTTCGATCAGCCGGCCCGCCGCGGACGGGAGTATCTCCTTCGACATCCGCCGTGGCGAGGAATGGATGAGCAGCGGATTCCTCGTCGTGATGGGAGGCAAGTGACGCCATGGCCGCAGTGCAACCCGACCTCGAGAACCTCCTTCCCCACCGGGGCCCCACGCGGCTCCTGGAAGCGGTCGAGGAGATCCTGGAGGACCGTCTGGTCTGCCGCGCCCGGATTCCCGCGAACAATCCCTTCGCTTCCGAGGGAAGCGCCCCCGCGTTCGTCGGCCTCGAGATCGCGGCCCAAGCAGCCGCAGCGGTCGAGGCGCTGGCCCGTCTCAAGTCCGAAGGCGCGGTTTCGCCCCGGATCGGGTACCTGGTCGGCGTACGCGACGCGGTCTTCCACGCGGAGGTGCTGCCGGTCGACCGCCCCCTTCGGGTCTCCGTTCGCCTCGCGAAACGGACGGGTCCGCTGAACGTTTATGAGGCCGTCGTCACCCTCGAGGGCGAGAGCCGCGTCGAGGCGACGATCAGCACCACGATCCCGTGAAGCCGGCGCCCGGCAGCCGTACGGGGCCGGAGCTCCGCCGACGATCCGGCGGAAACAAGCCGAGCCGGGCCCTTGACGCTTCCTCGGTCAACCGCTACGGTTCTACCGGTCTGGGGAGGAAGCGTCGAGGCGCGCGCCGTGAAGGAAATTGTTTGTCGGCAGCCTCCTCCCGGATTCGATTCGGATGACGACAAGGATGGGCATTATGAAATCGCGCCGCCGAGCCGTGCGAGTCGACGGCCGTGAGGTGTCGGCGGACGTCGTGATCGGCGTCGCCCTTCGCGGCGACCGGGTCGAGCTTGCGTCCAGCCGCGGATGGCGGAGACGGATCCGGCAGTCGCGCGTGACGCTGGAGTGCGCGCTTCGCGCGGGGGAGCGCGTCTACGGCGTGTCGACGGGCGTCGGGAACGCCTCGTCGCAGCCGGTCGGCCCGCGCGAGCAGATCGCCTACGCCCGCTCCATCATGGAGCAGCACGGGTGCGGCGCCGGCGAGCCGTTGTCGGAGGCCGAGGGGCGCGCCGTCCTGTTCGCGCGCCTGGTGTCCCTCTCCAAGGGATACTCGGCCGTCCGGTTCTCCTTGCTCGAGGCGATTCGCGACCTGCTGAACCGGGGTGTCGTCCCCGCGATCCCTCGCCTCGGCTCCGTGGGGGCCTCGGGAGACCTGACGCCCCTCTCGTACGTCGCGGCGGTGCTGGCCGGCGAGCGCGAGGCATGGCATCGCGGAAAGATCGTTCTCGCAAGCCGGGCGCTGCGCGCCGCGGGGCTGACGCCCTTTGTCTTCGTGCCGAAGGAGACGCTGGCGATCATGAACGGCACGTCCGTCATGACCGCCCTCGGCCTCCTCGCCGTCGAGCGGCTCGAGCGGGTCGTGCGCGTCGCGGAGCGGGCGTCGGCCCTGGCGGCCGAGGTGCTCTACGGGCGGTCCCAGGCGTTCCATCCGCGCGTACATGCCGTCAAGCCCCATCCCGGACAGATCGCGAGCGCCAGGAACATCCGAGCCGCGCTTCGCGGGAGCCGGCTCCTCGACCCGCCCCGCGTCGAGGGGCGCCCGGTCCAGGACCGATACTCGATCCGCTGCAGCCCGCAGGTGCTCGGCGCGACGCGGGACGCCCTGACGTGGACGCGGCAGGTGCTCGGAGTCGAGCTGAACAGCGTCAACGACAACCCTCTGGTGGACCCTGACGACGGCGTCCTGTTTGGCGGGAACTTCTACGGCGGCCATGTGGCCCTGGCGATGGACCTGATCAAGATCGCGGCCGCGTCCATCGCGGACCTCGTGGATCGGCAGTTCGCGTTGCTCGTGGAGAGTCCACACAACATGGGGCTGCCGGAGACCCTCGTCCCTTACGGTGGCTGCGGCATCAAGGGCCTCCAGATCACCTGCAGCGCCCTCACGTCCCTTGCCGTACAGAGGTCGGCCCCGGACAGCACGCTCTCCCGCTCGACCGAGTGTGCCAACCAGGACAAGGTGAGCATGGGGCTCAACGCCGCTGTGAACGCCAGCGAGGTGGTCGGGCTCGTGTCGCGAGTGCTGGGCAGCGAGCTGATCGCGCTGTCGAACGCGGCGCACCTCCGGGACGAGTCGCGCCTCTCGCGCGAGGGGCGCCTGTTGCTGCGGAGCGTTCGCTCCCTGTCGCCCGTGCTCCGCGCCGACCGGCGGCTGGACGAGGACCTCGCGCAGATCGCCGCGTGGGTCGAGAGCGGCACCGGCTCGAGATGACTCCGAAGAGCCGCGCCGGCGCCTCACGCCGGCCTCCCCTCGCAGCCACCTTCTCCGAGGATCGGGAGCGCGTCTTTCTCGAAGAGAACGGCGAACCCTGGACGGTTGGAAGGCTACTCGCCCTCGCCGCCGATGCCGCTCACGCCGTCCACTCCGGGGGTGTGGACTCGATCGCGGTCCGATCGCACTCCGCGGCTTTCGTGATCGCGTCGCTCCTCGGGGCGTGGAAGACCGGTCGGGCGCCCCTCCTCCTCGATCCCGCCTCGCGGGCCGAGCCTCGGGGTGTCGACGCCATCGGTGGCCGTGGCGCCGTCCTCGTCCCGGCCGACGAGCCGGAGGGAAGCGCCACGATCCGTGTCCGGGAGGGAGGCTCGGCGCCGCTTGAAGCGGTCTTCCCGGCAGAGCACTCGGCCGAGGTCGCATTCCTGACCTCCGGCTCCACGGGAGAACCCAAGCGTACCGTAAAGCGCGCCTACCAGCTCGCGCGGGAGTTCGAGGTCGAACAGGGCTGGCTGCGCTCCCCCCGGCCGTGCACGGTTCTCTGTCTTGTTCCTCCGTTCCACATCCTGGGTTACATCTACGGACTCTACCTGCCGGCGGCCACCGGCGGTCGCACGGGGTTCCTCCGCGGCGCGACCCCGCACGCGTGGGTCGAGCGGATCCGCGAACAGAGGCCCGACCTCGTCATCGGCGTCCCCTCGCACTACCGGCTGATGAATGAGGTCGTCCGGGAGCCGTTGCCGCCCACCACGTTTCTGAGCTCAGGAGCCCCCTTGCCGGCGGATGTCGGAAAGCGCTTCGCCAGCCTTGCGGGCCGGCGGATTCGGCAGGTCTACGGCTCTACCGAAACGGGCGGTATCGCGACCCGCGACGACGAAGGCCCGTGGACCTCGCTCCCCGGCCTCGAGTGGAAGGTGGAACCCGGCGACGGGCGGCTCGCCATCCGCTCGCCGTGGCAGGAGAACCCCGATTCATGGCACCGGACCGACGATCTCGCAGAGGCCGCGGGGGACGGCTTTCTGCTCCTGGGGCGCGCCGATTCCATCGTCAAGGTGGGAGGACGGCGATTCTCCACCAGCGAGATCGTGCGAGCCGCCCTCTCGCACCCCGCCATCGAGCAGGCGTACGCCGTCACTTACGGGCGCTACGGCGAGCCCGCCGTCGCGCTGTTCGTGACGGTCGTCCCGGGTGCGGAAGCCACTGCGTCGGGCATTCGAGGCCACCTGACGGAGCGGGTCGCCCCGTTCAAGGTGCCGCGAACGATCCGGGTGCTCGAGGAGCTCCCCACGATGGGAAGCGGCAAGGTGGATGCCGAGGCTCTGCGCTCCCTCGTCTCCCTCCCCGGCGAGCGTTAGAGCGCGCCCATTGCATCCGCCGCTGTCGCGGCGGCGGTTCTCGGCCTTGGACACCCCACATGAGAGTCGGTTCACCCCAGGTCCGAAACGGATGGGCAGGATGCGCGTGTCTGACTCGCTCTCGGAACCGTCGTAACCGACCCCGCGGCTCGCCGCGCAACGAACAGGACGTTGGCGAACGGCGTTCCGGCGCTCATCGGACGCGTTTCGACGCCCAAGCCCAATCCCCGGAGCCGAGTTGACCAATCGGACTGACCACGATAGTGGTAAGCCTGGTGCCATTCTCCGCGCAGCCATGCCGAGAGCCGTTCGGCTGCGGCGGTCATCCAATAGCGCCAGCCCCCATCAGCATCGGTCTCCCGCATGACCAGAAGACCACCGTCCGTCAACGCCGCGGCCGCACGTTCGAGCAAGCGGTCCTGTTCGTCACGACCGAGATAATGCAACACATCGATCAGGAGGATCAGACGCGAGCGGGGAAGCGTCGCGGCGAGCACGTCCTGGGTGCTGATCTCCGCCTCTTCGCCCAGAGCCGCGCGCGCCACCGCGGCATGGAAGGGGCGCCGTTCCATGCCCACCCAACGCGGCGGCGTCAGATCTGTAGCGCACGACGACACGTCGAAGGGGAAAGCGGTCGCCAGCAGCGTGACGGCGATTCCGCGCCCGCAGCCCAGGTCCAACACCGCTCCTTCCTCTGGTGGCACGCCGATGTTCAGGAGTTCCCGGTACACCGGATCATGACGGAGTTTGCCGCGCACGAAGCCCTGCGCGAAACGCCCGGCCGTGCGATAGCGCCAGCCGACGGCTTCGGCCGCCCATGCGAACCGATCCAACGAAGGGGGGTTATTGTGACGCGCCATCGTAGATTCCGAGGCGACCTAACGGAGCGGGTCGCCCCGTTCGAGTTGCCGCGAACGATCCGGGTGCTCGAGGATCTCCCCACGATGGGAAGCGGCAACGTGGATGCCGAAGCTCCGCGCTCCCTCGTCTCCCTCCCCGGCGAGCGTCAGAGCGCGCCCTTCGGCTCCCGTCGTCACGCGCCGGAAGAGCCCTCTCGGGCCGCGGCCCCGACCGTTGCCCGCTCGTCGACCCGTCGTGTCTCGATACGGCTCGCCCCGGTCGCCGGGCTCTCCACCGGGGGAAGCGGGATCGGCCGACCGCCGGCGTAGACCGCATGGCGACCCATCTTACGGTTCCACTCCGCAGTCGTCGCGGTCTTGTGCATGGCCTCGATGATCCTCCGCCATCCGATGCCGGTGTTGTACGCGCAGAACGAGATCTCTCCCCGCTCGGTGCCGTAAGGAATGACGCACATCTCGGTCCGCTGGAAGTCGAAGTTGAAGAGGTCCTGAAACCACATGCTGCCTACCATCACGGACCGCCACACGTGGCGGTTCCGGTCCGCGATCCCCAGGGTCATCCGGTTGTACCCGTCGAGGGTCTTCAGGAGGTCCAAGACGCTCAGGTCCGCCGGGAACCCGCTCACCTTCATGTTCCGGAGCAGAGCAAGCGCGGTCTGGAATAGCGTGAGCCGCCGACCCCGAGCCGAATCGGTGATGACTCTGAGGTCCTCGAGCAGGCGGTCGATGTTCACGAGCCGCATGGCGGGCACCGCTTGCCTCGTCTTCTCGTTGACGACGAGAAACGTGGCCACGCCGCAGTCGGGGTGCGAGCTGCAGCTCAGAGAGCCCCACTCCGCCTGAGGACCCCATAGGAGATCCTTGAGATCGGCGAACGGTCCGGAGGCGGAGAGCGGAAACCAGTCTCTCAGCGGCTCGGTGGTCCCGAGCTGGTCCTTCACGTCATGAGCGAGCTGCGCCAGCGTGTATCGCTGACGCGCCCGTGTCTCGTCATCCACGTCCTCGTCCCGTCCCGTGAAGGACACGGGCTGGAAGACGAGCGCGTTGACCTTGTGGATGTTCTCGATGACGAAGCGGATGATGGGGCCCACCTGGTGGTTGCTGATCGTGTTGACGATCGTGGCCACGAGCGTGACATCCACACCGGCGGCGTGCAGGTTCTCGATGGCGCGCCGCTTGACGTCGAACAAGTTGGCCACGTTCCGGTGGCGATTCGCCTCGTTCCCGACGCCGTCGAACTGCAGGTAGGCGAGCCTCAGCCCCGCCCGAGCCGCTTCACGCGCGAACTCGGGGTCCTGGGCGAAGCGAATCCCGTTGGTCGCGACCTGCACGGCCATGTACCCCAGCTTCCGCGCGTAGGCAACCGCCGGGACGAAGTACGGGGAGAGGGTCGGCTCCCCGCCCGAGAACTGGACCGACATCTGCCGTCGGGGCCTCACCTCAAGGGCGTTGTCCAGGATTCCCTGGATGGTTCGCCACTCCAGCTCGTGTACGTAGCCGACCTGGTTCGCGTCCGCGAAACACGGATTGCACATCATGTTGCAGCGGTTGGTGAGATCGATGGTGAGCACCGATCCGCGTCCGTAGCGAATCGCGCTCGAACCGTGCTCGTGAAGCCTGTCGGGGGCCATTCGGAAATCGCGCCCGGGGTCGAGGGACTCGATCCGGCGCAGGAACGCCGGGTCGGTCGAGAGGACGTCCTCGACTCGGCCGTGGGTGGGACAGGTCTTCACCATCCACACCTTGCCGTCGCGCTCGATGATGTCGGCGTCGATTTCCGCGTGGTGTCCGCCGACGAGGTCCTCGACGGCCAGTTCTCCCGCGAGCACCCGGGCCCGCGCGTCCTTCACGCAGGTGGGGCAGAGCGAGCGGGTGCGACGGGGGAACCCGAGCGCCGGGTGGGTCCGCTGGGTGCTCTTGAGCAGGGACGACGGAGCCCATTTGGGTTGGAACACGCGCGGCGCGAACCTTCTATGGATGCCTTGGAAGACTACCCAGAGAACGTCGGAAGCTGCGACGATCGCCCGCTCGGCGAGCCTTCCGGGCATGTTGTTCTCCTCGACTCCTCGCGGGCCGGCGCGCGTCCCGGCTCGGGAGCGCCCCCCCGTGGCTCGGGAGTGCCCCCCGCCCGGTCCCCGTCGTCCGGCGGCCGCGCGCATCTTACCTCCTCCGGCTCCGTGCGTCCCACCGGCAAAATCGCGACCGATCGCGCCCGTCGGCCGCCTTCGGCGACTCGGCCGCCGCGCGGTACGGAAGGTCAAGGCGACCTAAAGCAGCGGGACGCACCGGTACCCCATCGCGTCGAGCGCCGAGAGAAGCCGGGGGAGAACCTCGAGCACGGCGGGATTCCCTTCGGGTTTGCGATCGTGCCCGTCGTGGAGGAGAAGAATGCTTCCCGGCGCGACCCTCCGCCGGAGGTGCCGACGGAGGCCTTCGCGGTCGGTGGACGTCCTCTTCGGGAAACGGACATCCCAGCTCACCAGGTCGAGTCCGAAGCGAGCGAGGACCGGGTGGAGAAGGCAGTTTTTCATTCCCACGGGGGCGCGGAACCATACGCACGGCCTTCCCGACGCCGCCTCGACCGCCGCCTGGGATGCCCGGACCTCGCGCAGGAGCCGGCTCGCCGGTAGAGACCAGAAGAGGTACGAATGCTGGTAGGAGTGGCAACCCAGCGTGTGTCCGTCCGCCGCGATCCGTCGAACGATATCCGGATGGCGCTCGACGTGCCTCCCGACGAGGAAGAACGTCGCGCGTACTCCCCTTGCGCGGAGGATTTCGAGGACTCGGGGCGTGACCTCGGGGTGGGGGCCATCGTCGAACGTCAGAACCGCGACCCGCTCCTCCGTCGCAAGTCGCGATCGGTTGGGTCCGAAGATCCTGCTCCTGGGATGGAGGACCCCCCATGCGAGAAACCCGTGGTAGATGCCGTAACCGAGCAGGAGGGCCAGGGTCAGCGGCCCGTTTCGCAGAAACAGCGCCAGGAGCGCCAGGTGCATCGCGACGGAAATCCGGAGAAACATCCCTAGCGCCGCAGACGGCTCGCCACGACCCTGACGCAGATGCGGGCGGTGTCCCGCCACGGCCGGTAGTGGCTGGTCGTCGATCCCTCGACCCATCGAAGCTGAACGGGAATGCTCAGCACCCGGAAGCCGGACCTTACGGCCTTGACGATGATCTCGCTCTCCAGCTCATACCCGGTGCCGGTAAGTCGCAGAGAACGCAGGAGGCGTGCGTCGTAGAGTCGAAATCCGCTTTGCGTGCCCGCGACGCGGACACCCGCGAAGAAGGAAATCGCGCGGTCCGCGAAACGGTTGCCGAAGCGGCGGATCGGGAGCATCCCTCCTCGCAGGTGGAGCTGCGATCCGATCACGACCCCGGCGCCCGACGAGCTCCAGAGTTCCACGAGCCGCGGAATCTCGCCGGGGTCGTGCTGCCCATCCGCATCGAGGGTCACCACGGCTTCGGCGCCGCCTTCGAGGAGATGCCGGAAACCCGCACGGAGCGCGGCTCCCTTTCCTCCATTCGAGTCCAGCCGAAGCACGACGGCCCCTGCGCCTCGGGCCACCGTAGCGGTGTGGTCCGAGGACCCATCGTCGACCACGACGACCTCGGGCAGAACCCGTCGGGTCGCTTCCACGACGTCGGCCACCGTGCTTTCGGCATCGTAGGCGGGAACGAGCGCCGCGATTCTCACGGCTCACCGTCCAGGCCCGAGGACGACCGCGGCGGACGAGCCCCCTCGAGCCTGTCGCGCCACGATGGCGGCGCCCCCGGCCCGGGCAGCGATCCGATCCATCGCGAGGACCGCGCGGAGTACGCCATCGGCCAGGACCCAGCCGATGCGGCTCGAGATCTCCTCCGCCACGACGGTGGGAATCTCGCCTGCCTGACCGGGGGGAATCCCGGCCATGGAAAGCGCCAGTTCCCGCGCCCTGGCCAGGACTTCGGGCGCGCCACACCTCAGAGCCGTGCCGGCGAGCGGAAAACCGGCTTGCCCGTGCCCGATCAGCGATCCGATGATTCTCGCTCCACGTCGCGCCGCGGACTCCGTCGTCTCGAGGACGAGCGCGGCGGCGGCTTCCCCCGGCCGTAATCCCGGAGCGAAGCGGGATAGGAGCCGTTCGAGCTCCGGGCTCGCGGCGTCCCCCGCGGCGACCATGACCACATCCACGGTTCCCTGACGCAGCAGGAGATCCGCGAGTATCAACGCGCTCTCGCCGGTGATCTCGCGCTGCGTGACGGTCAGGGTCGGGCCGTGGCAACCGAGGGCCATGGCGACGTGGGCGGCAGGCGAGCTGTCCATCGAATCCGGGAAGTTCATCGCGTTCGCGTAGTCGAGACCCTCGTCCGCGATGCCACGAAGGTAGGACTCGGTTTTCTCGAGACAGCCGAGGCCGGTGCCGATCACCAGCGCGGCCCGATCGCCGTCGATCTGCCCCCAAGTGGCCTGCTCGGCCGCCTCCAGACAAGCCGCCAGCACGAGCTGCGAGAGCCTGTCGAGACGTCTCCTGTGGTTGGGGGACAATCGCGCGCCGAAATCGAAGTCCACGCGAGTTGCCGCGGGTCCCGCGCTCCGGAAGCCGGCGAGCGCTTGAGGCACGCTCTCGCCGAGAGGACAGACGGCACCCATCCCCGTGACGACGGGCGGAGTGTTCATCGGTAGTCCGCCCTACCCAGACAGAGCACGGCGTTCGCGCCTCCGAACCCGAACGAGTTCGACACAACCACGCGCACATCCTCACGGCGGGCACGATCCTGGACGACATCGAGCCCGAATTCGGGGTCGGGCTCGCGAAGACCGACGGTCGGCGGGATGAGCCCCGTCCGTAGGGTCTGCACCGCCACGACCGCCTCGATGGCTCCCGCGGCGCCCAACGTGTGTCCGATGCTCCCCTTGATCGAGGTGACCGGACACCGTAGGGTCCGCTTCCCGAGCACTGCCGTGATGGATGCCGCCTCGGCCGCGTCGTTCAGAAGGGTCCCCGTGCCGTGCGCGTTCACGTGGTCGACCGCCTCCGCGGCGACGTTCGCTCGGGCCAGCGCCGCCCGGATCGCGCGGGCCGCACCGCAGCCGTCCGGAGCCGGCGCTGTCAGGTGGTGCGCGTCGGTGCTCTGCCCTCCGCCGAGCAGCACCGCCAGCACCTCCGCCCCGCGTTCCACCGCACGCGATTCTCGTTCCAGAACCATCATCCCGGCCCCCTCGCCCAACGAGAGCCCGCATCGACTGCGGTCGAACGGGCGGCACGGTTCCGGAGCGACGACCCGCAGCGAATGAAAACCACTCAGGACCATGCGGGCCAGGGCATCGGCGCCTCCGGCGATTACCGCATCCACATATCCGCCCCGAATCAACTCGGCACCGATCACGATCGCCGAAGCGCCGGAGGCGCAGGCCGTGTGGAGCGTGAAACGCGGTCCCCCGAGACCGAACCGCGTCGCCAGAAGGTCGGAGGTCCCGGCCTTCTCGAACACGACGATGGCCGAGCGGCGTCCGGGCCTCCCGCGCTGCCGGGAGACGAAGTAGTCCTCCGTCTCGCGGATTCCACCCGTCGTCGTTCCAACGATCACTCCGACGCGCTCGCGGCCGTCGATTTCGGAGAGCCTCGCCTGGCGGGCGGCCTCTTCCGCAGCCGCCAGAGCCAGACGGGCGGTCCGCGAAGAAATCGCCGACGCGCCTGCTCCCGGCAGCGGTTCGCTCACGGCAGCGGCGAACCGAACGGGTCCCCCTCCGAGAGGGGCGCTAAGAAGGCCGATTCCGCATCGGCCGGCGACGAGACGATCCCACGAGGACTGAACGTCGCGCCCCAGGGCGTTGATGGTCCCGCAGCCCGTGATGACGACACGAGACTCGCGCTTCACGCCGGTCATGTACGGGCGGATCCCGGGCCACCGCCGGAGACACGCTGCTGGCGCACGAACTCGGCAAGCCTGGCGATCGACCGGAACGCCTCCCGCCCGACCTTCTCGTCCGCGATCTTGAAGCCGTATCGCTCCTCGACGGCGAGAGTGAGCTCGAGCACGTCGATGGAGTCCAGACCCAGCGGCCCCCCCACGAGGGGATCGTCGTCTCGAATGGAGTCCGCCGACACGCCCGGGAGGCGCAACCTCGCTAGCAGCAGGTCTTTCAGCTCCTGCCTCAGCGGACCGTCCTCGATCATAGAAGATATCGTATCATGCCAAGCGCGCGACCCGTGACGAGCGCGAGGCCGCTCGCTCGGTTCCTCTCCCGGCCAGGGGGTCACTCACGCGGTGACCCCTCACGATTCGAGCCCGCCGGCTCGGACGACGGCCAGAGGTCGTAGAAGTTGAACCACTGATCCGGATGACACCGGACGACACGCTCGAGCTGCGCCGCGTACTGGGAGACGCCCGCGACGATGTCGGCGTGCCGGTCTCCGGTGCGCGGGAACCGGACCGGCTCGCCGACCTCGCTGCGCCAGCGCCACCAACCTTCCTGCAAGACGAACGCCGGAATCAGCGGAGCATCGCAGCCATACGCCAGCAGGAAGGGACCCAGCGGAAACCGGAACGGCGCGCCGAACAGGTCGACCTCGACAACCCGATCGCCCGGCGCGCGGTCTCCCTGCATCGCCACGATCTCGTTCCTCGCGAGCGCGGCGCGGAGCGCGAGCACGCTTCCCGGGTCCTGCCCGACCTGCAGGACACGGACGCCCCCTTGCTCCCGCAGACGATTCAGCCATCGCTCCGCCGCGTTGGCCCGCTCGAGCTGCATCGCCACGCGTACGGGACGTCCGGTGCCCTGAAGCATCCGCGTCGCGACCTCCCAGTTCCCGAGGTGGGCCGTGAGGGCGACGACGCCGTTGCCGCGGTCCAGAGCGGCGCGGATCCGATGCTCTCCGGACGGATCCGCGGCAAGACGCGACCCCAGCCGCTCGGGAGTCATGGTCGACAGATCGCAGTAGCTCACCATGAAGCGGCTGAAGTTGTAGAAGAGGCTCCAGGCGACGCGGCGCAGGCGCCAGCCGCCCCGACCCAGAACGCGACGGAGGTTTCGTGTCACGGCCTTCCGCTCGCGTTTCATGCCGGCGAGGCAGATCGCCGTGGTCACGGCGCCCATGGCAGGAACCAGCCACCGTGGCACGCGCGGGACGATGGTGAGAATCAACCGCAGCGACGTCGTCGTGTTCCAGCCGTGGGTGTACCACCGGCTCATTCGAAGACCCCCGCATCCGCGGCGAGGATCTCCCTGCCGCCGAGCGAACCTTCCCGAGCGCGGTCACGTCGGGCCCCCTCACCGGTCGACGATTTCACGGCGCGTCGCGGGAGGACTGCGCACCCGCCGGAGAGAAGATCGCTGAATCCAGGGACGCGGGCTGATAGCGAAGGAAGTCGAGAACGGTCACCTCCCCTCGCTCGTGGGCGAGAAGGTGCCGGATCTCCATCTGGGCGAGAACCGCTCGGCTCCCCTCCCGGCGAAAGGACCTGAAGAGAATTTCCTTCGCCTCTTTCCCGGAGCGCAGCGTCAGGCGCAACCGTCGTGGAAGTCGGTCCTTCATTCCGACCCAGAGCGTGCCGGCGGCGTAGGAAGACCTCGCGCTTCTCGCCTTCAGATCCAGGACCCAGCATGGTATGTCCTCGTAGGATTCCGCACCGTCCCTCAGAGTCCCGTCGAATTCGTCGGCCAGCCGCAGCCGGGCCAGATCGGCCACCGAGGCTCCTCCCAGGAGCCGCTGGTTGGCACTGACGGCGACGAGACGCTTCGAACCCGGGACGATCAACCAGACCCGGTTCCCGACCACGAGGACCTTCCTCCCCTTCTGCTTGCCCTCCCGGAAGACGCAGAGGGTGTTGTCGGAGCCCCTGACGTACACCCCCAGCTCGGACTCCGCGGTGGTCCCGTCACGCTCCCGCACGACCACCCGCACCGAGATCACGCCCTCCTCGATGACGTGCCGCGGCGCGTCCGCGGCTTCGAGCAACTCCTGCGCGGGGATCCCGGCGCTCGACTGCGAGCCGAGCCCCGTGAAGAGAAGGAGTGCGATCCCGGCCCCGAGTCGACCTCCGGGGCGTCGACGCCCGACTCGGTCACGGTCAGACATGGGTCAGGGCGTCCACGATCGACATTCTCGACGCACGGCGGGCCGGAAAGTACGACGCGAGCGTGAGCGTCACGAACATGGCGGCTGCTCCGGCCCCGTATGCGAGTCCGAAGAACTGCACGTGAAGAGGCGAGCCGTGGGCGGCGCCGGGAGGCGGCGGGAGCATGATCCCGGAGTGGTTCAGGACGAGACGAAGCACGACCGAGAGCGCCGCGCCGACGACGCAGCCGCCCGCCGCGAGAAGGATGCCCTCGAGCAGGAACAGTCGCCGGATCAGGCCCGGTCGCGTGCCGAGGGCGCGAAGCGTTCCGATCTCGCGCGTCCTCTCGGCCGCCGCCATCAGCATGGTGTTCGCCGCGGCCAGGAGAACGACGACCACGAGGACCAGCCCCATGAATCCGAATATCCCGAGGTACAGCAGACGCACCTGGCGATAGAAGACCGCCAGATCTTCCCAGGTTCTTCCGGCGAGCTCGATCCCTTCGCGCCGCAGCAGCTGCCTCAGCCTCTCGAGCGCTTCCGGTGCTTTGCCGGCGGAGCGGAGCACGACGACGAGCCTCGAGACCCGGTCCGAGACTCCCAGCAGCTCGCCCGCCAGGCTCAGCGATGTGGCCAGGTAGCGTTCGCTCAGCTCCCGGATCGGGATGTCGACCAGGCCCACGACGGTCGCGTCGACGGCGTTCAGGACGCCATCGGCGGTGGTGGCGAGCATCGTCACCGTGTCCCCGTCCCGTACCGAGAGCGCCCGTGCCAGACCGACGCCGAGAACGACGCAGCGCTCGCTCCGGTCCCTGAGCCAGCGGCCGGACGCGAGGATGTCGGGGTAGTCCATCGTTCGAGCCTCGGGAATCGGATCGAGTCCCACTCCGAGAAACGGTACGGACCGGCCCTCCCCGCTCAGGAGCCCGACGAATTCGATCCGCGGCAGGATCTCCACCACATCCGCATCGCGTCTCAGGATCCGTTCGATCCGATCGGCCGCGTCGAGCCCGTGCTCCAGCGACCCTTCGCCGCCGCCCTCGAACTCCGCGGGATCGGCAAGCTGCACGTGCCCCAGTCCGCTCCGGATCGTCCCCTCGCGTAGCCCTTCGAGGCTCTGCGCCATGAAGCCACCCGCCAGCGCGAAGGCAGCGAACCCGAATACGACGACACCCCCCGTGAGCAGGCTTCTGCGCCGGTTGCGGGCGACGTTGCGAAGGGCCAGGTGCCAGAGGGTCATTCCGTCTCCACGAAGCGTCCGTCCTGGAGGGTGAGGACTCGGCGGGCTTTCGCGACCACCTTCGGATCGTGGGTGGCCACGACGAAGGCCACGCCACGTTCCTCGTTGAGCTCGTCCACGAGGCGGAGGATCTCGTCGGAGGTCCGCGTGTCGAGGCTCGCGGTGGGCTCGTCCGCCAGAACGACGTCGGGCTCGTTGACCACCGCGCGGGCGATCGCGACTCGTTGACGTTCGCCTCCGGAGAGCAGGTCCGGTCGGGACGCTTCCCTGCCGGCGAGTCCCACCCGGGCGAGCAGGCTGTGGGCCCGCCGCCGTCTCTCGATCGGGGGCACGCCTTTGAGCATCAACGGATACTCCACGTTCTCCGCGATCGTGAGGACCGGAACGAGGTTGAAGGTCTGGAAGACGAAACCGATGCGGTCCCGGCGTAGGTCCGCGAGGGCATTCTCGTCCAGCCCTTCGATCCCGCGGCCGTCGAGCAACATCTCCCCCTCGTCAGGCCGGTCCAGAAGGCCCAGCAGGTTCATCAGGGTCGTCTTCCCCGATCCGGAGGGTCCCTGGAGGACGAGGAACTCGCCGCGCCGGATCTCCAGACGAACTCCCCTCAAGGCGGGAACCACGGTGGCGCCCAGGCGATAGTTCCTCACGAGCCCGCGGCCTTCCAGGATGGCAGGAACTTCGAGACTCACGCCGTTTCTCCCGGACGAACCCGAGCCGCGCGACCGCCCCCAGCGCCCCCTGGTATTATACCGACTCCGACGCGCATCCTCGCGCCGACGTGCGTCCGCGGGCAGACCGCCGGAACCGCGGCAAGCCCGCTCGTCGCGGCCGCGACGGGGGTGTAGACTCGGCCGAGGATAACCCGCTCGCAGTCATGCGCGGAGATGGACGCGTCGCCGGGTCGGGAGGGGAGGCGGGACATGAGATCCACGCAGCGAACCTCGGCCGCTCTCAAGGGAAGTCGCTGATGCCGGAGCGACCGGTGCCGGGGCGGGATTCCGCCCGCGGGCCAGGTCCGGCCCCGCTTCCACGGGGCTGGAAGCGCGTGGACTTGCACGTTCACACGAGCTTTTCGGGTTGGGGGCATCTACGGCCAATCGGTGCTCAGGATTCCTACGTGGCGCCTCGGGCGGCGTTCGAGACGGCCCGCGCGCGGGGAATGGACTTCGTCTGCTTCACCGACCACAACACGATCTCCGGCGCGCTCGATTTTCTCTCGCAATGTCCGGAGGCCGAGGATCAAGTCATCATCGGCGAGGAGGTGGACACGTGGTTCCCGGGCTCCTCGCAGAGGATTCACATCAGCGTGTTCGACGTGGACGAGCGACTCCACGAGGACATCTCCCGTCTGCGCGGCAACTGCTTCGAGCTGATCGCCGAGTTGCGTTCGCGAGGAGCGTTTTTCGTTCTAAACCATCCCTTTAGAGGGTTCCGGTCGATTCGTTCCGCGCGCCGCCACCTCGCGAAGGTGCTCCCGATGGTCCCGGCCATCGAGATCTGCAACGGATCGGACCCGCGAAGTCACGGCACGACTCTGAAGGCGCTGGTCGATTCCCGAGGCTCGAGTTCAAAGGTCATGGTAGGCGGAAGCGACGCGCACCGCACCTCGCGCATCGCGACCGTCCACACGGCGGCCCCTGGGCGATCGAAGGCGGAGTATCTGGACAGCCTGCGGCGCGGGATCTGCGCCGTCGGCGGGCTACCTCCGGGCCTCGGGGCCCTGGTAAGAGATGTGTATTCCATTGTAGGTGAGTACTACTGGCATCTTCTGGTGGACCTCGGCACGGCATCACGACGCAGGCGCATCCGCAATCTCCCCGGCGCGGTGGCGCTCGTGCCCGCCGTCCTGGTGGGCGTACCTCTGGCCCTCACGATCGCTCAGGCCTGCCACCAGGAATGGATCGCCCGCTACGGCCGCTGGGAGACGCTGGCGGACGTTCCCGGGTGTGCGATCGGGGCGAGCGGGGACCAGGACGGCGCGGTCCGATCCGAGGCACCTTTCTCCGCCTGAGCTCGCCCCAGTCTGCACGACCCGGGATAGGCCCGCCCCAAGAGGCCTGGGCTGTGAGATTCCCCGCTGCCAGGCAGCCGGATTAGGGAGCAATGCGATGCCACAAACCCCGCACATCGAGCACCACTTCACAGCCGGCGAATTCGTCAGAGACACCGTGATCGGGATGTCGGATGGCTTGACGGTGCCCTTCGCGCTGGCGGCCGGGCTGTCAGGCGCTGTGACCTCCACCGGCATCATCGTCACCGCGGGCCTGGCTGAGATTGCGGCGGGTTCGATCGCGATGGGCCTGGGCGGCTACCTCGCGGCCAAGAGCGATGCGGAGCACTACAGCAGCGAGCGCGCACGCGAGGAGCGGGAGGTGCGTGGACAGCCTGGCGCGGAGGCGGCAGAAGTCGGGGAGGTGCTTCAGTCCTACGGCCTGACGCCGGAGGAGAGCGCGCCCATCGTGGACTCGCTCAGCAAGCGGCCCGAGGCCTTTGTCGATTTCATGATGCGCTTCGAGTTGGGCCTGGAGAGGCCCGATCCGCGGCGCGCCCTGGCCAGCGCGCTCACCATCGCCGGCGCGTACATCGGCGGAGGCTTCGTCCCTCTGGGACCCTACCTCCTCTGTGCCAGCGCGAGGACGGCTCTCATCTTCTCGGTGGCGGCCACCCTCGTGGCCTTGACGGTCTTCGGGTACATCAAGGGCCGTTTCACGGGCACGACGCCGGTGCGCAGCGCGCTCCAGACGGTCCTGATCGGCGGGCTCGCTGCCACCGCGGCCTTCGTCATCGCCAGGGTCATCGCGTAGGGGGACTCCCATGGACGAGCGCCCGCCCGGGTCTTGGAGCGTCCCTGCCACGGAGCTGCTCCAGCAGCTCGCCGCCACCCCGGGGTGCTCTGCCGCCCATTTGAGACGGCGCGCTCGTCCATCCCGACGTGAAGGTCCTGAAGCTGGGGCGCAACAAGGCCGTCAGGCGGTTCTGAAGTAGGCCCGAGTCTTCGCGTCCCGCCGCAGTTCGAGCTGTCATCGTATGATGGAGGCGCGGTTTTCGGGCCCGCGGGGTGCCACCGTGCGGATCGAAGCCGCGGGCAGGGTCCGGGCCGGATCGGGCGCGGGAGCGGGGGTCCCTCTTGAGTTGTGGGGTGGATGCGAAACTCAGGGATACCGGCGCGTCCGGCGGCGCCTCCGGGCTCGAGCTACGTGCCGGCGTCGAGAGAGAGTACCCGGACATCTTCACCCCCGGAGCGTTGTCGGCTCTCGCCGCTCTGGCGAGGTTCGATCCCGATCGAAGAGCGCTCATGGCCGCTCGCGCCCGGCGGAGGGCGGAGCGGGCGCGAACGAGGGAGAGGATCGGGTTCCTCGACCCGGAGTCCGTGATTTCGCGGACGCGGATCAGGGTCCGTGACGCCAGGGAGGGGAACTTCGCGGGCGGCGAGATTCCTCCCGATCTGAGGCGTCAGTGGATCCAGGGGACGGGTCCCGCGGCGAAGCCGAACGAGCCTCTCGAGAAGAGCATCCGGAACGTCGCCTACGCCCTGCTCTCGGGCGCCGACGGGTGGATGTTCGATGGCGAGGACGCACTCGGTCAGATCTCGACGATGTCGCTCGACAACCAGCGGAACCTCAAGCTGGCCATCGGAGCGAGCCCGGTCTTCCTGCAGGTCGCAGCCCAGGTGGCCGAGGAGATGAACGCGTGGGCGCGGGGCTTCTTCGGACGCCCGATCATCGAGGAATGGAGGAAGCAGCTCGAGTTCACGACGAGGATCTTTCGAGTCCGGGGGCTTCACCTGGACGACCGTCACGTGCGGTGGAGAGACGGCAGGGGGTTCTCGGCGTCGATCGTCGATGCCGCGCTGTACGTCGTCCACAACCACGAGGCGCTTCGCGGCTCCGGCGCGTCCGTGGTCGTGTACCTCCCCAAGATCCAGACGGCCGAGGAAGCCGCGCTGTGGAGCGACATCCTCTCCGCGCTCGAAGCGCACCTCGGCCTGGCCCGAGGAACCGTGAAGGTCTACGTGCTCGTCGAGCAGCTCGAGGCCAGTTTCCAGCTCATGGAAATCCGCGCCGCTCTCGGCCCGCGCTTCGTCGGCTTCAATACCGGACGCTGGGACTACATCAATAGCGTTTCCGATGCCATGGCGTGGGATCCCGATTTCCAGAACCCCAACATCGACGCCGTCACGATGACATACGGGTACATGAGGAACTACGAGGATCGCGTCCGGCGCGCGGTCAACACGCCCGACCGGCAGGGGCGCTTCGCGTTGTGGCAGGGCGGTATGGAGCCCAACATCCCCGTCGGCTCGCGGGCCGGGGTGGAAAGCGGAATGCAGAAGGCCGTCGCGGGTGCCGTGCGGGAACAGCGCGAGGGCGCGAGCGGGAAGTGGATCGCCCACTGGAAGATGGTGCACATCGTGCGACCCGTGTGGGAGAGAATCGGAGAGGACAACCAGCTCGGCCGCCCGTTCCCCCGCCTCACCTACACCGGGGCCGATGCGGCCGGCCTCACGTCGCTCGAGCCCGCGCCCCGCACCGTCCGAGGGGCACGTGACCTCCTGAGCGTCGCCCTGCAGTACGGCAATGCCTTCGGACAGGGGTTTCAGGCGGCCGCGCTCAAGCCCGCCGACTTCTTCGGGAACGACGACGTGCTCTACCTGATGGAGGACATGGCGACGGGCGAGATCCGCCTGAGCATCCTCTGGGAGTGGCTGCACAAGCGCGCCCGCCTGACCGAGGCCGATACCGACACGGGGACGAGAGCCGGCGATCCGTTCACCCCGGAGCTCTTCGAGAGGCTGCTCGTCTCCGAGCACGCGAAGCTCCGCGCCGCGGGGAACCGGGACGTCCACGACGACTCGAAGGACACGACGCTTCCGATCGCCCGCGAGATCGTCCGCACCTACGTGCGGGCCGACGTCAAGGCACCGTGGTACATCGACCTCCTCAACATCAACCTGGACAACCACGATCTCGACGAGGCGAGACGGCGGATCGGCCTGTACATGGACGCGTACGCCAGGGACGGCACGCGGATCACCGAGAACCTGGACTTCGTCGCTGCGCGGGACGAGGAGAGAGGCAGGCATTCCGTATGATTTCGTTCGAGCAGCAGGTCGCGGAGGTCCGAGAGTGGCTCGACAGCCCGCGATTCGAGGGGATCGTGAGGCTCTATTCCCCTCGCGAGGTCGCCGAGCAGCGCGGAACCATCCGGACCGACTACGTCGTCGCCCGGGCCGCGGGCGAGGCGTTCTACGAGCGCCTCCGGGAACTCTTCGCGCAGCGATCCCAGATCACCACGTTCGGTCCCTACTCCCCGGGCCAGGCCGTGACCATGAAACGGCTCGGAATCGAGGCGATCTACCTCGGCGGCTGGGCGACCTCCGCGAAGGGATCGCGCGCGGAAGATCCGGGAGCCGACCTGGCGAGCTATCCGCTCAGCCAGGTGCCGGACGAGGGAGCTCCCATCGTGCGAATGCTGCTGGCCGCCGACAAGAACCAGCATTTCGCCCGCGCGCGCATGAGCGCGAAACAGCTCGAGACCACCCCGGTCGTCGACTATCGGCCGTTCATCATCGCCGACGCCGACACCGGCCACGGCGGCGACGCCCACGTCCGGAACCTGATCCGCCGTTTCGTGGAGGTGGGCATACCCGGCTTCCACATCGAGGACCAGAAGCCGGGCGTCAAGAAGTGCGGCCACCAGGGGGGCAAGGTACTGGTGCCCCAGGACGAGCAGATCAAGCGGCTGAACGCTGCCCGCTTCCAGCTCGACATCATGGGGGTGCCGGGGATCATCGTGGCCCGCACCGACGCGGAGTCCGCAACCTTCATCGATGGACGCGGCGACGAGCGCGATCAGCCGTTCATTCTCGGCGCGACGAACGTCGACCTGCCGAGCTACAAGGTCTGCAACATCGCCATCCTCAAGATGCTCCACGATCTGGGGATCGGCGAGGCCCGCGGGCACCTCCTCTATGCGATCTCCGAGGTCGAATACGACGCCGCCTTCAAGTGGCTCGAGCGGACCGGTGTGACGGCGCTCGTCAGGGATGCAGCCAGCGCGCTGAAGAGCGCGAAATCGCCCATCCTCGAGCAGGCTCTCGACGGGATCCTGACTCGCTGCGTGGATGCCTGGGAGGCGGAAGCGGGGCTGAAGACGTACGGCCAGGCGGTGGCGGACGCGCTGTCCCTCAGGTTGGCCGAGGGACAGCGTTTCGACGTGAGCGTCGAGGAGTGGCAGGCTTTCGCCCGGAAGGCCTCCTTCTACGCCGCTCGCGAGAAGGCTCTGTCGCTCGGCATCCACGTCAACTGGGACTGCGAGCCGACGAAGTCGCCCGAGGGCTACTACCAGGTCGAGAGCGGGATCGAGTACGCGGCCTCGAAGTCGCTCGCGGTCGCCCCGTTCGCCGACCTGCTCTGGATGGAGACCAAGACGGCCGACCTCGAGGACGCCCGGACGTTCGCGCGCGCTATTCACGCCGAGTACCCCGACAAGATGCTCGCGTACAACCTCTCGCCGTCGTTCAACTGGGACACCACCGGAATGAGCGACGAGGAGATGAGGCGCTTTCCGGAAGAGCTAGGGAAGCTCGGCTACGTCTTCAACTTCATTACGTACGGAGGGCACCAGATCGACGGCCTCGCGGCCGAGGAATTCGCCGCAGCCCTGAGACAGGACGGCATGCTGGCCCTGGCGCGCCTGCAGAGGAAATTCCGATTGCTCGAATCGCCGTACCGGACGCCGCAGACCCTCGTGGGCGGCCCGCGGCTCGACAGCGCGTTGATGGCCTCCACCGGCCACACCGCGGCGACCAAGGCGATGGGGAAGGGCTCGACCCAGGTCCAGCATCTGGTCCAGACCGAGGTTCCGCCCAAGCTACTCGCGGAGTGGCTCGGCCTGTGGGCAAAACACTACCAGCTCCCGCTGGAGCTGCGGGTGCATCTGCGGCCGCACACCCCCGGCTCGGAAGTCCTGGAGCTGGGCCTCTTCAGCCAGACGGGCGAGGAAAAGGCGAACGTCATCTTCGCCAACATCCACGACCGGCGAGACCGCAGCATCCTCTCGGTTCGCGACCAGAACGCGTTCGACCGATCCCTGCGCAAGAAGAGGCTGATGACCCTGGTGACCCTTTTCTTGATTCACCGGTACAAGGCGTCCTTGGTGCACTACGTCGATCCGACCGAGGACAACGAGTACCAGGCCAGGAAGATGAAGAGCCACGGGATTTTCCGCGACGTCCGCAACGAGGTCGGGCACATCATCGTCGCGGAAGTCCACAAAGATCGGATCGCCGAGCTGCTCGAACCCGACCGCCGCGCGCTGATGCGTCTGATCGACAAGACGGGGCCGCCGCCGACCTAGGCGTCGGACCCGTTGTGTTCGTCGCCGGCTTCGACTTCATGCCGTGGCAGAACGCAAGACTCTCGCTCCAGTACACGGCGTACGGGAAGTTCGACGGGAGCGGGAGTAACTACGCGGACACCGGCCGGAACGCCTCGGGAAACGACACGTTCTTCGTGATGGCCTGGCTTGCGTTCTGACCGCTCCCCGGCTCTCGGTGGAGCTCACGCCGCTGATGTAGTACGGGCGCCCGATGCCCGCCGGATTCATCCCCTCGCGGCGCGAACGCGCTCGACGATCTTCCTTAGGTTTTCCACGGGTTGAACGCCGGTCAGCGCGGCTCGTCGATCCGCGATGAACGCCGGGACGCCGTGGATCCCGAGCGCCTCCGCTTCACGCTCGTCGGCGAGCACGCTCTTCTCGGACTCGCGACGCTCGAGCGCGTCGCGTAACGACTCGCCGTCCAGCCCTTGCGCCTCGGCGAGGGAGACGAGGACCGCGATCCCACCGATGTCCTCCCCCCTCTCGAAGAAGGCGCGGAAGACGGCCGCGTGGAAATCGTCGAAGCGCCCTCGCGACCGCGCCCAGTGCGCCGCCTCGTGCGCCCGTCGGGAGCGGGGCTGGAAGGCCGGGAGCCGCATCGTCACCCCCAGCCTCTCGGCCAGCGGATGCACCGAGTGCTCCCAAGCGCGCTGCAGGTACTCTCCGCCCGGATCGAGGGTCGGGACGGGCTCGGGACGCAACTCGAACGCGCGCCAGACGATCTCGACGGCCGGGTCCGATTTCACGAGCTCGTGCACGGCCGGCTCCGCCAGCCAGCAGTACGGTCAGAGGTAGTCGGAGAAGATCTCTAGGATGACTCTGTTCACCTCGCCTCCATCCTTCTGTCCCGTCGTTCCCGTCCGCATCCCCAAGACGTCCGGTTCGGCCCGAGAGCGACCGTCAGTCGCCTCTGGAGCACCGAATGTCCCCACTAGGACTCGAACCGGCGAGAGCGTTCGCCGGAGGCGAACGCGTCAAGAGAAGCCAGATTCCTCTCCGGTGGCGAGCCCGAAGGGCGAGCACACCTGGGACCAGCGGATTATGAGGGAAAATTTCGAGGGCGCCGTTTCAAGCTTTTTCCGAAACGGCGCCCATTTTCTTGTCCACCGCTTCCATCGGTGTCCACCGCTTCCATGCTGTTGCGTAGAGTTTGCGTAGAGTTGCGCGAGTTGCGCACGGACGCGCGATCCGAGAGGCGAGCTGGTGCAGCACGCCCCGAGCGCCAGGGGGATCGCCGGTTCGGCAGCGCAGCGAGGATGTCGTTCTCGCACTCGCCCATGCCCGTCTTGAGGATCTGTCAAGAGTCGTGTGCCGCGCTCAAAGGTGCCGTTTTACGCCAAGTTCCCGGCCGAACGCTCGGACCCGCGATCGGAGCGAGTCGGGATCCCGCCAGCCGGCCGGCGCGCGACGCGCCATCCGCCCAAGTGTCGCCAGTCCATCCGTGTCGTCTTCGGCTGAACGCAGGAATCGACGGATGAGCGTGGACTCGGGTCCGTCCACCACCGTTGCGAGCTGGCTCCCGAGCAGGTACGGGCTCACGTCGTCGTAGTCGAGGCCCAGCTCGATGACCTCGGGACTCCATCGTTCGTCCGCGTCGGGCCCGACGAACGCTTCCAGAATGTGCGCTATGTCCGCGAGGTCGGTTTCCCGTTCCCACGGCGTGTCCAGATACGCAGACATCTTCAGGACCACGATCGACCTCAACGACGCGACTCGAATGTTGGTTGCGAGTCCGATCTCGACCGGGATTGCATCCGCGAAGGCAAGCCGGAATCCGAGCAGGTTCATCGTGCTGCCATCCGGCCAGGCGAAACTGCCGGCACGGATCGAATTCGGCTCTGCAGGGACGACATCGATGATCAGATCCTCGGGCGAATACCAGCGTTGCGGCACCTTCTCGTCTTGACGCCAGCCCAGGCCTTCGAGATCCGCCTCGTATTTCTCGATTCCAGCGGCGACGGACAGGTCGAGGTCGAGCGTTCCGCGCCAGGTCATGCCGATGTGATAACCCACGGCCGCCGCGCCGATGACGATGAAACGATCGGGGCCCCAGATTTCTCCCAACGCCCGCAGAACCGGAACGTGGGTCGGCACGAAGCCGTTCATGTGAGATGTCCCAAGTACTTCCTCTGAATCATGTCGGCCGCCTCACGGGCCCGCTTGTCTTCGGCGAACAGCAACTCCGTGTAGATGAGGAGCGGGTTCACCGTGCGGGGCTGCTCGCCTTCGAACGCGATCGGCCCGGGCGCTCGCATCAGGATCAGCGGTCCGTCGTTCGCGCGGAGGGCGCGCAGACGCTTGACGACATCGATCCCGGGATCCGGTTGGATGTGCACGGTCGTGTCCGGACCACGGTAGTACCGGGTGAGCCGGTACGCGGCCGCGCCGCCACCCCACGCCCATCCGAGATCGTTGCCGAGCTCCTGCTCGATGCGCTGCTCGAGGGCATTCGGATCCCGGTCCTGGGTTCGGTACCGCCCGATGAGAAGGCGGGGGCGAACCTGCGTTTCGTAGCCCTTCAGCCATCGATCGAGGATTCGCCGAGGTTCGGCGAGGCGCTTTTCTCGGTTCATCTCGAAGACGAGGCCCTGCTCCCGGAGCTGAGCGAGTCGGTCCGCAGCGGTGGCTCTTGCCACGCCCGCGGCTTCCGCGAGGGTGCGGATCGGCGCGTTCAGAAGCGCCGGTCGGACGAGGATTGCGAACAGAATCTGCAGGCCCGGTACACCGATGCCACGTCCTTCCCGGGGGCGGCGTTCGGGGGGGCGTCCTTCGATCATTCCGAAGTGCTTCCGATTCACGCGGAGCCGGCAGTTACCTGCCAGATCCACGAAGTTCACGTCTTGCTCGGCGAGCAGGTGGGCCAGAGGGCGCCCCACGTGCCTCGCGAACAAGATCCATGGTGTGGGCGCGTATCGAGCCGCTCGAGCGATCACTCCTTGCACGACGGTTTGGGTCAGGTGCGTTCGAGTGGCCTCGATCACGTAGTCCTTCTTGGTGGTCGTGGTGACGACGCGGATCACCCCGTCGACCCTGCCGGCGAGTCGGTCGACCTCCTGGCGCAGGGTGACCTCCTCCACGAACGGCAGTTCGCGCAGGCGTTCCACGCAACGGTGGATGATGGCGTCGTTTGGAGGAACCATGTCCGTAATAGTAGCGCGTCTATTAGTAATAGACAAGGTAACAAGTCGGGACCGATGCCCAGCTGGATCATTTAACCGTCGCTAATTCAGTCACTTGGGGCCTGGTTCGTCACCGGCAGCCGTGAATGCCCCCACCAGGACTCGAACCCGCAAAGGCGCGAGCCGGAGGCGAGCGCATCAAGATGCCCTCTTCCTCTCGGGTCACGAGCCCGGAGGAGTGATGAGATCCCCGGTGGGGTGAACACCCCATGGCGTCCGCCTGGCTGCCGATCTGTACTCTCGAAGAAGTGATCGGAGGTCCGGTCAGCTCGATTCGAAATGGGTCTGGGAGAGGAGGGTGCCCCATGAAACGCGTCGTCTCAGGTTCTCTGCTCGGTGTCGCGCTGCTGGCGCTTTCCGTGATGGCGGCGGGCGCGGAGGAGTTGACAGTCAACTCCATCCTGACCTCGTACAAGGCCGGCGCACCGGCCGACGGGATCGTCGC